>NZ_BAAAIV010000012.1:152656-511773 GCF_039526245.1 Arthrobacter rhombi
AACATCGATCGGGACTTTTTGTATCCCCGGATCATTCGAATCCAGATGCTAGGACCTCCTACTAAATACTTGCAAGACCTAGTATTATCGATTCCAGCAATCCGCTCCGAGAGGAACAACTGGTGAATCAGGAATCCCGTACGCCGACTGCAGGCTCCAAGAGTCCGTGTGTGCGCTTTGGACTCTACGCAGCGGGCGCCGTCGTGCTCTTGGCACTGGTGGTGCTGGCCGCCAGGTGGCTGACAGCCACGGGGCCGTTGGCGGACTTCATGGCCAAGTACCCCGGTCATGTGCCGCTACCTGAAACCGCCCCCGTCGGCCTCCCCGCGTGGTTGGGATGGCAGCATTTCCTCAATGCCTTCTTCCTGGTGCTGATGGTCCAGACCGGGTGGAAAGTGCGCACCACGCAGCGTCCCGCAGCCCATTGGGTGCGGAACAACAAGGGTCTGATCAAGACCAAGAAGCCTCCGAAGCGCATCAGCCTGGACTTGTGGCTTCACCTGAGTCTGGACGTCTTGTGGGTGGTGAACGGGATCGTCTTCCTGGTCCTGCTCTTCGCAACGGGACAGTGGCGGCGCATCGTTCCCACCAGTTGGGACGTGATACCCAACGCGGTTTCCGCCGGTTTGCAATACGTATCGCTGAACTGGCCGTTGGAGAACGGCTGGGTCAATTACAACAGCCTGCAGCTGTTGACCTACTTCCTCACGGTCTTCGTAGCGGCACCCTTGGCCATCCTCACCGGGTTGCGCATGTCGTCCATCTGGCCCTCCAAAACCAAGAAGCTCAACCGCATCTATCCGATCGAAGCCGCGCGGGCAGTCCACTTCCCCGTCATGCTCTACTTCGTGCTCTTCGTGATCGTGCACGTGACCTTGGTCCTCAGCACCGGTGCCTTGAGGAACCTCAACCACATGTTCGCAGCACGCGATGACCACGGTTGGCTCGGATTCATCTTCTTCGCCGTAGCGGTCATCGTCATGGTCGGGGCATCCTTCCTGGCCCGCCCGATCTTCGTTGGCCCCATCGCTTCGCTCATGGGCAAAGTGAGCCGTTAACCCACCAGCCTGGGCGGCCAAGCGTCCGGGCATCATCCACGCGCCCCGAGGGTGCCGAAGGGACAACATATGTTTGAGCTCAATGACGAGCAGCAGGCGATGGTCGAGATGGTGCGGGATTTCGCGACCGAGAACATCGCACCGTATGCCGACCAGTGGGACCAGGAACACCATTTTCCCGTCGACGTATTGGCGCAAGCCGGGGAACTGGGCATGGGCGCCATCTACGCCCGGGAGGAATTCGGGGGCTCTGGACTTTCACGCAGTGATGCGGTGCTGATCTTCGAGGAATTGGCCCGTGCATGCCCGACCATCGCCGCCTACATCTCGATCCACAACATGGTCGCCTGGATGATCGACTCCTTCGGCAACGAAGCGCAGCGTGAACGTTGGATCCCCGGGATGGCGACCATGAGTGAATTGGGGAGCTACTGCCTCACGGAGCCGGGGGCAGGATCCGACGCCGCGGCGCTGTCCACACGGGCGGTGCGCGACGGCGACGACTACGTACTCAACGGAACGAAGCAGTTCATTTCCGGAGCCGGCGCCTCCGCCTACTATCTGGTGATGGCCCGTACTGCTGACACCGGAAGCCGCGGCATTTCGGCCATCGTCGTTCCTGCCGATACAGAGGGTCTGGGCTTCGGAGCCCTGGAAAAGAAGATGGGCTGGAACGCGCAGCCCACCCGCCAGGTGATCTTCTCCAACGTGCGCGTCCCCGTGGGCAACCGCCTCGGTAAAGAAGGGGACGGCTTTGGCATTGCCATGAAGGGCCTTAACGGCGGGCGGCTGAACATCGGCGCCTGCTCCCTCGGAGGCGGCCAAACGGCGTTGGAGAAATCCGCGGCCTACCTCAAGGAACGTCATGCCTTCGGTGGCGCGCTGATCAACCAACAAGCGTTGCTCTTCGAGCTGGCAGACATGGAAACCAAGCTGGTCACGGCCCGGACCCTGCTGTGGCGAGCGGCAGCAGCCTTGGACGATCGTGCGGATGACGCCCTGAAGCTCTGTGCCATGGCCAAGCGCGTGGCGACGGATGCCGGATACGAGACGGCGAATGCGGCCATTCAGCTCCACGGCGGGTACGGCTACCTGAGCGAATATGGGCTTGAGAAGATTGCCCGGGACCTCCGTGTCCACCAGATCCTGGAGGGGAGCAATGAGATCATGCGGCTGATCATTGGCCGGATGATTGCCGAAAATTAGCCCTGCGGCCGCCGTGATTTTGGCAGGTATCCGCTTTCGTGTAGAGTCTTATCTCGCGACGCGGGGTGGAGCAGTTCGGTAGCTCGCCGGGCTCATAACCCGGAGGTCACAGGTTCAAATCCTGTCCCCGCAACGAGAGTGAGACCCCCGACCAGATGAAACGTCTGGTCGGGGGTCTTTTTTCGCGCACTCACCTGCCCTGAGTCGGGACTCAGGGCAGGTGAGGTCATCAGGCTTCGGTGTCGCCGGTTTCGAGCGCGGCGGTCGAAGTGCCACCCGCCTTCAAGGCTGCGAGGCGGGCCTCCACCTCGGTCTGTTCGCCGAGGTCCTCGAGCGATTCGAACTGGGCATCCAAGCTGGACGCCGACAACTCCGCTGCGCCCTGCACGCGGGCTTCCTCGCGGCGGACCTTCTCCTCAAAACGCGAGACTTCGCTCGTGGGGTCCATGATGTCGATGCTTTTGAGCGCATCCTGGACCTGGGTCTGGGCCTGTGTGGCCTTGGCCCGGGCAACGAGTTCGTCGCGTTTGGCAGCGAGCTCCTGCCGCTTTCCCTTCATGGCGTTCAAGCCGCTCTTGAGCTTCTCAACGATCTCCTCCTGCGAGGCGATGGTGGGTTCTGCCGACTTCGCTTCGCCTTCTGACTGCATCTGGCGCTGGATGGCGACCTTGGCGAGGTTGTCGAACTTCGTGGCGTCCGCGTCCTTTCCGGCGGAACGGAATTCATCGGCCTTACGGGAGGCGGCCAAGGCCTTGTTGCCCCAATCGCGGGCATTCTCCTGGTCTTCCTGGTGGTCCTGTTGGAGCATGCGCAGATTACCGATCGTCTGGGCGACCGCGGTCTCTGCTTCGGCGATGTTGTTCGTGTAATCGCGGACCATCTGGTCCAGCATCTTCTGCGGATCCTCCGCTGAATCGATGATGGAGTTGATGTTGGCCTTCGCTAGCTGGGCGATGCGCCCAAAGATTGACTGCTTGATCACGATGTCACCTTCCACTGGGTTTACTGGTCTGGTTCTGCAACCGGCGGCTCTGCCGCCGGAATCCTATCTGGGGGGCTATCTCATCAGAAGTTTCCGCCGCCCCCGCCGCCACTGAAGCCGCCTCCGCCTCCACCGCCGAAGCCGCCACCGCCACCGCCGAAGCCTCCGAAGCCGCCGCCGCCGAAGATGCCTCCACCGCCGCCGCCTCCACCGCCGCCGCGAAGGATCGAATCAATGAGGATTCCACCGAGTACTGCTCCGCCCAGTCCATTGCCGCGGCCATAACCGCCGCCACCGAAGCCTCCACCTCCGCCGAAGCCCCCGAACCCATCGACGTCGGACTCGGCCTGGCGGGCCGCTTGATCGGCCAGCATTGACGCGCGCTGGGCAAATTGCAGGGCGGTCTCTGGATCGCTCGCGGCCACGCGCAGCGCTTCGTCGAGGTGCCGCTGGGCTTCCGCCAGACGAGTTCTGGCTGTCGAGCCCACGCCGCCGCGTCTGGCACGAATGAAGTCGTCGGTGCCGTTGATCTTGTCCTGGGCCGAGCGCAGAGCGGACTGTAATGACGCGTTGGCTCGACGGGCACGCTCGGCGCTATCGCGCACTGCGTCCAGTGGGCCGTCCAGTGTCTCTCGGGCCCGTGCCAACGTTGACAGCAAGGCCCCGGGATCGATGCGCTCCGCTTTGCGGGCCGCGTCGACCTGTCCGAGGGCCTCCTGAAGGGAAGCCACGGGCGCGGCTAGTTCCGGATGGTCACCACCGGCAGACAGGGATTGGGCTTGAGCCAGGTCCTGCTGGGCCTCGGCGACCTGGGCATCAAGCTCCGACCGCGCGGAGTCCAAGCCAGCGCCGGTCTTGCTGATTGCCCCGGTCAGCACCCGCGTCTGATCGACTGCCTCTTCACCGGCGCGAATCGCCACTGCTGCTTCGGCGTTCTTGGACTGTGCGATCATGTCCGCAGCGGTCTGGGCACTGCCCGTAATGAAGTCAAGCAATTCATTGGCCTGATCGAGGTTGCCTCGTACCTGGACGAGCGCCGAATCGGCGTACCTGTTCGAAAGGCCGGCCAGTGACGACTTGGCGTTCTCCAGTTCGGTGCGCAGACCTGCGATTTGGTCTTGGAGCTCCTGGGCCGCCCGGGGTGCGTTGCGTTCGAGTTCGCGTAGTGCCGCGAAGTCTTCGCGATGCTCCTCCAGGGAGTCGTTGACGGCTTCACAGCGACGGATGATGTCGCCGAGCCATTTTCGCTGGTCGGCCTCGGTATCCGGGATCGAGTCGTCAAGTTGCTGCTGTAGTTTGAAGGACTCGTTGAGGTGCTCTTTGGCGGTTGCCAGATCGGCGGTAAATGGCTTGACCGAGTCCTCGCCGAATTCTGCCATGGCGAATCCGATTTCCTGCTCGCTGGAACGAATCGCGTCGTCTGCAGCGATCAGCAGGGGGCCGGCTTTCAAACGCAATTCGTCAACACTCAATGATGCAAATGGATCCTGGGGGACATCGCCGGTGGGCCGGGGGGTGGACTGGGGCCGGGGGCCGTTCTGTTTCCTGCGGCGCCCGAGCGCCCACAGGGTGCCACCACCGACGACGATGACGCCGCCGATGATCCAGGGGGCAGCCGAGCCGCCCGAGGAGGGGCCCGCATCCCCGGACGAATTGCCGGACTCGAGATCGCCAGCGGCAGCTGCCTCGATTCCCCGGACGGCGTTTTCTGCGGCTCCCGCCCAATCACTGGCCGTCAGGTTGCTTTTGCGCAGACCGGGGGTGATGTACTGAGTGGCGATGTCCGCATCGAAAGGGGCGATGTCTCCGGCATCCGCCGATTTCAGGCGTAGCTGCCGTGCGTCCGTGGCGATGGCGAGGATGCTGTCCGATGGGCCGAGGCCTTTCTTCTTGGCAACCGCCGCGACCCAGGCATCCATGTCGGAAGGATCTGTGAAGGCATCAACGTAGACGACATAGAGGTTCAGGCCCTCGTTGTCCTGCAATTGTCGGACCGCCTGGTCCACACGGCTTGATTCCTTGCCCAGAACCCCTGCTGCGTCCACCACGTATTCGCCCGGAGGGATCGTCACCGGCGGTTCTGCCGAAGCGGGGCCTGCCAGCAGCAGGATGGATATCAGCACGAAACCGGCAACTGCCGATACTCGTCTGGCAATGGATCGCATGGATCACCCTTCGATATCGGTGACGGACATCGAGTCGGGAGCTGCCAATGGGGTTGCGGAACCCCCTTGGCCGTGGACCCGTGGCCGTCCCTGTTGAGTCTATGGGTATGGTTTGGGACCGTCCACCACGGCACGGCCTCGCGTAGGGTTCCTGGTGCCGCTGCATGGTGCTCTCACAGGTTTCGCATAGGTAAAGCTTTTTCGGAACACAGCGCACCTTGTCATAGTTGGAGGCAAGGAACCCCAGAAAGGACACAAAGTCATGAGCGAGGAACGGAACACCTTCTCCAACGGCCAGGCAGACGAGACGGCCGGGGGAAGCGGACAAGCCAGCGGCGGTCCAGCCGTCCCGCCTCGCCCGCAGACCCCGCCGCAGGCGGCCGGCGGTCCGGCAACTGCCGAATACCCGTCAACGAACGTGCACCCCCAGACCGCGCAGTATGCGGCGGCAAGCGCTCCCGCGCCCGGCACCCCGGGTGGCGGGTCGTACCCGCCGGGCGCCTCCTTCGGCCCTGCACCACGTCGGCAGCCCAAGCGATTTGGTTCCACCACCCTGGTCACCGGAATGGTCATCGCCGCCCTGATCGGTGGTGGTAGCGCTGTCGGTGCCAACTATCTGATGGATGGTTCGGGCCAGCCGGTGGCTTCTTCCTCGCAGAACAACCAGGCCGTGGTCATCAACAACCCCGACAGCGTCACGGCGGTCACCGCAGCCGCGGCCAAGGCATCACCCAGCGTCGTGACCATCGAGGTCGATGGGCAAAGCCAAGCCGGATCCGGTTCCGGCATCATCCTCGACAAGGAAGGACACATCCTGACCAACACGCACGTCGTGACGTTGGGGGGAGCCGTGTCGAATCCAACCGTTACGGTGCGGACCAATGACGGACAGGTGCACAAGGCCACCGTCGTGGGGACCGACCCGATGTCCGACCTGGCGGTGATCAAGATCGACGCGACGGGTCTGCAGCCTGCGACTCTCGGGGACTCCTCCAAGTTGAACGTCGGCGATGCGGCGGTTGCCATCGGGGCCCCGCTGGGCCTGAGCGGCACGGTTACCGACGGCATCATCTCCACTCTCAACCGCACCATCAGCGTTGCCTCCTCGGCGGTACCCGAGAACAAGACCTCCGACGGCTCGTCGGGAAGCGATGGAAACCAGTTCAACTTCCAGATTCCCGGACAAGAGCAGAGTTCCAACGCCGGATCGATCTACATCAACGTCATCCAGACCGATGCCGCCATCAACCACGGCAATTCGGGCGGAGCCCTGGTCAACGCTGCGGGGCAGATCGTCGGGGTCAACGTCGCCATCGCCTCCGCGGGTGGTTCGAGCTCGACGGCCGATTCCAGCGGGTCCATCGGCGTCGGCTTCGCCCTCCCGATCAACTATGCAAAGCGCATTGCCCAGGACATCATCGACAACGGCAGCGCTACCCACGGCTTGCTGGGTGTGACGGTCAAGGCCAAGGCCGCCGACTCCGGAACCCAGTTCAGTGTGGGGGCCGAGGTCCAGGACGTCACGTCCGGGTCCGGCGCTGCGAAGGCAGGGCTGAAGTCCGGCGACGTCATCACCAAGGTCGGCGATCGAGTCATCTCCGACAGCCAGTCCCTGACCGCGGCCATTCGGGAACATGCGCAAGGCGACCAGGTGACGATTGCCTACACCCGTGGAGGCAAGGCACAAACGGCCAGCGTCACGCTGGGCGAAGTGCCGCAGAAGTAGCCAGCCTGCAGTGGACCGGCCGGCATCCCGCTGGGGATCGCCGGCCGGTCCTTCCATGTCCGGGATAAGCTGAAGACCCGGCGCGTCACACGGGAGGTGGCGGGCCCCTGTCCCGGGCGTTACTCTTGGTTAATACTCATTAACTGGAATTTGCGGAAAGTCCCGTGGAACCATAGGTTCCGGCCGTGATCGGTCGGAGGAGTCAAGGCGAAAGGCAAACATGAGCGTGGCAAGCGGAGGGCCTTTGAAGGTCCTTGTCCTGGTCAAACACGTCCCGGATGCACAGTTCGACCGCCACTTGGCGGGGACCAACCACAGCATCGACCGGGCCGAAAGCATCTTGTCCGAATTGGATGAATACGCCATTGAAGCCGCCTTGCAGCTGATCGAGGCCCGCGGTGGCGTGAAGGCCGGGCATACCGTGACGGCGTTGACCATGGGACCGGATCGTGCGGCAGCCGCGGTGAAGAAGGCATTGCAAATGGGCGCGACCGATGGCGTGCACGTCTGCGATGAGGCCCTGGCGGGTTCTGATGCAGCCGCCACGTCACTGGCCCTGTCCTCGGCTATCAACCAGCTGGGTGGATTCGATGTCATCATCTCCGGCATGGCCTCCACCGATGGCGAGACCTCGATTGTCCCGGCCCAGCTGGCGGAACGATTGGGTCTGCCGCAGCTGACCTTTGTTTCCTCGCTGGAGCTCTCGGATGACGGCGTCCTGACCGGTCGTCGGGACTCCGACACGACCTCCACGACGTTGCAGGCGCCGGTTCCGGCCCTCGTCTCGGTGACCGACCAGGGTGAAGAGCCGCGTTACCCGAACTTCAAGGGCATCATGGGGGCCAAGAAGAAGAAGACCGTGACCATGGCACTGGGCGACCTCGGCCTGGATGCCGCCCAGGTCGGCACGGCCGGCTCCTGGACCCACGTTGAAGATGCGCAGGCCCGCCCTCCGCGGACCGCGGGCACCGTCATCACCGACGAGGGAGACGCCGGCGTCCAGCTGGTGGACTTCCTGGCCGACAAGAAACTTCTCTAGGACCCGAGGGGAAACCATGGCGAACATTCTGGTATTCATCAACACGCCCAGCTCACAACCGGGCAAGGCCCAGCGCGAGCTGTTGACCCTGGCCCATCGACTCGGCGAGCCCGTCGTCGTCTTCGGGGCCCCGGCCACCGACGATGCAGTCGCTGCCGTTGGCGCCCTCGGGGCGACAGCCGTCTACGCACCCTCTGGCACCCTTCAGGGGACGCTCATCGCCGGGGAAGCGGCCCTGCTGGCTACCGTGGCCCGATCCACGGAACCGGCCGCTGTGCTGCTGCCGAACACGGCTGACGGCAAGGAGATCGCCGCCCGGGTGGGCATCAAGCTCTCCAGCGGCGTCATCACGGACGCCGTCGACGTGGCGGCTGACCTGACGGTCACCAAATCCGTCCTCGCCGGTGCCTACACGGTTTCGGCCCGGGCCACGCAGGGGTCTCCCGTCATCACCGTGAAGCCGAATAGCGTTGAACCGCTCGACGCCGCCGCCGCCAACCCTGCGGTCACCACCGTGGAGGTCCTGGACGCCGGCCCGGCAGCCACGGTCACCCACACGGAGGCCAAGCCGGCATCCGGTCGGCCCGCCCTGCAGGATGCGCGCATCGTCGTCTCCGGTGGACGCGGTGTCGACGGTGACTTCAGCCAGGTGGAGGAACTTGCCGATGCACTCGGCGGTGCCGTTGGCGCCTCCCGGGCGGCCACGGACGCCGGATGGATCGAGCACTCCTACCAGGTCGGCCAGACCGGTAAGACGATCTCCCCGCAGCTCTACATCGGCGCCGGGATCTCCGGCGCCATCCAGCACAAGGCGGGCATGCAGACCTCCCAGGTCATCGTGGCAGTGAACAGTGACGAGGACGCCCCGATTTTCGAGATCGCTGACTTCGGCATCGTGGGCGACGTGCGCACCGTGCTGCCGCAGGCGGCCGCCGAGATCAAGCGTCGACAGGGCTAGCATGGCCTGGTTCGATCCGACACGGGAGACCGTGCGCCGTGTGCTGTGCTTCGGGGCCCACCCGGATGACCTGGACTTCGGCGCCTCCGGAACGGTAGCCGCCTGGACGGCCTCGGGCGTGGACGTGCAGTACTGCATCATGACCGATGGGGACGCCGGGGGATTCGACCCGGCCCATCGGGAGGAGATCGTGTCCATGCGCCACGACGAGCAGCGGGAAGCAGCACGCGTCGTGGGCGTCCAGGAGGTCCACTTCCTGGGCGAACGCGACGGTTTCCTGGAGCCGTCACTCGAGGTGCAGCGCAAAGTGGTGGCACTCATCCGCCAGATCCGTCCCGACGTCGTGCTGGCCATGCACCCCGAACGGGACTGGAGCCGCCTGCAGCGCTCCCACCCCGACCATCTGGCGTGCGGAGAAGCCGTCACCCGGGCGGTCTATCCCGCGGTGGAGAACCCCTATGCGTTCCCGGACCTGCAGGAATCCGGGTTGGAGGCGTTCAAGCTGCGGTGGCTGTGGCTGTATGGTTCCCCGCAGGAACGGGAAAACCACGCGGTGGACATCACCGGGACGTTCGACGCGAAGCTGACGGCATTGCGCGCACATCTGAGCCAGCATCCCGACGTGGCGAAGATGGAGGCCTTCGTGCGCTCGAACAGCCAGTCGCTGGCCGCGGCCCATGGCCTGGGCGAGGATCGGCTGGCCGAGTCCTTCCACGTCGTGGAGGTCAACGCGGCCGACACCATCGCCGGTTTCTGAACCACGGTACGACGACGGTGGGGCACCCCTGAGGGTGCCCCACCGTCGTCATGTCGTCGCCCCGGGGGCCTGGCCTAACGGGGCAGCTTGATGTCCAGCACCTTGGTGTCGCCCGGTTCGGTGGACCCGCCCTCGGGCTCGGTGGTCACCTGTACGGCCCCGATGTCCTTCAGGGACTTGAACCCGACAGTTGCCTTGCTGTCCTTCGGGTCCAGGACCTTCAGCGAACTTGCCGATCCGCCGTCGGCGGCCTCGACCCACACCTGGTACGTCTTGCCTTGCGGGGCACCTGCCAAATCGCTCAACTCGAGTGAGCCGGCGTCCAGGGAGGCGGAGAGCCGCAGGACCGCCTGGCCGCCGCCGTCGACCTGGACTGTCTGTTCGGTGACGTCGGAAGCGGACTCGACCTCACCGGCCACGTCGCGGGGCATGAGCGCCAGGATCAGGGCGATGACACCGATCACCACCACGAGTGCTGCGCCGGCAACCAGCATCCATTTCTTCACCGGAGCCGTCCGGCGCGCGGGCCGGTCCTGGGCGACGTCGTCGACCAGTCCCAGTCCCAGATCGTCCTGGGCGTCCTCGGGCGTCCCATAGCGGAAATCCTCGGGCTCTCTGTGCTGCATGGTCCTCATCCCTGGCTGGTATGTTTTCTCCCCATATTCCAGCTTAGGGCAGGCCGGTGTCCCCACGGTGGAGGACGACGCCGGTGGGCCCCTCAGGCGCCTGTGAATCCCTGCTGGCGCCAGGCCTCATAGAGCACGATCGAGGCCGAGTTGGCCAGGTTCAGCGATCGGCGTGAGGGCAGCATGGGCAACCTGACCCGCGAGGTCACGCGCGGATCCGCCTTAACCTCGGCGGGAAGCCCCACCGATTCGGGGCCGAACATCAGCACGTCGGAGGGCCGGTAGTCGATGTCGGTGTAGGTGACTTCGCCCTCGGCCGTGTAGGCAAAGACGCGGTCGGGGGCCAGGACCTGCCAGGCGGTTTCCAGATCGGGATGCACCTGGACGACGGCGAGGTCGTGGTAATCCAGACCGGCCCGCCTCAGCTTGGCATCGGAGAAATCGAAGCCCAACGGCTCCACCAGGTGCAGTTCGGCGCCGGTGACGGCGGCCAGGCGGATGGCGTTGCCGGTATTGCCGGGGATCTCGGGCGTCAGGAAAAGTATGCGGAACACCGTTAGATCCTATGCCCCACGGCCCGGTGGCGCCTGCCGGTCAGTACATGCCGCCCAGCAGGCGGGCCAGGACGGGCACGTCGACCACGTTCGGGGTGGGGCCCGTACCCAGGAACATCTTCAGTTCGCGGACCAGGTTGGCGGCGTTGACCACGTTGACCGTCTTTCCGGATGCCGGGTCCGCACCCCGGGCATAGTCGATGACCGGTTCGTGCAGATTGTCGTCGCCGGAGTGGATGACCGTCCAGCCGGTGACGTTCAGTTCCGGGAAGGCCTCCTGCATGCCGCGGACCATCCCCGCCATGCGCGGTGGTTCCAGATGCTTTCCATCACGTAGCAGGGCGTCCCCGTCCCAGCGGTAGAACCCGCGCGGCAACACCATGGAGCTGACCAGGGCCAGCCGATATCCGGCCAGCACCGCGTGGTCGATGAATCCGCGTTCCAGCGGCGAATGCAGGCCGTTGACCAGGCGGGCGGCGGGGAGCTGGGGGAGTGCCTTGCTGGAGAGCAGGCGCACCGTCCGGGCCTCCCGGGCCAAGCGTGATTGCGGGGTGAAGAATCCGCGTTTGCGCGGGGCCCCGTGGATCTGGCGGTCCGCCACCGCCTGCTCGATCACCGGCTGTCCGGGGCCATCGAACGGGGGCACGTAGCGCACCGGGTCCGTGGCCGTGGAACGGCGCCCGCCGCTGGGCTCGGCCCGGGAGGAAGCCGAGAAGCCGGCGTCGTCATCGGAGGACGGCGCACGGTAGGCCGAGGTGGTGCCGTAACTACGGTCGTAGGCGGTCCGGGCCGAGGGGTCGCTGAGGGTCTGGTAGGCCAGCGAGACCAAGCGGAACTGCGCCGCGTCTCCTCCCTGGTCGGGATGGGTCATGCGCGCGGCCCGGCGGTAGGCGGCCTTGATCTCGGGGACCGTGGCATCCCGATGGATGCCCAGGACCTCATAGTGGGTTCTTGCCGGGGACACGCCTGACCTTTCCGTGGGTGCCCACGGGCACCGGGTGTGTTTCTGTCCTAGCCGAACGAACGGCGCCGCCCCAAGGTTCCGCGGCCGACCCAGCCTAGCTGGTGGCGGGTGACTTGCCGGAGTGGGCGCGTCGGTAGTCGGCGAACAGGGCGCCATCCTCCTCCAACAGCAACGCCAATTCGCGGCGGTGCAGTCCAGCAGCCGGTCCGGTGGCGATGCGTCGTTCGGCGCCGCCGGCCAGGACCGGGCTGGTCGTCAGGCAGAGGCTGTCCACGGCGTCGGCTTCCTGGAACGTGGCGAACAGGGACGGGCCGCCTTCGGAGTGCACCACCCGGTGGCCACGTCCGGTGAGCGCGTCGAGCGCCCGGCGTGGTTCGACGTGGTCCGCACCGGCGGTGACGACCTCGGCCACACGCTCCAGTGCGGCCCGACGCCCCGGGTCGGCCGAAGAGGCGGTGAGCACCAGCAGGGGGACGGGGGCTTCGGCGAAAAAGGAGGACGCCGGGTCAAGATCCAGGGAGCCGGAGACGACGGCGATGCCCGGGTGCGCCGGCATGGCCCGTTCCCGACGCCAGGCCTGGGCCTCGGCATCGATCAATTCACCGGCGTAGCCTTCGGCGCGGATGGTTCCGGCCCCCACCAGGACCACGTCTGCGTGTCGGCGCAGGAGGGCGAAAATGCGCTGGTCGGCCTCGGTCCCCAACGGACCAGAGGTTCCCCCGGAGGTGGCAGCGCCATCGGCGGAGGCCACGAAGTTGAAGCGGACAAAGGGGTGGGCATCCACTGCCGGGCGGTACAGCTCCAGCAGCTGCTCATCGGTCAGGGCAGCTGTCGGGGCGTCCGGGTGGGCAGGGATCAGTTGCTGGACCATGGAACCAATCTAACGTCCGGTTACCCGGGATGGCTCATTGGCCTCGCCCATGTTGTGCCGCAGGTAGGTGGGCGCCCGCCACCCGGCGGTCGCCTCGAAGAGCCGGGCTGCGGAGACCGCCTCGGCGACGTTGTGCATGCGCAGGATCCGCGCGCCGTTCATCAGGCAGATGGTGGCGGCTGCCAGGGAACCGGGGAGGCGTTCGGATTTCGGTTGATCCAGCGTCTCGCCGATGAAGTCCTTGTTCGAGACGGCGGCCAGCACCGGGTACCCCAGACCGGCGATCTCATCGAACCGGCGGGTGATCTCCAGGGTGTGCAGGGTGTTCTTGTTCAGGTCGTGCCCCGGATCGATGATGACCTTGGATTCGTCGATGCCCAAGCCCAGGGCCATCTCCACCTTCTCCTGCAGGAAGGTTGACACCTCGGAGACGACGTCGGCATAGGCCGGGCGCGGGTAGACGGTCCGTGGCCGGGCCAGGGAATGCGTGATGACCAGGTGGACGCCGGCGTCCGCGACCACCCGGCCGAGATCCGGATGGCTGATTCCGGTGGTGTCGTTGATGACATCGGCTCCCGCCGCGATGGCTGCAGCGGCTACCTGGGGCTGGAACGTGTCGGCGGAGATGATCGCATCCGTCTGTTCACGGATGGCCCGTATCGCGGGAACGACCCGATCGGCCTCTTCCTGCCAGGGAAGCTCCGGACCGGGGGCGAAGGGGACCCCTCCGATATCCAGCCATTGGGCCCCGTCCTCGACCGCCCGCAGTGCAGCACGCACCGCTGCATCCAGCGCAAAGTTCGCCCCGTCGTCGTAGAAGCTATCCGGGGTGCGGTTGATGATGGCCATCACGGCCACTTCCCGGTCGAAGTCGATCGTGCGATGCGCGAACTGGTGGACGGGGTGGATGAGCTCGGGCAGATACAGGCTCACGGGTTCACGCTCCTCGGGACGGGTCCCTCAGTTCTACCAGCATCCCGGCTTGTAGGCTGGACGGCATGGCCATGACGTTCGCCGGGGCAGAACCCGGACAGTGGATCGCCGACGCGCTCGCCGGCATCCTTTCCCAGCGGCCCCCGGTCTCGACCGTGGCCGCGCAGATCCCTGCGGGTTTCCCCGCCTACGCGAGGATCTTCCACCCCGCAGCCGACGAGGATGGCCAACCCATCCGCTGGTCGGACATCGCAGCAACGCGGGGGACAGTGCTCCATGCGGGCGCCCAGTTTGCCGCGGTATCGGGGATCGACGATATGGGGATGCCCTGGGCCGAGGACGCCTGGGATGGCGAACCACCCAGTGGCGACGGGCTGCCGGGCGCCGACCTGGCAGCCGTGGCCGACATCATCTCCCACCATGCCAACCCCGAGGCGTTTCTGGCGCTCTGGGACGGTTATGCCTTCATCCGCGGCGGGGACGCCGTGGAGGTCCTCACTGCGGCCGAGCCCAACGACGACCCCGAAGCCGCCGAGCGCGAGCGGCTGCTGCGCGAACAGCTCAAGCGCCCGGCCTTCACCGACGCCGTGCTCGCCGGGGAGCGGCTGGCCCTGGGGCCGGACGGGTACCGGGCGTATTACGTGTTTTCCGGAACCCTCGAGGATGTGGCGTCACCGTTGTGGAAGTCCGGGGACGGCTTCGCCGAACGCCAGGCGCCGAACCTGGCCTGGGGGGCCGACCGCTCGTGGATGTTCTCCACCGAGCTCTACGAGGATTCCACGATCGTCGGCGGCTCCGTGGAGCTGGTGCGTGAGTTGGCACGGGACCCGCGGATCGAGGTGCGGGCCGTGGAGCTGACTACCGATTTGGGCGTCGAAGGTGACCGGATCAACCCGGCCCCGGAGCTGCCGGGGTACTGATTTCGGGGGCACCAGCGGTAGAATCGACCGGTGTCCGCAACCCAGCCCGTGTATTTCGACCATGCGGCGACCACGCCGATGTCGGCGTCCGCGCTCGCCGCGATGACCCAGGAATTGAGCCGTACCGGGAACCCGTCTTCCCTGCACGGTGCGGGCCGTCGCGCCCACCGGGTGGTTGAGGAATCGCGGGAACGGCTCGCCGCTGCAGCCGGTGCCCACTCCTCGGAGGTCATCTTCACCTCCGGCGGAACGGAGTCGGACAACCTGGCGATCAAGGGACTGTTCTGGGCCCGCGCCGCCGAGGTGCCGGGCCGCCGTCGTATTTTGTGCAGCACCATCGAGCACCACGCAGTGCTGGACGCCGTGGAATGGCTTGCCGCCCACGAGAACGCGGAGATCACGTGGATCGACGTCGACTCGACCGGTCGGATCCGCCTGGACCAGTGGGCCGCTGAGATTGCCCGGGACCCGTCGTCGATCGCCTTGGCCACCGTCATGTGGGCGAACAACGAGGTCGGCACCGTCCAGCCCGTCGCCGAGGCGGTGTCACTGGCTGCCGCGCATGGCATCCCGGTGCACTCCGATGCCGTCCAGGCATTCACCGCCGTCCCCATTGCGTTCCGGGACTCCGGGTTGGCCACCCTGGCGATCAGCGGCCACAAGATCGGCGGCCCCGTGGGCATCGGCGCGCTCCTGGTGCGGCGGGACATCGTCTTGACCGCGGTCCAACACGGCGGTGGACACGAACGCGCGCTGCGTTCCGGAACCCTGAACACCGCGGCGGCAGCCGCCTTTGCCGCAGCAGCACACGACGGGGCCACCGGCTTGCCCGCGGAGTCCGAGCGGCTGGCTGGCCTGCGCGATGACCTGATTGCCGGTGTCCGCGCCGCAGTGCCCGGTGCAGTGCTCTCGGGCCCCGAGGATCCCTCACACGCAGGGCTCCGACTGCCCGGCAACGCGCATTTCACCTTCCCGGGCTGCGAGGGGGACTCGCTGCTGTTCGTGTTGGACATGCTCGGGGTCCAATCCTCGACCGGTTCGGCCTGCACTGCGGGGGTTCCGCGTCCCAGCCACGTGCTGCTGGCCATGGGCTACCCGGAGGAGGCGGCCCGGGGGGCCCAACGGTTCACCATCGGGCATACAACGACGGCAGCCGACGTTGACCAACTGGTGGCGTCGCTGCCCGAGGCGCACACACGCGCCAAACAGGCAGGAATGGCCGCCAAGAAGAGCAGGATCCAGACAGCAGGAACGGGATTATCGGTATGAGGGTATTGGCAGCAATGAGCGGCGGGGTCGATTCCGCAGTGGCGGCAGCACGCGCCGTCGACGCGGGGCACGACGTCGTGGGTGTGCATCTTGCCCTCTCACGCATGCCCGGGACGCTGCGCACCGGAAGCCGCGGCTGCTGCACCGTGGAGGATTCCAACGATGCCTGGCGCGCCTGCGACAAGCTCGGCATCCCGTACTACGTCTGGGACTTCTCCGAACGGTTCAAGGAAGACGTCGTCGATGACTTCATCGCCGAGTACGCTGCCGGGCGCACCCCCAACCCCTGCATGCGCTGCAACGAACGGATCAAGTTCGCGGCACTGCTGGAAAAGGCGCTGGCCCTGGGCTTCGACGCAGTGTGCACCGGCCACTACGCCAAGCTGGTCCGGGACGAGGACGGCAATCCCGAACTGCACCGGGCCGCCGATTGGGCCAAGGACCAGTCCTACGTGCTCGGCGTGCTGACCGGGGAGCAGCTCTCGCACTCGCTCTTCCCGCTGGCCGATACACCGTCCAAGGCCGAAGTGCGCGCCGAGGCCGAGCGGCGCGGGCTTTCCGTGGCCAAGAAGCCGGACAGCCACGACATCTGCTTCATCCCCGACGGCGACACCCGAGGATGGCTGGAGGAACGCATCGAGCTCTCCGAGGGCGAGATCCTGGACCATGAGGGCAATTCCGTCGGCAGCCACCCAGGTGCCAACGCCTTCACCGTGGGCCAGCGCAAGGGTCTGAAGATCGGCCGCCCCGCGGCCGATGGCAAACCACGGTTCGTCTTGGAAATCCGTCCAAAGGAGAACCAGGTCGTCGTCGGGCCCAAGGACCTGCTGTCGGTGGACCGCCTGCGGGGCATCAAGGTCAGCTGGGCCGGGCAACCGCTGCCCCAGGCACTGGCCGGGGAACGCTTCGAATGCATGGTGCAGGTCCGCGCCCATGCGGACCCGGTTCCGGCCACGGCATGGCTCGAGGATGTGCCGGGGGACGACGGCGTCGTCGGACGCGAGCTGGTCGTGGATGTCGATGAACCGCTCCAGGGGGTTTCGCCGGGACAGACCATGGTCATCTACCAGGGCACCCGCGTGCTGGGCCAGGCAACGATCGACACGGCGCGCAGCCTGGCCTGGGATCCTGCCAGCGTTTCCTGAACCACCGGCAGCGACGGCTTCGAGCCCATCCCGCCGCCCGGGGTCTCTTCCGGACCGGGACCTGCACGGGACCGGTCGGACCGGGCGGCGTCCGGGCCGACCCCACGTTGGTGCAAACCGTCCCGTAGGTCGCGATGACTGATACCAATTGGCCAGCGACGGCGGCCGGGGAGCGCCCCTAGGCTGGGGGCACCGGTCGGGCGGAATCCAGGAGGATCAGATGTTGCTGGCAGTCATGCAGGCACACGCACACGTGTTGGACGTCGAAGCGAACCTTTCGACCATTGACAGCGCCGCGCGAAAAGCCGTCCACGCAGGAGCCGACGTGCTGCTCACCCCTGAGCTGTTCGTCGTCGGCTACGCGCCACGGCGGCTGGGTCGCGACCTGGACCCTGCTTCGCTGCCAGATCTGCACGGGCGGATGCGCCAGATCGCGGCCCAGCACGGGATAGCGCTGGTCTACTCGCTCCCCGCGGTCGATCCTTCCGGCTGGCGCATCACCTCGACATTCGTGGACGACCGGGGCGCTGAAGTGGCGTCCTATGTGAAAGTCCACTTGTTCGGTCCAGAGGAGAAGGCGGTCTTCACGCCCGGAACGGAGGCGCCGACGGTCTTCGAGTACCACGGGTTGCGCCTGGGCATGGCGATCTGCTTCGACGTTGAATTCCCCGAAACCGTGCGCGCGGCCGCGGGCCGCGGAGTGGAACTCCTGCTGGTTCCCACGGCGTTGGGGCACGGCTACGAATCGGTCTCCACGCAGCTGGTGCCGACCCGTTCGATGGAAGGCCAGCTGTTCATCGCCTACGCGAACCATGCAGCCAGCCGTGATGATGCCGCGCTGGCGGGCACCAGCGTGATCACCGATCCCTGGGGTGACACGCTGACCGTGGCGGGGGAGGGTGAGCAGCTGTTGCTGGCCGACATCGACCCCGCGGCCGTGTCCCGCGCCCGGCAGGAGATCAACTACGGTACCGAACGCCGCGAAGACCTCTACCGGCGTTGGGGTGTCTGACGGCCCGCCGGTTCGTCGAGGAGCTGGAGCGCGAGGAGCAATTCCGTGCGGGTCTCGGCTCGGGCCAAGTCGGCGTCCAACAGCTCGCCAATCGAGGTGATGTGCCGGCGTATCGAATTGCGGTGGATCCCGACCCGGGCCGCCGTGGCGTCCCACGAGCCGTGGGCAGCGAGCCAGGCGCGCAGCACTTTCACATAGAGGTCGCGACGGGCCGGTGGCAATTCCAGGACCCCCGCCAGGGTCCGCCGGGCCAGCCGCTGGCCGGCCGCGGGTGGAAGCAAGGAGGCGAAGGTCTGCGGTAGCTGATCAGCGCTGAGGCTCTGGCGCTCTTCGCGGACACGGGCCAGGAGCCCCGAAGCTTCGGCTGCGGGCCCGCTGAGTGATCCGGCCAAGCCATCGCGCCACTCTCCGAACGCCGGGTCGTTGCGGTCCGTCGGACGGCTGACGGCAACCAGGAAGCCGGCTTCCGCCAGACGTGCAAAAAGCTGCGGTGTCGGCTCGCTGCGTGTCACGGCAGTGAAGGCGTCCCTGCTGTGCAGGACCAGCTGGGTGTCAAGAAGCGACCGCAACCGGGTGATCGCATGAGCAGGTTCCACGGCGGGCGATGATGGCTGCGCAATGGCCAGAACCACACGCGGTGCCCGGCGTACGTTGCCACCCACACTGGAATTGAAGAGTTCCTGGGCCAGGACATCGGCGCCATCCGCTCGATCTCCCAGCACCAGGGCAGTTGCCAACTGCGGCGGGGAAAACGAGCCCAGATTTCGCTGCCGGGCCACTACCTCGAGCAATCCGAAGGCAGTGGACATGAGATTGTGTTCGGCAGCTCCGGGGTCGCGCCCGAATGTCAGCTGCAGTACGCCCAACAGAGGGGCTGCCTGTGCGCCGGATAAAGCAGTGGAACGAATGGGAAATGCCAGGTGATACCAACCGTTGGCTTGATGCAAGATGAGTTTCGATGCCTGGGCGCTGGAGGCCTCGGCGAGGAGGGCCGACAACTCGTTGCCGTCGACCGCGGGGACCCCGTCAGTTGATGCGAAGTGGCGCAGCCTGCCCACGGGGCCGAAAAGCTGCACGGTGGAACGGGACCGGGAGGCGAGCACCGTGACGATCTCGTGTTCGGGCTGCTCGCCGGCCACGCACTTCATCAACTGTCGGTTCGCCTCGGCGTTGTCGCGCAGCAGCCTGGCCCCATCGATTTCCATCAGCTTGGCGAAGGCCATCCCGACCACGGCAAAAGGTAATGCTGCCGGAATCTCCCATAAGGTCAGGTCGAACTCGCGGCAGGCCTGGACCACCGTGGCCGGAATGCTGGTGAAGTACGGATCCAGCCCGAAGCCCAGTGCCGAGACCTTGGCCGTGGCCAGCCGTCCGATGAATCCACGCACGAACTCGGCGTCATCAGACCGGCCCACGAGGGGGAATCCACTGGTGAGGATCAGCTCGTGATGTACCAGGTAGTCCGTGGGGTCATCGATGTCGCTGGGCTCCACCCAGCGCAACGGTCGGTCGCCGGCATCATGAACCACCGTGACACCGGGTGGAAGGTGTCGAAGAAACCGCGTCAGGGTGATCGAATCCCAGGCTCTGCCGAAATCGGGGACCACCGGTGACGATCCATCTCTGTTTGGTGCGTTTTCTCCCATG
The DNA here is from genome assembly GCF_039526245.1 of Arthrobacter rhombi. Classification (NCBI taxonomy): domain Bacteria; kingdom Bacillati; phylum Actinomycetota; class Actinomycetes; order Micrococcales; family Micrococcaceae; genus Arthrobacter; species Arthrobacter rhombi. The sequence continues at coordinate 172,489 of NZ_BAAAIV010000012.1, forward strand.
GACAAGAACTTTAGTGTAAATCGTCCCTGCCTGAGATGCGGCTCACACCCCTAGTGTTGGATGCAGCAATCCCAGAGATCCGCAAACCGAGGAATGGCATATGAGCACCAGCACCGAAACGCCGCAGCGGGGCTCCACCGCGCTGGGACCACAACTCAAACGCCGCAAATCGATGAGTTCAATGGTCAGCGATGCGGAAGGCAACGGCGCTGGCGGTGGTCAGCTCCGCCGGACCCTGGGAATGTGGCAGCTGACCATGATTTCCGTGGGTGCCACCATGGGGACCGGAATCCTGGTCGTCCTGGGGGAGGCCGTCCCGATAGCTGGTCCAGCCATCTGGATCTCCTTCGTCATCGCTGGCGTGACCGCATTGCTGTCGGCCGTCTCCTATGCGGAAATGGCCGGCATGGTCCCGGTCTCCGGATCCAGCTACTCCTACACCTACTCCACCATGGGGGAGGGAATTGCCTGGGTGTGCGGCTGGTGTCTGGTCCTGGAGTATGCGGTTTCCGTCGCGGCGGTCGCCGTCGGTGCCGGGCAGTACGTCAACGAGACCCTGGGCGTCCTGGGGTGGGAGCTGCCGCCTGCACTGGCCGGCGGCCCGGCTGAAGGCGGCGTGGTGAACGTTTCGGCGCTGGTCGTGGTCGCGTTGGCGACGCTGCTCCTGGTCCGGGGAGCCAAGGAATCGGCGATCGTGAACACGATCGTGGTGGTCATCAAAGCGGGCATCCTGGTGTTCTTCTCGATCGTCGCCTTCACTGCCTTTGATGCCGGGAACTTCCAACCGCTCTTGCCGATGGGTGCCGCCGGCGTGACCGGCGCGGCCTCGATCGTGTTCTTCTCCTACATTGGGTTCGATGCCGCATCCACTGCCGGAGAGGAAGCGAAGAATCCCAAGCGGGATCTACCGCGGGCCATCATGCTGTCCATGGTGATCGTGACCGTGGCCTATGTATTGGTCGCCGTCTCGGCGGTCGGTGCGCGGAAATGGACCTGGTTCGAAACCAGCCAGGCAGCCTTGGTCCAAATCATCGGGGAACTGACAGGTCAGGCATGGATTGTCTTCATCTTCGGGCTTTCCGCAGTCCTGGCCATCGCCTCGGTGGTCCTGACCGTGCTCTTTGGCCAGACCCGTATCCTGCTGACCATGTCCCGTGACGGTTTGGTCCCGCCCATTTTCTCCCGTGTCTCCCGGCGGACCGGAACGCCGGTGGCCGGAACAATCATCACCGGCGGTCTGGTGGCAGTCACCGCAGGTTTCATCCCCCTGGGCGCACTGGCGGAGGCCACCAGCATCGGGACGCTCTTTGCCTTTGGGCTGGTCGGGGTATCGGTGATCTACCTGCGCCGCAAGCAGCCGCTGGCCCCGCGCACTTTCAGGGTGCCCTTCTATCCGGTCACCCCGCTCCTGGGCATCGCAGCCCGCCTGTTCCTGATGCTCAACCTGTCCTGGCACACCTGGGCAGTATTCGGACTCTGGATGCTGGTCGGGGTGGCCATCTACCTCGGTTACGGTCGACGACACTCCAAACTGGGATCACTGACCAAACAGGAATACATCGAAAGCCACGTCGGCAGCCGCTGACGGGTCTCCCTCGCCACCATCTTCACACCCAGCGACCAGCGAAGGACCGCACCATGGAATCCTTGCCCCAGACCGACGGCAGCATCAACATGCTCAATCCCGATTTTCCGTTCAACTATGACTTGTACCTCCAGCACCCTGCCGGGTTGGGAAGCGTCCCCGAAGAACTCCACGGCACGGAGGTCGCCGTGATCGGCGCCGGGCTGTCCGGACTGGTGACAGCCTATGAACTGATGATCCTGGGGCTGAAACCGGTCATCTACGAGGCCGACCAGATCGGTGGCAGGCTCCGCACCGCCAGTTTCCCCTCCGCCCCGGACGTCACCTGCGACCTGGGCGGCATGCGTTTCCCCACCTCAGGAAAGGCGCTGTACCACTACATCAACCTGCTGGGTCTGGACACCTATGACTTTCCGAACCCCTTGGCCACACCCACTGATTCGACGGTGATCGAACTCGAAGGACAGAAGGTCTACGTGGAAGACGAGGCCGACCTGCCACACTTCTTCCACGAGGTCGCGGAGGCGTGGAAACGCGCGCTCCGGGAAGGCGCCCACTTCGACGAGATGCAAGAAGCCATCAAATCCAGGGATGCCGACCAGATCAAGCGGATATGGAACTCGCTGCTGGAGGAATTCGATGAGGAGAGCTTCTATGGGTTCATCGCCAACTCGGCGGCCTTCAAGGAAGCGGGCTTCTCCCACCGTGAGACATTCGGCCAGGTTGGTTTCGGCTCGGGCGGCTGGGATACCGACTTCCCCAACTCCATCCTGGAAATCCTCAGGGTGGTGTACACCGACGCCGACGACAACCACCGCGGCATCACCGGGGGCGCCAACCGACTTCCCCTGGGGCTCTGGAACCATGCCCCCAGCCAGCTGGCGCATTGGCCGGCCGGCACGACGCTCGCCTCGCTGCACGGCGGGGCGCCACGCGGTGCCGTGGCCCGGATCGCCCGTTCGGCTGCGGGTGGAACCAACGGGGCGAACACCTTTGACGTGACGGAGCGCTTTGGCAGGACCGCAACCTATCCTGCGGTGGTGTCGACGGTGCAGTCCTGGCTGTTGTCCACGGGTATCGACACCGAGGAGTCCCTGCTGCCTCCCAAGCTGTGGACGGCGATTGAGCGCTCACACTACATGCAGTCCTCGAAGACCTTCGTCATGGTCGATCGACCGTTCTGGAAGGACCGCGACCCGGTGACGGGCCAGTACCCGCTGTCCATGACGCTGACCGACAGGCTGAATCGCGCCACCTACCTGCTGGACAACGGGCCGGATCGCCCGGCGGTGATCTTGTTGTCCTACACCTGGAACGACGACGCGCTGAAGTGGCTCTCCCTCTCCGCCGAACGCCGGATGGAGCTGATGCTGCACTCGCTGGAGAAGATCTACCCGGACGTGGACATCCGCAGCCACATCATCGGCCAGCCGGTCACGGTGTCCTGGGAGGCCGACCCCAATTTCATGGGTGCCTTCAAGGCCAACCTGCCGGGGCATTACCGCTACCAGGAACAGCTGTTCACCCACTTCGACCAGCGGGATCTTGCAGCGGAGCACCGCGGCATCTTCCTGGCCGGCGACGATGTGTCGTGGACCGCGGGATGGGCAGAAGGCGCAGTCACCACCGGTTTGAACGCGGTCTGGGGCGTCGTGCAGCACCTGGGCGGGCAGGATGCGGAGCAGAATCCGGGGCCGGGACAGGCATTGGCCAGCATCGGGCCGAAGCGATTGGAAAACCGGCTGGACGTGACGGCCTAGGCCGATCCGTCGTGGCTAGCTGGCGGCCTCGTCGACCACCCCGGTGAGGCGCCCGGCGACCTGCTCGTACTCGCAGCGGACGCGGCCGGCCGGCACGGCGGGCAACTCGCGGGGGGAGTGGGAGTCGCAGAATACGAAGTCGAAGTCCGGCCACCACTTCTTGGGGCGGGCGGCCTCGGCACGACCGCAGACCGTGCAGGTCAGGTGGACCCATACCGGGCGCTTTCCCTGGCGGTTGGCCCGCGACTGGATGAGCCACTGTGGTTCGTTGGCCTGCAGGTCGGCCAGCTCCGCTTCCGATAGGCGGGAGGGGATCCCGTGCTTGGTGGCCATCTCCAGGGGGATGTCCAGGGCGATCGCGGCGTCTCGTCTACTCATCATGGCCCTCCCACTGTAGGCCATGGCCGGGCCTGCGCTGGGGCCACCGATAGGGTGGATGTGCCCGCATTCCGTCGTCCCGAGGTGCCCTTCCCATGCTGCCAGTCCGACCGAAACCGATCATCCTCTACGTGGTGCTGGCGTATGCGCTGGCCTGGCTGGTGGCGCTGCCCTTGTGGATGGGTGGCCGGGGGCTCGGCGATCCATTGTTCACCGTTTATGCCCTGGTGATGATGCTCACGCCCACCGTGGCCGCACTGCTGGTGGTCAGGTTCGCCGAAAAGCCGGGAAACCGTCCGGGAGGACCCGGTATCGCCCGCAGCCTGGGGCTGTGGCCACTGAAGCCGGTCGGACCGTTCATCGCGTTCCTCGCCGCCGGCCTGCTGCTGCCGATCCTGCTCGTCGTGGCTGGGTTGCTGCTCGGAGCAGCACTCGGGGTCTATCCGGCGGACTTCGCCAACCTGTCGGCCTTGCGCTCGATCATGGCCCAACAGGCACCACAGGCCGCGGCCCAGCTCAATGCCCTCCCCGCGGGCCTGCTCATCGCCGGGCAGCTGTTCAACGTCCTCATCGGTTCGGTCATCAACCTGGTCCCCGCTCTCGGAGAGGAGATCGGCTGGCGCGGCTGGCTGGTGTCCCGGCTCGCACCCCTGGGCAAGACGGCCACCGTCCTGGTGTCCGGGGTGGTGTGGGGCCTGTGGCACGCACCGCTGATCCTGCTCGGCTACAACTACCCGGGGGTCCCCGGATGGCTCGGGCTGCTGGCCATGACCGGCATGACGGTCAGCTTCGGTGCCATCTTCGCGTGGCTGCGGCTGGCCTCGGGCAGCGTCTGGCCCGCCGCCCTCGCCCACGGAGCACTGAACGCCGCGGCCGGACTGTTCCTCGTCTTCTCCGCGACGACCGATCTGGACATGCTGGTGGTCGCCCCGCTGGGCTGGAGCGGATGGATCCTGCCGGTCGCCTTGGCCGCGGTGCTGCTGTGGCGGCTTCCCCGACGCCTCCTCACGTCCCGTAACACCGCAGGTCAACCGCAGACCCACCCGTAGGATGGAGACCATGAGCAACGAGCCGGACCCCCAGCCCCCCGTGGACGAGGATTACGACCCCGCCGCATCCTCCCTGGCCGGGAGCGTCGACCCCGCAGTCATGCGCGAACTCCTGGATGTACGGGGCAGCATCGACAACATCGACGCGACCCTGATCTACCTGCTGGCCGAACGGTTCAAGGCCACCCAGAAGGTCGGGCACCTCAAGGCCGAGCACCAACTCCCGCCGGCGGATCCGCACCGCGAAACCGCCCAGATTGCCCGGCTGCGCCGCCTCGCGGCGGAAGCGCACCTGGACCCGGCCTTCGCCGAGAAGTTCCTGAACTTCGTCATCGAAGAGGTCATCCGCCACCATCAGGCGATCTCCGCCTCGCGGATGCCCGAGGGAGGCGACGCACGCTGAGCAGCGTCCGCGCCACCGGCCAGGGGCCGCTACCGGGAACGGATCCGGTCGAAGCGACCCGCATGGTCCGCGGGGAGCTCGGGTCTCCGCATCTGCCTCACCTGGTCCAGCTTCCCCACCGCGGTGTCGGCTCCGACGCCGTGGGGCGGACCATCGCCCTGCTCACCGAGCTGTACGCCGATGTACAACCCCATGGGTGGCGGCTGACCGATCGTCCCGGGCTCGACCATCGTCGGGCCGTCTCGGCACTCTCCTCGGATCTGGGGGTATTGGCCGACGTGATCGGCGCGGCCGGCAGTGCTGCGGGACCACTGAAGCTGCAGCTGCGTGGACCGCTCTCGCTGGCCGCCGCGATCTCCCTGCATCACGGGGAAAAGGTCCTGTCCGACGCCGGCGCCCGCCGTGATCTCGCAGCATCCCTCGCGGACGGGGCCTCCGGGCATCTGCGGCACGTCCAGCGCTCCACCGGCGCCGGCCCCCTGACCGTCGTCGTGGAGGAACCTGACAGCGCTGCCGTGCTCGGGGGGAACGTCCCGACCGCCAGCGGCTATCAAAGCCTGCGCGCCGTCGCCCGGCACGAGGCCACCGGACATTGGGCAGTTCTCGTGCAGGCCCTGCGTGACGCGGGAGCCGAAACCGTGGTGTTGTCCCCGGGGGCGGGGTTCCCCTCCAGCCCCCGGAGCGGCGGAACCACGTGGCGCGACCTCGTCGACGATGCACTGGCCGCCGGTTTCGACACCGTGGTGCTCGCCGGCGGAGCCGACATGGGCGCCTGGGAACGGATGGCAGAACTCATCGACCAGGATGGACAGCTCTTCCTGGAAACCCTCGACCCGGCAGCTGACGTTCCCGACGTCACGGCTGCGGTGGAGCGGATCCACCGGCCGTTGCAGATGATCGGGGTCCCGGACAGCCAGCTGGGAGCGCTGACGCTGTTGCCGGCCGCTGGTCTGGAGCACACCACCCCGGACACGGTCCGGCGCGTCCTGCACCGCCTCACCCAAACCGCGGACGCCCTGAACCAGGTGCGCGTCGGCGGTTAGTCCGCACACCACGGAAACGGGCTCCAGGTCGGGCCCGGAGAGTTGCGTCGGGCAGTGCCCGACGACGTCGGATGCCGCGCGCGGATGCGCATCGCTAGTCTGAGCGCCTGGGGTCCACGGGCTCACACGTCGGGTCCAAGTACACGGCCGGGCCGTCCACCCGCTCCACGTCCCCTGCCGGCCCTGGACTCCACGAGCGCCCATGCCTGTCGGGCGCACAGCTGCTGGTGCCGGCGCAGGTCGGGACTGGTGTCGAGTGGCTCGCGGGCGCCGGCGGCCGTGTAGTAGATGAGGATCGTCGCCAGCCAGGCATCCAGGTCCGCATCCGGGACGCCGGCGGTCAATCCCCAGCCGGCAATCTGATCCAACGGCAGGCCGTCGTCGTGCAGGGCCGGCCACTGGACGACCCAGTCGGCCCACTCCGGGCCCAGCGTGAGGTAGTTCCAGTCGCAGATCCAGGCAGTGCCGGCCGGGAACCCGGCCACTGCGTCGCGGGCGATGATGACGTTGTCGGCACGCAGGTCGTTGTTCAGCGGCGTCGTGCCGACCAGCGCGGTGGGCGCCCGGGCGGCCGCATCCCGGATCCACTGCGCCAGCGGGTCACCGGCGGGGCCGCGGAACCCTGCGGGCAGGAATCCCGGGCGGTGCCCCGCAGCGAGCACGGCGTTCCCACCGTCCAGTTCGTCGAGCAGACCCACCCAGTCGCCCGCCAGCGTTCCGCGGATCCCGAGTGCCTGGGGGGCCACCGGGGCGAGGACCGTGTTGGCCAGCCGGGCTGCGTCGTGCACCGCCCGCGCATCTGCCAGCGTCCAGGGGGAGCCGGGCATGCGGCCCCGCACGGGGGTGGTGGCGAAGACCAGCCAGCCGTCCACGACGGTGTGCTCCAGCAGGGCGGGCACGGCCAGACCGTCCGGCACGGCAGCCAGGACCTCGACTTCGCGGGCGTAGGCCGGGGCAATAAATGGATCGTCACGGGCGATGGCCTTCACGAAGACGGGACGCGGCCCCTCGATGAGCGCGGCGAAACCGTGGGTGAAACCGCCGCCGGCCAGCCGGACGGCGTCGATGCGGCCCCCGGCCCAGCCGGTGATGGTCCGGCGGACCGCAGCGGGGAGCGCCCCGAAACCGGGTCGGCGGGCCGTCGCCGAGTAGTCCAGGCCGCGGGTCTTGTCGTGGGGCACGAATTCCACCATTCTGGGACGGGGCCCACCGGCCCGCCGACTGACCAGCATGCGAACCGAGGGAAATCATCATGGCCGACGTCGTCCTATTCCACCACGTCCTCGGGCTCACCGCGGGGATCGAGGAGTTCGCTGAACTGTTGCGCGCCGGCGGACACACGGTGCACACCCCCGATCTGTTCGGGGGCCGCACCTTCGCCACCCTGGAGGAGGGCGTCCACCATGCCTCCGCCGAGATCGGTTTCGAGGAGGTCCTCGATCGGGGTGCCCGGGCCGTCGAAGGGCTCGGCAACGACCTGGTCTACGCGGGATACTCCCTGGGCGTGCTTCCGGCCCAGAAGCTCGCCCAGACCCGGCCCGGTGCCGCAGGGGCCCTGTTCATCGCCTCCTGCGTTCCGGTCACCGAGTTCTCCGCCAGCTGGCCAGACTCGGTCCCGGTGCAGATCCACGCCACGGAATCCGATCCCGAATTCGTCGGTTCGGGCGACATCGATGCGGCCCGCGAACTCATCGGGCAGGCCGCCGACGGGGAGATGTTCCTGTATCCGGGCGATGCCCACTTCTTCGCCGACTCCTCCACTGCGCAGTACGACGCCGGGGCCACCGATACGCTGTTGGCCCGGGTCCTGCACTTCCTCGGCTCCCACTGACCCGCAGGACCGGTGGCCCCGTGTCTCAGAGCCGGCCGGTGGCCTTGAGCCGGATGTAGGTATCGGCCAGCAGCGGTGGCAACTCCAGCGGTGGCGCATCGACCACTTCGGCGCCCATGGCCCGCAACTGGTCCTTCAGCGCCTCGCGCTGTTGCAGCGTCCGGGCCGCCGCGGCCGCCCGGTAGACGGCTGCGGTGTCGGAGACATCGGCGGCCAGGGTATCCAGCTCCGGATCCCTGACGGCGGCGATCACCACCACATGCTGGGAGGTGAGCGCCGGCAGGATGGGCAGCAGCCCCTCCTCGACGGCCCCGGAGTCCAGGGCGGTCAGCAGCACCAGCAGCGAGCGGTGTGAGGAGATGGCCCGGACCTGGGCGGGCAGGCCGGAGAAGTCGGCCTCGATCAGTTCCGGCTCCAGCGGTGCCATGGACTCGACCAGCTGGGTGAGCATGACCCCCTTGGAGGCCGAGTCGACGCGGGCCCTGACCCGGCGGTCGTAGGCCAGGAAGTCCACCCGGTCACCGCCGCGTTCGGCCAGCACCGCCAGGAGCAGCGAAGCCTCGATCCCGGTGTCCAGCCGCGGCTCGTCGGCGATCCGGGCCGCCGAGGTGCGCGAGGTGTCCAGCACGATCACCACGCGCCGGTCGCGTTCGGGCCGCCAGGTGCGCACCACCACGTTTTGCCGGCGCGCGGTGGCCCGCCAGTCGATGGAACGGACGTCATCCCCGCGGACGTAGTCGCGCAGCGAATCGAATTCGGTACCGGCTCCGCGGACCTGGATGGCGGCCCGGCCGTCGAGTTCGCGCAGCCGCTGCAGCTTGGAGGGCAGGTGGCGTTTGGCATGGAAGGGCGGCAGCACCCTGACCGATCCCGGGCTGGTGTGCGTGAGCTGGCGGGACGCCAGGCCCAGCGGCCCAGCGGAGCGCAGCGTCGTGTGGTGGACTGCCAGGTCCCCGCGGCGCACCGGCAGCAAGCCGATGGTGAAGCCACGGCGTTCCCCGGGTGGCAGGTCCACGGCAAACCGGGTGCCGGTGGCGCCGGCCGAGGGCTGCCAGCCATCGCGGGCCTGGCCGTGCAGCCGTCGGCGTCCGGTGTTGCGCAGGTAGAGGTGAGCGGTCGCCGGTTCCCCGAGCCGGACGCTGCGCGGGATGGACCGCTCGATCGTCACGCTGCGCGGTGAGGCGGCGAGCGCCACGTCGAGCCCGGCGGCGGCCAGCAGCACGAGCAGCGTGAGGGCGATCGTCCAGCCTCCGGGCCACAGCACGACGGGGAGCAGCCCGGCCAGGGCGAACCAGACGAAACGACGGTGCAGGGCCATGGCGGCCTAGCGGGGGACCGGCACGGTGGCCAGGATCGATTGCAGCACGTCGTCGGCGCCGACCCCGTCCATTTGCGCCTCGGGGCGCAGCGACACCCGGTGGCGCAGGCACGGCAAGGTCAACACCTTGACGTCGTCCGGTGCCACGAAGTCCCGCCCGGAGAGCCAGGCCCAGGCCCGTGCAGTGTTCAGCAGCGCGGTCGCACCCCGCGGGGAGACGCCCAGCTGGAAACTGGGCGCGGTGCGGGTGGCCCGGACGATGTCCACGATGTAGCCGATGACCTCAGGGGACACGGTCACGGTGGCGACCGCCGCCCGGGCGGCCTCCAGATCGGCTGCGGTCGCCACCGCGGTGACGCCGGCCGCCGCGAGGTCCCGTGGATCGAATCCCGCACCGTGGCGACGGATGATCTCGATCTCGTCGTCGCGTTCGGGCAGGTCCATGGTCAGCTTGAGCAGGAAACGGTCCAACTGCGCCTCGGGCAGCGGGTAGGTGCCTTCGTATTCGACGGGGTTCTGCGTGGCGGCCACGATGAACGGCTGCGGCAGCTGGCGGGAGACACCGTCGACGCTGACCTGGCGTTCCTCCATGGCCTCGAGCAGGGAGGCCTGCGTCTTCGGCGGCGTCCGGTTGATCTCGTCGGCGAGCATGATGTTCGTGAACACCGGGCCCTCGCGGAAGCTGAAGTCCGCGGTGCCCGTGTCGTACACGAGCGAACCGGTGACGTCGCCGGGCATCAGGTCGGGGGTGAACTGCACCCGTTTGGTGTCCAGGTCCAGGGCCGCGGAGAGGGTGCGGACCATCAGGGTCTTGGCGACACCCGGGACCCCCTCCAACAACACGTGCCCCTGCGCCAGCAGGGCGATCAGCAGCCCCGTGACGGTCGCGTCCTGGCCCACCACGGCCTTGGACACCTCATGGCGTACGTCCAACAGTGCCTGGCGGACCGCGTCGGCCTCTTTGACTTGTTCGCTCACGGGATACCGATCTCCTTTTCGACGGTGTGCAGTTCCTGGGCCCAGGCGACCAGGGCGGCCTCGTGGGCCACCCGGTCCGGGAAGTAGAGGCGGCGCAGCCGGGGCCCGGGGATCCCGGACTCCTTGGCGGCGGTGGCGACGATGGAATCGGCGCTGCTGCCGTGGCCGAGCCGCAGGTGGGCGGCCAACCGACCCAGCGAGGCGGAGCGCAAGGCGGCCACCGCGGCATCGACGGCATGGGCGTCGCGGTAGAGTCGGGCCCTGCCCTCGGCGGTCTCGGAGGCCGGCACGGTGACGGGCAGCGGTTCGGGCACCAGCGGTCCGTCGCGGCGGGCCCGCCAGCAGATGGCCAGCACCCCGAAGACCATCAACCAGCCCAGTGCCGGGCTCACCCACCCCGGGAGGAGTTCGAACGGGCTGGCCGCCGGGCCGGTGGAGATGTGGTCGGCGATCGTGGGCTGGTACCACACCAGCGTGGGTTCGGCGCCGAGCGTGCGCAACGCCAGGGGTGCGTGGTCGTAGGCCAGCACCTTCGAGTTGGCGAGGTAGTCCGGGTTGCCGAGCACCGTCGTCGTGCCCTCGCTGGCATACCCGTAGGCGCGCCCGCTGGAGGTGGTGTGGGCAAAGCAGCCGGTGGGGGCGCGGTAGAGCTTGCCGGCGGCCGAGGCGTTGCGGGTCTCTGCCACGGCGGGCAGCCGGCAGCCGGCGGCCACGGGGGAGGCGGCGTCCTCCGGGACGACGCCGGCCGGGTGGATGTCCGGGGCAAACGCCCGCAGCTCGCGGTTGCCCGGGGTGATGAGCACGGTGTGCGGTGCCGCCCGGGCCAGTTCGGCGAGCTGGCCGCGCCCCAGGAAGGCCTGCGGGTCGTGCAGCACCAGGGTGGCCCGGCCCCCGGAGGCCGACAGGGCGGCCAGTGCGCCGTCCAGGTCCCGGGGTTGCACGACGTCGATCCCCTGGTCGGCGAGGACCCGGGCGACCGCCTGGGCGCCCTCGGGCGAGGGGTTCTCCGGGCTCAGGGCCCGGTTGTCCTCGCCCCCCTGGGACAGGGCGTAGTAGAGCGCCACGAGCCCGACCAGCACGGCCAGGACGACCCAGAGCCGTGCTGCCCGCCAGCGGCGGCGCCAGGTCGAGGCGGCCGTCGCCGGTGGGGCCGCCACCTGCAGGCGTTGACCGTCGGGGATCCGCGTCATCGGGGCACCGCCAGCTGGGAATCGCCGGAGCCCGCGGAGGGCGCCGCAGTGGCGAGGTGGTCCTCGAGATCGGCGAGCCAGCGGGCGTCCTGCGCGGTGGGTTCGTGGTGCCCGTAGTGGACCGCGTTGAACAGCGTGCCCGCCCGGTGCAGTTCGCCGGCGGCGTCGCCGAAGGGCCGGCCCAGGGCGAGCGCCACCTCGGTGGCGGTACGGCCCGGTTGCGGGTCCAGCAGCGTGCGTTCCTCGGCACGGGCCACCAGGGCGCGGAAGCGTTCGAGCACCGCGGTGGCATGGTCCCCGGAGAGCATCGCCCGGTCGGCCCGGCGCCGGTACCCGGCAGCGTCGAGGGTGGCGTCGAGGCCCACGGGGGCCCCGGCGGTCACCGCGGCACCTGCCCGCCGGCGCAGACGGGGCCTGATGAAGAGCACGACGACGGCGAGGGCCGCTGCCAGCACCAGCAGGACCACCAGCCACCCCAGGTTCGGCGCCAGCGTGTTCAGCGAATCGACCCACGACAGGAAATCGGCCCAGAGCCGGCCCAGGAACTCCAGGATCGGGTTCGGCAGTGCCTGGGCATATTCGCGGCGGGACAGCTCACGGGACAGCTCACGGGTCGCCGCATCGCGATCCGGGTCGTAGGCCGTGGCGTTCACCAGCGCGGGGACGAAGAGGGGCATCCGATCAGCTGATCCCGGGGGTGCCCGCGTCGTGCCCCGGGGATGCGGCGGCCGCCAACCCCGGGATCGGGGCGTCGACGCCCGCGTCGAATTCGCGCAACAGCGCCATGTCGAAACCGTCGCGGCGGATCCGCAGGTCCGTGTAGAGCAGGGTGGTCACCGCGCATTGGTAGGCGAAGCCCAGCCCCGTGGCTAGGGCGGTGAGGATGGTGGTGATGAAGGAGAACTTGAGCAGGAAGTCCATCAGGGCGCTGGGGTCCTCCGGCGACATGAAGCCGCCGACCATCCCGCCGATCATGCTCAACGGGGAGGTGATCAGGCTGGTGACGACACCCACGATGATCCCGGTCAGCAGCAGGGTGCCGAAGCACCGCCACCAGGAGGACTTCACCAGGGTGAAGCAGCGGACCAGGGCCCGGCGCACCGTCAGGTCCTCGGCGACCACGACATGCGCGGTGAAGGTGACCCGGACGCTGATCCACACGGAGACGACGGCGGCCAGGACCACCACGATGGCAGCCGTGGTGAAGGCTGCCCCCGTGCTGGCGTTCAGCGCCACCACGGTGATGATGCCCCCGCACAGCAGCAGGGCCACCACCCCGGCACCCAGGTACAGCAGGGCCAGCAGCAGCAGTCGTCCGATCGAGGGACGCAGGATCCGCAGCGTCTGGCCGAACCGGGTCTTGCGGTTCAGCACGGCACGCAGCACCGGGATGGTCACGGCCCCCTGGACGATGACCAGCAGGAACACCGAGAGCAAACCGGCCAGCAGGCTGCCGCCGACCAGCGTGGCCAGCGAGCCGGCCAATGCGCCGAAGTCGGGGGAGGACTCCTCCAGGAACGCGGGGTTTCCCATCGCCGTGAACAGGGGCAGGGTCACCAGTGCCGTGACGACGCCCACGAAGAGCTGGACGATCACGGACAGGCCCAGCGTGGCACCTGCATTGCGCCGGATCGCCTGGAAGGAGCCGTCCAACAGGTCCCCGATGCCCAGCGGGCGCAGGGGGACGACGCCCGGTTTGGGCGGTGGGGCCCAGCCCCAGCCGGCGGGCTGCATCCCCGGGGGCTGGCCGTGGGGGTGGGCGGAGCCCGGCGTGCCAGCTGAGCCCGGTGCCGTACCCCAGGGGCCGGGGGGAGGCGGAGCCCATCCCTGCGGGGCAGGGGCCTGCCAGCCGGGGGCGGCCGGCGGCGCGAATCCTCCGGCGGCCGGTGCGGGCGCCGGACCGCCGGGGCCCGCAGCAGCCGGCCCGGACGGTGCGGTCGCCGGATCCCCGCCGTCCCCGGGCTCGGGTTCGGGCCGGTGGTACGGGTTGGCCGGGTCGTCCGTCATGGCGTTGGTGCCCCTCACATCGCGTTGCAGTCCAAACCAGCCTAGCTGGATGCGGTGCGCCGCCGCTGGCGGGCGCACCGGTGCCCCCTATAGTGGACTGCAGGAATGTTGGACACCGGAGAGACGCATGATCGGAAAAGGGGTGCCATGAAGGCCCGAGTTTTGGTGGTCGACGACGACGAGGCGCTGGCCGAGATGATCGGCATCGTGCTGCGCAACGACGACTTTGATCCGGTCTTCTGCTACGACGGCGCCCAGGCACTGGACACGTTCCGGGAGGTCAAGCCGGACCTGGTGCTGTTGGACCTGATGCTTCCGGGAATGGACGGGATCGAGGTGTGCCGGTTGATCCGCGCCGAAGCTGACATCCCCATCGTCATGTTGACCGCGAAATCCGATACCGCCGACGTCGTCCGCGGCCTGGAGTCCGGCGCCGATGACTACGTCCCGAAGCCCTTCAAACCGGCAGAGCTCATCGCCCGGGTCCGCGCCCGGTTGCGGCCGGGGGAGAAGCACGCCCCGGAAACGCTGAAGATCGCCGACCTGGTGATCGACGTGGCGGGACACTCGGTGACGCGCGGTGGCGCCCTGATTTCGCTGACGCCGCTGGAGTTCGACCTGCTGGTCGCCCTGGCCCGGAAGCCGTGGCAGGTGTTCACCCGTGAACTGCTGCTCGAGCAGGTCTGGGGCTACCGCCATGCAGCCGACACGCGGCTGGTCAACGTCCATGTGCAGCGCCTGCGCTCCAAGGTCGAGGTGGATCCGGAGAACCCCGAGGTGGTCCTCACCGTCCGTGGCGTCGGGTACAAGGCCGGCCAAGGCTGAGCATGGAGACCTCCGCCGCTCCGGCACCGGCGGCGGAACCGTCCGGGGAGCCGCCGCCGTCCCGCCCCTCGGGCGTACGCACCTTCCTCGAACGTGCGTCGGCACGTTGGCGTCGGCTGGTGACCACCTGGCGGCGTTCCCTGCAGCTGCGGGCCGTGGCCACCACCGTGTTGCTGTCGGCACTGGCCATGCTCGGCGCCGGGATCTTCTTGTCGAACCAGATCGCCGACGGCCTGTTCCAGGAACGGTTCGGCCAGGTCCAGGAGGAATCGGTCCGCGGCCTGAACCAGGTCAAGTCAAACTTCGAATCCGCCGCCACCACCGACCGGTCCAGCACCGTCGCGTTCGTCAACGACACCCTCAAGCTGGTGGAGGGCGACGGTGCCAGCGTCCAGCGGGACTTCATCCTGACCCCGTTGCCCAGCTCGGAGAACATCTACGTCACCAATACCGCCAGTGGCGGGCTGACCACTGCCGTCATCCCCGCGTCGCTGGCCGTGACAGTGCGCGACAACCCCGGGGTCTACTGGGAATCGATCAGCTTCCCGCACGCCACCTACGACACCCCGGGCCTCGCCTTCGGCACCAAGGTCCAGCTCCCTCCGGGCCGCGAATACGCGCTCTACCTGGTGTACGACCTGGAATCGGTGCAGCAGACCCTGGACTTCATCCACCGGGTGCTGGCGATCGGTGGCCTGCTGCTGCTCTGCGTCACCGGCGGGATCGCCTGGTACACCACCCGGTTGGTCGTCCGCCCGGTGTCCAATGCCGCACTGGTGTCGGAGAAGCTGGCAGCCGGGGAACTGCAGGAACGCCTCGAGGTCCATGGCGAAGACGAAATCGCCCGCCTCGGGACCTCCTTCAACCGGATGGCGACCTCCCTGCAGGACCAGATCACCCAGTTGGCCACGCTCTCGCAGATGCAGCAACGCTTCGTCTCCGATGTCTCCCACGAGCTGCGCACCCCCCTGACCACCGTACGGATGGCCGCCGAGGTCCTGCACGACGCCCGCGAGGAATTCGACCCGATCAACCGGCGCTCGGCCGAACTGCTCTACAACCAGGTCGAACGGTTCCAGACCCTGCTCAACGACCTGCTGGAGATCTCGCGTTTCGACGCCGGCGTTGCCGTGTTGGACGCCGAGGTCCTGGACCTGGTTCCGGTGGTCCGCCGGGTCGTGGAAACCGCCAGCATGCATGCGGAAAACCTCGGTTCCGAACTGCGCGTGCACGTCCCCGACGGAGGGTGCACTGTCGAGATGGACCACCGGCGCATCGAACGCATCATCCGGAACCTGGTGATGAACGCCGTCGAACATGGCGAGGGCGAGCCGATCGACATCACCGTGGCGCAGGACGAACACGCGGTCGCGGTCACCGTGCGCGACCACGGCATCGGCATGGATCCCGAGGACGCCGCACGGGTCTTCGACAGGTTCTGGCGCGGGGACCCCGCGCGGGCCAGGACCACCGGAGGCAGCGGGCTCGGCCTGTCCATTGCCACCGAGGACACCCGGCTGCACGGCGGGTGGCTCCAGGCCTGGGGGGAGAAGGGCGACGGTGCCTGCTTCCGCCTGACGCTGCCCCGCAACCTGGGGGACCCGGTGGGATCCTCGCCGCTGCCGCTGGCGCCCCACTCACGCCTGCGCCTGGGGCAGTCGCTGGGCTTCGAGGAGACGAGCCCGCACACCGCCTCGCTGCCCACCCTGCCCTCCGGCGGGTTCGCCCTGCCCGGAAGCATCCTGCGCGCCGTTCCGCCGGCGGAGCGCGCCACCCTGGCACACCCCGGAGTCGACGGCGACCCGGTCCATGACCAGGACGCCACGGCCGACGACGAACCGGAAACGGGCCACCCGGGAGGAACCCATGCCTAGCCCCATTCCACCGAACGACGGCGGCTCCCGCACCCGGGTGCTGTTGGCCGCCTGCGTGGTGGTCCTGCTGGTGCTCACCGGATGCGCAGCCATCCCCACGTCCGGGCCGGTGGGGACCAGCGCCCCGGAAGCTGCCGGACAGTCCGACTTCACCTACACCTTCGATCCTCCGGGGCCGGCGCAGGACGCCTCGCCGCAACAGATCATCGAGGGGTTCATGCGGGCGGGCATCGCCCCGCGGGACGACTACAGCGTCGCCCGCGAGTACCTGGCACCGGAGCTCTCGCGCGAATGGCGGGCGGCTGACCGGACCGTGGTCTACGCCTCCGAACCGAACATCGTGGAAAACGTCCAGGAGGGAAGCTATACCGTCGAGGTGGCGGCGACCTCCAGCATCGACGAACACGGGCTGCTCACCCGCAAGGAGGGGCAGTCCACGGTGTCCGCGGACATCAAGCTCGTGAAGGTCGACGGGCAATGGCGGTTGTCCAAGGTACCCAACGGGACCATGATCGAGGAGGGCAACTTTGCCGTGCTCTTCGCGGCCTACCCGTTGTATTTCTACGATTCCACCCGGTCCTACGCCATCGCCGACTACCGGTGGTTCGCCAAACGGCAGGGCCTGCCGGCCACGATCGTCGGCGCACTGCTGGCGGGGCCGGCCCCCTACCTGCGCAACGCAGTCACCAGCGCGTTCCCCGAGGGCAGCTCCCTGGCCCGCGCCTCGGTGCCGGTGGAATCCCGGCGGGCCACCGTGGACCTGAACGTCTCGACCTTCGCCGATGCCACCGAGCTGCAGCGCCAGCAGATGCAGCAACAGCTCGAACTGACCCTGGGCGAGGTGCAGAACGTCCGTGCGGTATCCATGACGGTCGGCCAGCGTGCCGTCAGCCTGGGCAATGCCGCCGAGGGGTACGAGAAGGCGATCGTGGACGCCTCGGTGCCGAACACCCAGATAGCCATCGACAAGAAGGCACTCGTCTTCTACCAGGGCAACGGCGTCGTGCCCGTGGGCGGCGTCCAGGACATCTCGGCCTACGACCCGCGGGATCCGGCCATGGCCCCGGCGGACAACCGCTACGCCTTCCTCAACGGGAGCCGGACCAAGATGATCACGGTCAACGAGGCCGGGGTCCCGCGGGTTGCCGTCACCGGAAAGGACCTGCTGCCGCCCAGTATCGACATCCATGGGTGGACCTGGACCGTGGGCAACGACGGGCGCACCCGGATCCGGGTCACGCCCTCGAACAGCGCCAAGGACGGGTCCTCGCGGCAGGTCAATTCCGGGTGGATGGGCCAGGCGAAGGTGACGTCGCTGCGCGTGTCCCCGGACGGGGCCCGCGCCCTGGTCGTGGCCACGGTCGGTGGGAAGCCCGGGGTCTACATCACCGGGATCATCCGCGACAGCGAAGGCGTTCCCCGCGGCTTCACCGATCCACTGCGGCTGGACGCATCGGTCCCCGTGGAACGCGGGGTGTGGAGCTCCTCGGATGCGGTCATCGTGATGAAGCCCAGCAATTCCCAGGCAGTGCGGGCCGAGGAGATCTCGCTGAGCGGATCGGCCACGACGTTCGAGCCCCTCTTGGGCATGACGAACATCTCCGCCGGGCCAGGGGACCAGCGGACGGTGTACGCCGAAACCCCCGACGGCGTCTACTCACGGGTCTTCTCGACCTGGAAAAAGCGCGAGGGCCAGGCCACGCAACTCTCCTATCCGGGCTAGCCGCGCACGACGACGGCGGAGCCGCCTTCGCCGGCACTGGCACCACCCCGGTCCACACCCTGGCCCCGTCCGCTGGCGCCGCGCCGACCGGACGGTGAGCATGGGTGCATGGGATACCCGATCTTGCCTCCCGGCCTGGCGCGGAGCCTGGACCGGATGGCGTTTGCCCCCTGGGTGCAGGGCCCGCGGTCCGCGCTGGCCGAACTGGGCGCCCTGGTGGCACCGAGCGACTGCATCTTCTGCGAGGCGACGGATGCCGTGCTCTGCCCCACCTGCCGGGCCACGTTCCGGGCGGCAACGGTCAGGCCCTTCGAGGCCCACGCCGGTGCCGAAGGGCTGCCCTTGCTGCCCGATGGTGAACCACTGCGGGTGGTCGCGGCCGGGGTCTATGGCCGTGAGGTCTCCGCCGCGGTCCTGTCCTTCAAGAACCGCCAACGCGTCTCGCTGGCCAGCGTCCTGGGGCCCGCCCTGGCCGGGTCCCTGCGGGTTGCCGCCGCGGGGCAGCCTGGTCCGGTGGCCCTGGTGCCGGTCCCCTCCAGCCGGACCGCGCGGGCACGCCGGGGGTACTCGCCGGTGGACGTGCTGCTGGAGTGGATCACCCGGCGGGGGCTGCTGCCCGACGACGCCTCGGTCTTCCCCGCGCTGCGCGTCTTGCCCCGGCCTCCCTGGGCCCTGGCCGAGCAGAAGGGCAAGGGTCGGCGCGCGCGCAGCGCCGGTGCTGCGGCCGTGGCAGTGCGCCGTGGCCACGGCGTGGCGGGCAGGGCAGTGCTTCTGGTCGACGACGTCCTGACCACCGGGTCGACGCTGGCGCGCGCCTATCGGATCCTCGAGCAAGCCGGGGCCCGCGTAGGTGGGGCCGCAGTGCTGGCGGCAACTGCCCCACCCCGTCAGGACGAGCACGTTCCGTCGTGGTCGGCCGGGGAGGTGGGGGCCGGCGACACGCCGGGGCCCTCGTCCGGCAGGGCCCGCCAGTGAGCCACTTCACAAAAAGAGCGCGGCAAGGGCTTGATTATTGGGTGCCCTGGATTACGGTTGAGTATGGGCACCTCACCAAGAGGAGAAGAACCCATCTTCAGCGACCGGAGGGAGAGACTTTCGGTCGCTGTCGTGTCACCCGAGGTCAGTAGGAGGACACCATGGAGATGAACATCACCGGGCGCAACGTGACGGTTTCCGATCGTTTTCGCGAGTACGCGGACGAGAAGACTGACAAGATCGGACAATTGACGAACAAGGTCCAGCGTCTCGATGTCAAGGTCACCAAGGAACCCAACGCCCGGCAGGCCGAAGCCCAGCTGACAGTGGAGATCAGCGTCGTGGGCAGCGGGCCTGCCATCCGTGCGGAAGCCAAGGCATCGGACAAATTCGCAGCCTTCGATACGGCCTTCACCAAACTGCTCGAGCGCCTGCGCCGGGCGCGCGATCGCCGGAAAGTCCACCACGGCAGGCAGACCCCGAAGGCGGTCTTCCAAGCAACTTCCACGCTGGAGCCGGCCAGCAGCAGCATCCCGCTGCACGAGGAGACCCTGAAGGAGCAGCAGCGCGAGGCGGCGGAAGATGCGACGGGCAGCCCCGTCGAAATCCGTCGGAAGGTCTTCCCCTCCGAAACGATGAGCGTGGACGACGCCGTGGATCGCATGGAACTGGTCGGCCACCCGTTCTACCTCTTCGTGGACTCCGAGACCGGCGCCTCGTCCGTGGTCTATCGCCGGCAGCAATGGAACTACGGCGTCATCACCTTGGACGACCAGCACTCCGATGCGGAAACGGTGGAAACCCGCCACTACCGCGAGTCCCAATCGGCGTCCTAGCGGAGCCAACTGGCCCTAGACTGGCCGCATGACCCAACGGATGACCCTGGCGCAGGCGCGACGCGTGGCGTTGGCAGCCCAGGGACTCCATCACGCAAGGCCCACCGGCCCGGCGACAGCCCGGCAGGTGGGCCTTGCCTTTGACCGGCTGCAGCTGCTCCAGATCGATTCGGTCAACGTGCTCAGCCGGTCCCATTACCTGCCGATCTTTGCCCGGGTCGGTCCCTACGACCGGACGGTGCTCGACGCGATGGGCTCGCGGTCGCCGCGTCGGATGGTCGAATACTGGGCCCACGAAGCCAGCTTCATTCGGCCCGGCCACTTCGCTGACCTGGTGCCGTGGCAACGTCGTACCTGGATGGGCGTTTTCACCGCCGAACGTCCGGAACTGCGTGACCTGGCCGATCGGATTCTCCTGCTCCTGGAAACCTCGCGCCCTCTCACGGCCCGGCAGGTCGCCTCCCGCTTGGGACATCGTGAACAGGTGGACCGATCGAACTGGGGCTGGAACTGGTCCACGGTCAAGGAGGCCCTCGAGGCGCTGTTTGCCCGGGGAGAAGTCGGTTCAGCCGGACGAACCGCCCAATTCGAACGTCGCTACGCCCCCATCGCGAAGGTCCTGCCGGTCCCCGCTGACACGTCAGCGAACGACGATGCAGCCGCCTCTGCCGAGCGGCTCGTCGAAGCCTCGGCGCGGGCCCACGGCATCGGAACCGTACGCTGTTTCGCCGACTACTTCCGTCTGCCGGTCCGTGATGCCGGGGCCGCAGTGGAACGGCTGGTTACCCGCGGCGTGCTGGAGCCGGTGGACGTCGCGGGGTGGCGGGGACTGCAATACCTCCACGTCAACGCCGCCAAGCCCCGCTTTGCCCGCGGGCGGGCACTGCTGAGTCCCTTTGATTCGCTGGTCTTCGAACGCCGACGTGTGGAGCAGCTCTTCGGATTCCACTACCGTCTCGAGATCTATACACCGGCAGCCCAACGGCGGTACGGCTACTACGTGCTGCCGTTCCTGCTGGGAGACCAATTGGTGGCCCGTGTCGACTTGAAAGCGGATCGGGCCAACGGCCGGCTCGTGGTCCGGTCCAGCCACGCAGAGGTCGACGCGCCCGGCGAAACGGCCGTCGAACTGGCCGCCGAGCTGTGGCTGATGGCCCGGTGGCTCGGGCTCGAATCGGTACAGGTCGATCCGGAGGGTAACCTGTCCCTTGAACTGGCCCGCACGGTGCGGACACGGTGCGGGGGAACCTAAACCGGGTCCCGAACGTGTCTCCCGTAGACTGGCCAAGCCAGAATTCCTGTGCCTGAGATTTGGAGCTACCACGTGGCATCACTGCTAGAACGCGTCCTGCGAACCGGCGATAAGAAGATCCTGAAGCGATTGCGCGGCTACGCCGACGCTATCAACGTGCTTGAGGATGAATTCCGAGCCATGTCGGATGCGGAACTGCGGGCCGAGACGGAGGCGTTCAAGAAGCGCCACCAGGACGGCGAGCCCCTGGACTCCCTGTTGCCTGAAGCCTTTGCCGCCGTCCGCGAGGCCGCCGACCGCACCCTGGGCATGCGTCACTTCGACGTGCAGCTCATGGGCGGCGCCGCCCTGCACTTGGGGAACATCGCCGAGATGAAGACCGGTGAAGGCAAGACCCTGGTCGCTACCGGGCCCGCCTATCTGAACGCCATCTCCGGCAAGGGCGTCCACGTGGTCACGACCAACGACTACCTCGCCGAGTACCAGTCCGACCTCATGGGACGCGTGTTCCGTTTCCTGGGCCTGACGACCGGCTGCATCCTCTCGAACCAGGATCCCGCGATCCGCCGTAAGCAGTACGAAGCCGACATCACCTACGGGACGAACAACGAGTTCGGCTTCGACTACCTGCGCGACAACATGGCGTGGAGCAAGGACGAACTCGTCCAACGCGGCCACAACTTCGCGATTGTCGATGAGGTCGACTCCATCCTGATCGATGAGGCGCGGACCCCGCTGATCATCTCCGGCCAGGCCCAGGGAGGCGTGAACCGCTGGTTCGGCGAATTCGCCCGCCTGGTGACCAAGCTGGATCGGGACGAGGATTACGAAGTCGACGAGAAGAAGCGCACCGTCGGTGTCCTGGAGACCGGGATCGAGAAGGTCGAGGACCACCTCGGTATCCACAATCTGTACGAGGCGGCAAATACGCCCCTCATCGGCTTCCTGAACAACGCCATCAAGGCCAAGGAACTGTTCAAGAAGGACAAGGACTATGTCGTGATCAACGGCGAGGTCATGATCGTCGATGAGCACACCGGCCGTACGTTGGCCGGGCGACGCTACAACGAAGGCATGCACCAGGCGATCGAGGCGAAGGAAAACGTCGAGATCAAGGCCGAGAACCAGACGATGGCCACCGTGACCCTGCAGAACTACTTTCGCCTGTACGAGACGCTGTCGGGCATGACCGGCACGGCCCAGACCGAGGCCGCCGAATTCATGGGCACCTACAAGCTCGGAGTGGTGGAGATCCCGACCAACAAGCCGATGCAACGCAAGGACCAGTCGGACCTCATCTACAAGAACGAGATCGCCAAGTTCGACGCCGTGGCCCAGGATATCGTCGAGCGCCACGCCGCGGGGCAGCCGGTCCTGGTGGGTACGACTAGTGTCGAGAAGAGCGAATACCTGTCCCGCAAGCTGGCCCAGGAGGGCGTGCGCCACGAGGTCCTGAACGCTAAGCAGCACGCACGGGAGGCCGCTGTGGTGGCCCAGGCCGGCAAGAAGGGCGCCGTCACGGTTGCCACCAACATGGCCGGTCGAGGCACCGACATCATGCTGGGCGGAAACGCCGAGTTCCTTGCAGTGGCCGAGATGGACCGCCGTGGTCTGGACCCCGAGCGCGACTCCGAGGAATACGAACGTGTCTGGGACGACGTCTTCGCCGATGCACAGGCCCAGGTCAAGTCCGAATCCGAAGAAGTTCGTGGTTTGGGTGGGCTCTATGTCCTCGGCACCGAACGACATGAATCCCGTCGCATCGACAACCAGCTGCGCGGCCGCTCCGGACGCCAGGGCGACCCGGGCGAATCGCGTTTCTACCTGTCGATGACCGATGACTTGATGCGCCGCTTCAATGCCAACGCGGCCCAGCGGATTATGAACAACCCCTCGATGCCCGACGACATGGCCTTGGAGTCGAAGATCGTCTCGAAGGCCATCGAGACGGCTCAGGGCCAGGTCGAATCGACCAACGCCGAACAGCGCAAGAACGTGCTGAAGTACGACGACGTGATGAACCGCCAGCGTGAGGCCATCTATACCGACCGCCGGCGGATCCTCGAAGGCGGTGACCTGCAAGGCCAGGTCCAGCACTTCATGGAGGACGTGGTCAAGGCCATGGTGGCCGAGGCGACCAGCGAGGGCCACGGCGATGACTGGGACCTGAAGCAGCTGTGGACGAACCTCGGACAGCTGTACCCGATTGCGTTGACGATTGACGAGGTCCTGGAGGAGGGCGGCGGTCCCGGAAGGATCACCCCGGAGTTCCTGCAGGAAGAGATCCTTTCCGACGCGCGTGTCCAGTACCAGGAACGCGAACAGGCCATCGGCGAGGAGAACCTGCGCGAGCTCGAACGGCGTGTGGTGCTCAGCGTGATTGGCCGTAAGTGGCAGGAACATCTCTACGAGATGGACTACCTCAAGGAGGGCATTGGCCTGCGTGCCATGGCCCAGCGCGATCCGCTGGTCGAGTACCAGCGCGAGGGCTTCGTGATGTTCCAGACGATGATGGAGGCCATCCGCGAGGAAAGCGTCGGGTTCTTGTTCAACCTCGAGGTCGAGGTGGCCCAGCCGGCTCCTGTATCGCTGCCTGGCGTCACCGATGCCCGGTCCGCCACGACGACTCCGGTCTTGAACACCCCGGGCTTGGAGGCTCCGGCGCGGCCGGCGTCCTTGCAGTACACCGCCCCCAGCGAGGACGGCGAGGCCGAATCCCGGGTTGAACGAGCAGCCGCGGATGATTCGAAGGCTTCGGGCAACCGGGCGGATCGCCGCTCGAAGAAGTCAAAGCGCCGCTAGCCGATCTCCAGCTCCACGACGCTCCAGTGTCCGTGCCGCCGCTCCACCCGGAGCGCAGCGGCACGGACACGGTCGTTTTCGGCCACCACCAGACTGGCTTCGTAGACGCCGGCTGAGACCGGACATAGCCGGGTTCGGCGGATTGTCGTGTTTCGGTGCCGGCGTTGGTCCCCATCGGGCTGCGTGGCTGCCACCAGGGCCACCCTGCAACGCAGTTTCTCGTATTGTCCTGCCTCGAGCCACCGGGCCAACTGGTGGACCGGCCGCACACCCGACATGGATTCGAAGGCCGCCAGGCCCACCATGCGCACGATGGTGTGGACATGGGCCTGTTCCTCGCGCCGCTCGGATTCAGCGACCTGGTGGGCGGGTGATTGGAGGTCTGGGGGCCCCGGAGCGTTGACGGTGGATCCACCGGCCCGCGGACGCGCATGGGCAGGCAGCAGGTCGGCGAATTTGCGCACGGGCAGCGGACGGATCGTGGGGATGATGGCTCGGGCGCCCGCTAGGAGCCCAAGTCCGGGCACGATTTGGGGGAGTTGTTCCTCGGGGATGGCTGGCTCAGTCATGATTCCTACCTTCTGTTCTCGTCCTGCTGGGCCCGCGGTGGGGCCAGAACTGTTCCGATCTGCAACACATCGGGGTCCGGTCCGATTGCTGCCCGGTTGGTGCGATACCACCGGGGCCAGTTCCTGGCGATTTCGGCATCCGTAGCCCCGGCCCCGGCCTCACGGGCGGCGATCGACCAGAGCGAGTCTCCTTCCTGGACGACAATCGAGTCCGCTGCCGATGCGGCACGCTGGTGCTGTCCCATCAGCCGGTTCATGGGGGCGGCCGGACGTTTGGGGCTCCACGCCGGGGACGGCAGGTCGCTGCTGTTCCAGGAAGCCCCGGGAAGTTCGGCCCCGACGGCCGGCAACGACCAGGAAGCCGGTGCTGTGGGGGAGGCACCCGGAGCGGAAAATTCGGTGATGCCGAACTGCGAGGCCTGTGCCGCGGGAACCACCAGCAGGTGTGCGCCCAGCAGTACCGCGGCCAGACGCCGCATGAACGCCGGAGTGCACCGCGCGGTGCTGGCGGCCGCATGGTGGAGGCCGTGCCGCCGCAGCACCTCGGAGGCCACCCCGGCAAGCAGGCAGAACAGCCACCAGGCGAGCACGGCGAGACCGAGGGCGGCGAAGACCAGGGCCGTCCCACGGTCCAGGCCGGCGGGGGACAGCTCGGTGCCGGAGGCGTCCAGCGGATGCCCGGCCGACAGGATGAATCCGCAGGCCGTCAGCAAGGAACCGCAGGCCGCCACCAGTACCCCGGGAAGTGCAGCAGCTACTGCTGAGCCGCGTGCCGTCGTCGTACTCATTTGCCGTATCCGCATCTACTTGATGTCATTTGATAGCATTTGGTGTTCTTTGAAAGTGAGCATGGCACCTGAAGTCGTCTGTGTCTAGTAGTTGTCCGCATTTCGTCGAACGGGAGGGCATAAGGTGGGGTCCATGCGCTGGGAATCGTTGTTTGCCGATCTGGAGTCCCAGCTGAACGCCGCCAAGGCCCGCGAGCGGACGGCGGAGATCCAGGAAATGGTCCGCATCGAACGGTCCCAACTCCGCTTGTGGGACCACGTGGCCGGACAGCTCGGCGCCGACATCACCGTCGACTTGCTGGGTGGGCTTCGGTTCCGCGGAACGCTTCAGCACGTCGGAGTGAACTGGCTATCGCTGCGGGAGGGGCCGGCCGAATACCTGGTGGTCGATGCGGGCATCAGATCACTCGACATCGCGGGGGAGCGTGCAGCCATCGCCGAGGAGCGTGCGGTGCGACGCAGGGTCAGCCTGGGTGCCGCCCTGAGGTCGCTCGTCCGCGACCGTGCACGGGTGAGCGTTTGGGCCGTTGACGGGGCGCCGCTGGGCACCGGGACCCTGGACCATGCGGCGGCCGATCACCTGCGACTGGCCCAGCACCCCGTCGATGGCTACCGCCGGGAGGTCGACGTCCGATCCGTGGCCCTGCTGCCCCTGGGATCCGTGGCGGCACTTCGACATGAGCTGTAGGCGGGCATTCTTTCTCCACAGATGGCGCGTGGGGTCTTCTGCACGAACCGTTTCATCATTAAGGTGGACGAACGGGGGGAATCTGCATTCGCCGCTTTCCCTGCAGCGTGAACTGTATACCGGGGTTCCCGGGGAAGCGGAGGCAAAGTGGCGATGGAGTCGGAACCCGGTGGCCCGGTGAGACGGCTGCGCAAACCGGGGTGGAAGGATCCTCGGCTGCTGGTGGGCCTCCTGTTGGTGGCCGCCTCCGTGGCAGGTGTGCTCACGCTGGTCTCGACCCAGAACCAGACGGTGCCGATGTACGTGGCGCGGCAGGACATAGCACTCGGGCAGAAGATCGATCCCGCGAAGCTGCGCGTCGTCGACGTGCGCCTGGATGCTGTGCGCGACAGCTACCTCTCTGCCGAACAGCCTCCGGCCGACGACTTGCAGGCCAATGCCCTGATCCGCAGTGGTGAGTTGCTTCCGGTGGCCTCGATCGGCGGTCGCGACCCGCAGGGGCGCAAGCCGCTGTCCGTGGAGCTGCCCCAGGAATTGCCGATCGCCGTGGGCGTCGGCACGCGAGTGGACGTGTGGGCCGCCGAGCGCGGCTCCACCTCGACGACGTATGGGGAGCCCAAACGCCTGCTCCAGGCCGTCGAGGTCAGTGCGATCCGTGAACGTGATGCGGGGTTCGGCGTGGCATCGGGACAGTTGGTCGAATTGCTCGTCACCGACGAGGATCTGCCCGGGATGCTTTCGGCGATCGCCAACGACGCGCGACTGACAGTGGTCAACAACCCGGGTGAGGCCGGTAAATGAGTATTTCGGTAGTGGTCTGCGGACGGGTCGGCGACCTGGCAGACCGGCTGGAGCGCCTGCGTGGACCGGTGACGATCGTGCGCAATTGCGACGAGCTCACCGAGGTCGTGGCCCTGGCCGAATCGGGTCTTGCCGATGCGGCCCTGCTCCTGGGACCGACGGTGGATATCGACGCTGCCTTCGCGGATGAGCTCGCCTACCACGGGGTCCCGGCGGTGGCCATCACCGACGAACCAGCGGATGCCGAGCGTCTCACGGGCCTCGGCCTGGGGGTCGAGCCGACGAATACCGGGGAGCAGTCGGTATCGGACTTGCTCGAGTTGCTTGTCTCAGGGGCGCATCGGCCATCCCGTGGTGCAGCCCGCCACGCCTCGCTTGCCCCGGAAACCGCCTCCGAGCCGGCCCGTGACCCCGGGCGTATCCTCGCGGTGTGGGGCCCCACCGGTTCCACCGGTAAGACGCTCGTCGCCGTCAACCTGGCCGCCGAGGCGGCCATGGACGGGCAGCGTGTGCTGTTGCTCGACGCCGATACCTACGGTTCCAGCGTTGCCGTCCATCTCGGGCTGCTCGATGAATCCGCGGGGCTGGCCCAACTGTGCCGTCTCTCCGACCAGGGCATGCTCGATGAATCCGGATATGAACGTTCCTGTGCCGTTGTCGCCGTTGGGGGAACCACCCTGCGCGTCGCCACCGGACTACCCCGCCCGCAACGGTGGCCCGAACTGCGTGCAGGAGCCCTGACACGCGTGTTGGAATTTGTCCGGCGCCGAGCCGACCTCGTGGTGGTCGATGTCGCCTCCCTGCTGGAGCGCGATGAGGACCTGACCTACGACACCTCCGCACCCCAGCGCAATGGTGCAACGCTCGCAGTCCTAGAAGCCGCGGCAGAGATCATCGCGGTGGGGTCCGCTGACAGTGTGGGTGTGCCCCGGATGGTGAAGGCGTTGGAGGATCTTCTGGAGATCTTCCCCGAGGCCGAGCCCCGCGTCGTCTTCAACCGCGTCCGCCGCGCCGCGGTGGGGCCGTCCCCGGAACGCGCCCTGCGTGAGACCTGGGAACGCTTCGGCCCGGGGCCCGGCATGGCCGCGCTGTTGCCGTCGGATCTGGACGCCGCCGATCGTGCCTTGTTGCAGGGGAGCGTGCTGGCGGAGGTCGCTCCGGACAGCGACTTGCGCGCCCGGATCGCCGGGCTGGTTTCGGTGACCGTTCGGCGTAGAACAGGCCTGTTCGGAGGGGGATTCGGCGCATTGGGAGCTAGTCGTTCCGCAGGATAGTCTTGAGGAGTTCGAGACCGCAATGGAGCGGTCCACACCGCTACACGGAGGCGTTCATTGATGTCGTCGGGGTCGGGCATGCCTACAGGGTTCATTGCCGAGACAAACACTCCCAAGTTCGCACAGGCCTACTATGGCCACCTATCGCCAGAGGATGCGCAAGAGTACCCTCCGGAGACACTTGCCGAGAGGGTATCGGTCCACCTCGGAGTCGGCTATGAGCGGCAGGCGGGCCGCGCCAAGGTAGCGGTCGACACCACCGGGGGCGTCGCCGTCGTCTATGTGGTCACCGACGACATGCCATTCCTCGTTGACTCGGTCACCGCCGAGATCGTCCGGCAGGAACACGCCATCAACTTGGTGGTGCACCCGACTCTCCTGGTTCGCCGGGAGGATTCAGGGGCGGCCATCGCCATCGAACCGGTGTCGACGCGTGCCGCCACCGCTTCCGGGGATACCGCAGCGCTACCCAACTTGGCCAGTTTCATGGCCCGCGAGGGCGGAAATTCCACGGTTGAATCGTGGATCGCCATTGAAATCGGCGGAACGCCGGATGAAGAGCGTATTGCCTCCCTGGTGGGAGGTCTTGAAAGCGTGCTCGCCGACGTGCGCGATGCCGTTGAGGACTGGCAGGCCATGCGCACCAAGGCCACGGAAATCGCCAACTCGCTCTCCGACGTGGCCGGTGGCGCAGAGATCCCGGACCTGGAAAGCGCCACGGAACTGCTGCGTTGGCTCGACGAGGGCAACTTCACCTTCCTCGGCTACCGGGAGTACGATCTGGCCACCGAGGGCGGGAAGGATGTCCTCCACGTGCGCCCGGACAGCGGCCTGGGCCTCATGCGCAGATCCGGTACGACCATGCTCCGCCAGGAGCTGACCGAGTCGGGTCGTGAAAAGGCACGCGAAAAGCGTGCGCTGGTCATTACCAAGGCGAACTCGCGTTCCACCGTCCACCGGGCGGTCTACCTCGACTACATCGGCGTGAAGAGTTTCGACGCGCAGGGAAACGTCAATGGTGAGCGCCGCTTCATCGGCCTCTTCGCTTCCAGCGCCTACACCCGCCCGGTGCGCAGCGTCCCGGTGGCCCGGGAAAACGTCGAACGGGTACTGAAGGCCTCGGGATTCGCACCCGATTCGCACTCCGGCAAGGACCTGCTGACGATTCTCGAGTCCTACCCTCGCGACGAGCTGTTCCAGATCGACACCGAAGACCTGCTGCGCATCGTGACGGGCATCCTGGGCCTGCAGGAACGCCGCCGCACCAGCCTGTTCCTGCGACCTGACATTTACGGCCGCTTCATGTCCGCGCTGGTTTTCCTTCCCCGTGACCGCTACACCACCGCGGTCAGGCTCCGGATCGAGGCGGAGCTGAAGGAGGCCTACGGAGCCGAATCCACCGAGTATGAAGTCCGCATGAGCGACTCGGCACTCGTGCGCTTGTTCTATCGCATCCGTCTGCCTCGCGGGGGAGACGCGCCGGAGATCAGCCGCGCCGACCTCGAACAGCGATTGGTCCGTGCGGTCCGCTCCTGGTCCGAAGGCGTGGATGAGGCCGTGCGTAGCCGGTTCTCCGGCGATGAGGCCACCGGGCTGTCACGTCAATGGGCGGAGGCCTTCCCCCAGGCCTACCGCGTCGACTTCGAGGTCGAGGACGCGCTCGAGGACATCGAACGCTTCTCGACCTACGACGATCCGGATCACGAGGGGCCCGTCGTCAACGTCTACGTGCCCTCCGACATGACCCGCCAGCACGGCATCGATGCGCGGTTGAACCTCTACCTCACCAAGCCGCTGTCGCTGAGCCATATCCTTCCGGTGCTGTCGAACCAAGGGCTCGAAGTCGTCGACGAGAAGCCGTTTGCCATCCAACGCGGAGACGGCAAGGAATTCTTCCTCTACGATCTCGGCCTGAAGTACCCCGCGGGGATTGATCCGTTGGAGACCCGCGACCTGCTGACCGAGGCGTATTCCGCGGTTTTCACCGGTCATGCCGAGTCGGACGCCTTTGATCGGCTGATCCTCGCCCAGGGGCTCACCTGGCGTGAGACGGCTATCCTGCGGGCCTACGCCAAATATCTGCGTCAGCTCGGGGCCGCGAACTCGTACGGGTTCATCGCCGACACGATGCTGGCCAACCCGAACGTGACGCGTTCGCTCATCGAGCTCTTCAATGCGACGTTCGACCCTGACATCGACGACGTGTCTCGATCCACGCGCATCGATGAGGCACGGACTTCTTTGGACACCGGTTTGGAAAGTGTCGCGACCCTGGACGCCGACCGGCTCCTGCGCCGCTTCATCAACGTCATCGACGCCACCACGAGGACGAACTACTTCCAGGACACGATCCATTTGTCCTTC
This sequence comes from Arthrobacter rhombi, assembly GCF_039526245.1. Lineage (NCBI taxonomy): Bacteria > Bacillati > Actinomycetota > Actinomycetes > Micrococcales > Micrococcaceae > Arthrobacter > Arthrobacter rhombi. The sequence goes on from NZ_BAAAIV010000012.1 coordinate 202,802, forward strand.
AAGCTCGAGCCGGGACGGATCGACGGTGCACCCTTCCCCCGGCCACGCTACGAGATCTGGGTCTACTCGCCTCGGGTCGAAGGCGTGCACCTTCGCTTCGGCAAGGTAGCCCGGGGCGGTCTGCGGTGGTCCGACCGCCGCGAGGATTTCCGTACCGAGATCCTCGGGCTCGTCAAGGCACAGATGGTCAAGAATGCGGTCATCGTTCCCACAGGTGCCAAGGGTGGGTTCTTCGCCAAGAACCTTCCGGATCCTTCGGTGGACCGGAACGCATGGATGGAAGAGGGCAAGGCGGCATACCGCATCTTCATCACTGCTCTGCTGGACATCACCGACAACCTGATCCAGACCGAGGACGGGGAACAGGTCGCCGTGCCGGACCGCGTGGTTCGACTGGACGACGACGACAGCTATCTGGTCGTGGCAGCGGACAAGGGCACCGCAAGCTTCTCCGATATCGCCAATGAGATATCCCTCGCCAAGGGCCACTGGCTCGGCGATGCGTTCGCTTCCGGAGGTTCCGTCGGCTACGACCACAAGGCCATGGGAATCACTGCCCGGGGCGCGTGGGAATCGGTGAAACGCCACTTCGCCGAGCTGGGTGTCGACACCCAGACACAGGAGTTCACGGTCGCCGGCATCGGCGACATGAGCGGCGACGTGTTCGGCAACGGCCTGCTGCGCTCGCGTCACGCACGGCTGGTTGCCGCGTTTGACCACCGCCACATCTTCCTGGATCCGAATCCCGACGCGGAGTCGTCGTTCGTGGAACGGCAACGACTCTTCGATCTTCCCCGCTCCAGCTGGGGGGACTACGACACGTCATTGATCAGTGAGGGAGGAGGGGTCTACCCGCGCCAGTCCAAGACCATCCCGATTTCGGCCCAAGTCCGAGAGGCCCTGGGTCTCCCCGACGGAACGACGTCGATGTCGCCCCCCGATTTGTTGCGGGCTGTCCTCTCGGCTCCGGTTGATCTCCTCTATAACGGTGGCATCGGCACCTACGTCAAGTCTTCCGACGAGACGCATGCCGACGTCGGCGACCGTGCCAACGACTCCATCAGGGTCGACGGCAAGGACTTGCGGGCCCGAGTGGTCGGCGAGGGCGGCAACCTGGGCATGACCCAGCGGGGTCGAATTGAGGCGGCTCTCAATGGTGTCATCCTCAACACGGACGCCATCGACAACTCAGCGGGAGTGGACTGCTCGGACCACGAGGTCAACATCAAGATCCTGGTGGACCGCATGGTGCGCGCAGGAAAGCTCGATGCCGATGACCGCGCCGATTTCCTCCACTCCATGACCGACGAGGTATCGCGGCTGGTCCTGCGCACCAACGTTGACCAGAACATCCTGTTGGTCAACGACAAGCAGCATCTCTCGGAGTGGAGCCCGAGTTTCGAGCGGCTCATGGATTGGCTTGAGGAACATGCGGATCTGCATCGTGATATCGAGTTCCTGCCCAGCACCGAGGAACTGGAAGAACGGATGGCGGCGGGACAGTCCCTGACAGCTCCGGAACTTTCCGTGCTCGTCGCCTATGCCAAGATCCAGCTGGCCACAGCTCTGGCCAAAACCGATCTGGCAGACGATCCGTATTTCGACCAGACAGTGCGCGACTACTTCCCGGTGCAGTTGGCAGAGAAGTTCCCCGAGGACATCCTGGCCCATCCGCTGCGCAAGGAAATCGTCAGTACGGTCGTCGCCAACGACATGGTGAACATGGGCGGCATTACGTACGCCTTCCGGGTGATGGAAGAAACCAGCGCCACCGAGGCGTCAGTGGCACGAGCGTTCGTTGCCCTGCGCGAGATCTACGCGTTGGACTCGTACGTGGAGGCGGTGACCGAGTTGCCGGCCAGCGTGCCGACCGACCACTGGTGCCGGATCCAGCTGGACATGCGACGACTCCTGGACCGCGCCACCCGCTGGTTCATCACCCATGTTGGACGGGGGACCAGCATCCAGGAGGACATCGATGCTTTCCTCCCAACCGTCTCCACGCTGAATGCCGAGCTCGGTGACCTCCTGCAGGGGACCGATGCCGAGCGTGTTGCGCAGTGGAAGGCCAACGGAATCGAGTGGGGACTTCCCGAGGAACTTGCTGCCCGTTGGTCGCGTCAGTTCGAGAGTTTCGCCCTGTTGGACATTGCCTTGGCTGCCCGCGATCAGGAGATGTCGGCGCGCAACGTAGCTGCCGTCTACTACCTGGTGTTCGAGCGATTCGGCGTGGACTCCCTACTGGAGCGCATCACCAAGCTACCGCGCGGTGACCGCTGGGAGGCACTGGCTCGTGCTGCACTGCGTGATGACCTGTACTCCACTGCCGTGGACATCACCGAGGCGGCTTTGGCCACGGTTCCTCAGACCAGCGACCCGGTTGAGTGCCTTTCGGCTTGGGAAGAGGACAACGCCAGCAACCTGGATCGGGCCAAGAAGATGTTCGATGAGGTCAACAGCCTGGAACGTGATGACATGGCGTCATTGTCCGTGGCGCTGCGCCTGTTGCGTTCGATCGTCAGGCGGTAGCGAGTGGCGACCTTCACCGATCCCATCCGCGATCTGGCCGATTTCGAGCCTGGCGACGAGGAATGGCTGCACCTCCTAGTGGGGGACTGGCAGATGGTCGCCGATCTGGCTTTCGCGGACCTGGTGCTGTGGCACCCCTCGGCGGGAGGGACGTATACGGCACTGGCCCATGTGCGTCCCTCCACCAGCCACACCGTCTTCCATAGCGACTTTGTCGGCGAGCGGATCCGCCGGGACCTGCGGCCACTCGTTGAAAAAACGTGGTCCTCCGGCCAGATGCAGCGGGCGGCTGAAGACCACTGGACGCAGGAGTCCGCGATGCGTATCGATGCCTACCCCATGGTGCGCAACGGGCGGACCCTCGCAGTGGTCACCAGCCACGAGGATCTCTCGACCTCCCGGATGGCCTCGCGCCTCGAGCAGACGTATAAGCAATGCGCGACGGATTTGTTGCGCATGGGAACGCAGGGGCTGTGGCCGGACTTTGCCACACCGACCGGTTCGCGCCGGGGCGCTCCACGCGTGGGTGATGGATTGATCCGGCTCGACGCCGAGGGCATCGTGCAATATGCGAGCCCCAATGGTGTATCAGCCTACCGGCGGCTCGGCGGGGTCGATTCGCTAGAGGGCCGCTCGTTGGCAGAAGTCACGACAGGACTTCTTCGGGACCGGCGCATGGTGGATGAGTCGCTGGCCCTGGTAGTGACCGGGAAGATGCCGTGGAGGACCGAGGTCGAATCACGTGGCGTGAGCCTGTCACTGCGCGCGATACCCCTCCGTGATGGGAAAAAACGATATGGCGCCCTGGTGCTGTGTCGCGATGTGACCGAGCTACGGCGCCGTGAAATGGAATTGGTTTCCAAGGACGCGACCATTCGAGAGATACATCACCGCGTCAAGAACAACCTTCAGACCGTGGCAGCTTTGTTGAGGATGCAATCGCGTCGCATGGTCAGCGAGGACGGAAAACTCGGTTTGGAACAGGCCATGCGCCGGGTGGCCACCATCGCATTGGTCCACGAAACCTTGTCGCAGGGCCTGAGCCAGAATGTGGATTTCGATGAATTAATCGACCGGCAGTTCAGGTTGGCGGCAGAAGTCGCATCTCCTGGTCAGGTCGTTCACACCGAACGGTCCGGATCGTTTGGTGGACTGCCGAGCGAATTGGCCACGCCGCTCTCCCTGGTCATCAACGAACTCGTTTCAAACGCTGTCGAGCACGGCCTGGGAGAACGCGATGGGACCGTCAGCCTCGACGCCACGCGACGGGCCATCGCCGACGGCACCGAAAGGCTGCGGGTTGTGGTGTCGGACGATGGCCGTGGCCTCGGCTCCGTTCCAGGCAAGGACGGTCTGGGATTGCAGATCGTCAAGACGCTGGTGATGAGTGAACTGGCGGGTTCCATTGAGTGGGAACCGCGGGAACACGGCGGCACCAACGTCATCCTGGACCTTCCGGTCCAGCGCTGACCGGGGACCCTACCGTCAACCATGGGTGAAAAAATCGGCCGGACCCCACGGGGCCCGGCCGATTTTTTCACCAACGAACAGTGGTTAGCTGAACTTCTTCTGGTGCGCTCGAACCGAGTGCACATATGACTTGGTGTCGGAGTACATGCCGTTGCGCTTCACCGACCCCTGCCCCTGATAGTAGGAGGCAATGCCGATTTCCACTGACTTGCTGGTGCGTTGCAAGGAGCGGATGATCGCGATCCCCGCGGTCACATTGTCGCGGGGGTTCAGCAAGTCGAGCTTGCGCCCGACCAGCTGTGAGGCCCATTCGCCGGAGGACGGGATGACTTGCATGGCACCAATCGCATTCGCGGGGGAGACGGCAGCCATGTTGAAACCCGACTCCTGGTAGGCATGCGCCAGTGCCAACGACGGGTCGACGCCCATCTGGCGCGCAGTGCTGGCAATCAGCGACTTCATTTGCTCGCGTGACGGCAGATTCCGTGACAGGAGCTCGTACTTGTTCTCGTTGGCGGACTTGACCGTAGAGCTCGGGTATTTGTAGTGCAGGAATGTGCTCGAGACGAGCTGCTTGCGCGATGAGGTGGTAGTGACCGAAGCGCCACCAGAGATCTTGATCTTCTGGCCGACAAGGATCACTGAGGAATTGCTCAGGTGGTTGGCCTTCAGCAGCTTGGAGAGTCCCATGCCAGCTTCAGCAGCGATGCCCGACAAGGTATCCCCGGCCTTCACTGTGTAGGTGCTCGACTTCGACGCACTTGACGACTTGGCAGCGGAGGGCTTCACCGAAGCAGCTGAACCGCCGCTGAGACGGATCTTTTGACCGGGATGAATCGTGGTGCTGGCCTTGAGTCCGCTGGACTTCAGCAGTCCTGAGAGCGACATGTGGTGCTTGTGCGCGATGCCCGACAAGGTGTCACCGGACTTGATGGTGTAGCTCGATGACTTCGGATTGCTGGCCGACTTCATCCGAGTAGTGCCACTGGCGGCGACCTTGACCGAGGCGCCGGATCCGCCGGAGAGTCGGATCTTTTGACCGGGGTAGATCGTGGTGCTGGCCTTGAGTCCGCTGGACTTCAGCAGTCCTGAGAGCGACATGTGGTGCTTGTGGGCGATGCCCGACAAGGTGTCACCGGACTTGATGGTGTAGCTCGATGACTTCGAGGAGCTGGTGGCCGTGCGCGGGGACGACTTCTTCGACGACGATCCCGAGAGCTTGATCTTTTGGCCGGGGAAGATCATGTCGTTGGCCGAGAGGCTGTTGGCCTTCAGCAAGGTCGAGAGGGACACGTGATGACGATGTGCAATGCCCGACAGGGTATCGCCGGATTTGACGGAAACGGTCTTGGGAGCGGCCGTGGCGACCGTAACGCGGGCTGGTACGTGAGACGCCACGAGATGCGCGGCAATGCGGTGCTGCGCTGACAGGATGTTGGCCGCAGTAGCCGGCTTCGGCAGGAGGAGGGACCTTGACGATGGCGCCTCGACTGCTGAGGCCGGGGCAGCTGCTACTAATCCGGACATGGCAACGGCGGGGATTGCCGCGACGGCGACTGCGCCGTAGATGGAACGATTGCGGGGTCCCTGAACGAAGCCGTTCGAGGAACGCGCACCGCTGGAGCGGAGCTCGGGCATATAGACATCCTCTGGTCGCGACGGCCGTAGCCGAAGAAGTCCTACGAGTGGAGCCAGGCAGGGCTCCGCGGTACTCGTGTGACTTATGTTGCAAGTGTGACTCAAGTGAATTTACACCATTTGCCCCTATCCCAAAAGTCTTAAGGGGCTCGTCACATGGGGATTGCCCGCGAAAGCGGCGCGTTATGGCAGTCTTGTCTTGTGAGTTCTCTTAATAATCTCGTGACCGAATGGTTGTCATTACCTGACCTAGCCGACGTGCTGGGCGTGTCCATTAAAGATGTTCATCGACTACTCGATGAACGTTCACTCGTTGAATACCGCATAGGTGAACGCAAGGTCCGTTCAGTCCCGGCTGGATTCGTGCAGGACGGCCATGTAGTCGACAGCCTTAAGGGCACCATCACGGTGCTGGTGGACTCCGGGTTCTCCAACGAGGAGTTGATTACTTGGCTTTTTACGCCAGATGAATCGCTACCCGGGACGCCTATCGAGGCCCTGCGCGCAGGCCGGAAGACGGAGATCCGCCGCCGGGCGCAGGCCTTGGCCTGGTAGGAAGGGCCACTGCAACTGGGCGCGCGCGGCGGTGCAGATCCCTCCGCTACGCCGCGCGATTGGTGACGGCCTCGCCGAGCTTCTGCAGTTGGGCCCTGACGCCTTCAGTAACCGGAAGCTCCGCCAGTGCGGAGAACCCGCGCTCCGAAAGCTCCGCGATGCTCGATTCCGTGGCTTGGAGGGCACCCGACGATTCAAGGATGTTCGCCATGCGGGATATCTCGTCGGCCGTCAGGTCCCCGGCCCCGAGGCGCTCCTGGATGAAATCCCGGTCGGCGCCGGAGGCTTTCAGTAGGGCGTGGGCGATCATTTCGGTGCGCTTGCCTTCACGGAGGTCGTCTCCTGCAGGCTTTCCCGTCACTGCGGGATCACCAAACACTCCGAGGACGTCGTCCCGGAGTTGGAAGGCTTCCCCAATCGGCAGCGCGAACGCCGAGTAGCCAGCGAGAAGCGCGCTGTCTGCTCCAGCTAGGGCCCCACCCATCAGCAGGGGGTTCTCGGTTGAGTATTTGGCCGACTTGTACCGAAGAATCGTCCTCGCCCGACGAAGGACGTCGGCGTCGGGGGATGTCGGGCCGGCCGACTCCTCGAGAACATCGAGATACTGGCCCGCCATGACCTGGGTGCGCATGCCATCGAAGATCACTCGTGCGGGCGAGCCGGCGGGAGCAGCCGTAGCGAAGAGCTGTTCACTCAGCGAAAGACACAAATCGCCAACGAGTATGGCTGCCGCTTCACCGAATCTCGCCCCATCGCGAGCCCAACCATTGCGTGCATGCGTGTATTCGAAGGATTTGTGGACGCTTGGACGACCGCGGCGCGTCGCAGATCGGTCGATCACGTCGTCGTGGATCAGGGCCGCCGCCTGAAAGAGCTCAAGGGCGGCCGCTGCGCGGACGATGCCATCGTCCTTTTGGTCGCCGCCGGCACCGACGTATCCCCAGTAGGCGAAGCGCGGACGCAGGCGCTTGCCACCTTGGACCAGTGCTTCTATCGAGGACACCAACTCGGTCGCTGACTCCGAGATCTCGGACACGATGCCGGATTGCTCGGCCAGGAAGCCCGCAAGTGTTTCGTCCAGACGCTCCGTGAAGCCGTTATCACTGGACCCTTCGGAGAACGGCAGGGGACCGGCGGCATCGATGTGGTTCATGGCATCCATTGTCTGGGTGGGAGGGGCTGAGTCCACTCTATCTGTCGGCGAACATCTCTAGAATTGGGCCATGACCGTTGTTCAGGAGAACCGTACCGTCCTTCATGTGGACATGGATGCCTTTTACGTTTCTGTCGAGCTGTTGGAACGGCCCGAGCTCGTTGGTCGTCAAGTCATTGTCGGCCACCCGGGGGCCCGTTCCGTGGTGCTCTCCGCCTCCTACGATTGCCGTAGTCTCGGCGTCAGATCCGCCATGCCGATGAGCGCCGCGATACGGCTTGCGCCATTGGCCACCGTCATCGAACCGAGCATGGGTTCCTACCGAGGGTATTCCGAGCGCATCATGGCGGTATTCCACGAAGTCACACCTCTGGTGGAACAGGTCAGCGTCGACGAGGCCTTCCTTGATGTGACCGGCAGCCTCCGTCGGCTGGGCGGACCGTTGGAGATTGGCCGGATGATCCGGCGGCGAATCCGTGAAGAGCTGGGGTTGCCGGCCAGCGTGGGCATCGCGAGGAACAAATATGTAGCCAAGGTTGCTTCAACACGAGCCAAACCGGATGGACTGCTACGGATTGCGCCCGAAGACACGGTGGCCTACCTGCACACGCTTCCGGTTGGTGCCTTGTGGGGCGTAGGTGCCAAGACGGCCGAGGTGTTGGCCCGCGCAGGGATATCGATGGTCAGTGAGCTCGCCCAGACCCCAGTGGCAACGCTCGAACGGCTTTTGGGTGCGCATGGGCTGCAGTTGTATGAGCTCGCATGGGGAAGGGACAGTCGTCCCGTGGAGCCAGTCAGGGAAGAGAAGAGCATCGGCGCCGAGGAGACCTTTGCGTCTGACGTTGAGGACGACGCCACGCTGCGTCGCGAACTGTTGCGGTTGGCTCACCGTGTCGCGCAAAGATTACGTGAGGCGGGCAAGCGAGGCCATTCAATTGCCCTCAAAGTCAGGTACGAGGATTTCACCACCGTCACACGAAGCCGCCGAATGGTCCAACCGACGAATTCGGCACAAACCCTGGTTGGCGCCGCCGAGGGGCTTCTGACGGGACTCGGCAACCGCCCACAGAAGGTTCGCCTGATCGGAATCCGCGTTGAACAGCTTTCGCATGCCGACGGTGGTTTCCAGATGAGCTTTGAACGCAGCGACGGAAACTGGCGCCAGGCAGAGGAAACCATGGACCTCATCCGCCAGCGATTCCCCACCGGATCGCTGCGGCCAGCGACGCTGATGTCGCCTTCGAACGAGGAGAAGGGTACCGAAGGGTAGTTTGGCTTCCAGAGTCTACGGAAGCGGACTATCCTAGATAAACTACGGTATCGAATATCACGTTGGACATACCCGCAAAAACGGGAACAATGGAGTATCAGGAACCGTTGAAAGACATATAGGGGTTTCCTGCCAGGAAACCAACGAACACCAGGGATTGGGGAAGGGATCATGCCACTTTCCGAACACGAGCAGCACTTGCTCGAGCAGCTGGAGAAGCAACTGCACGAGGACCACAAGTTTGCCTCCTCGATGAAATCCAATGCCTCTCCCGGAGGGTTCTCCACGCGCAACATCGCCATCGGGGCGCTTGGCGCGGTGATCGGAATCGTCGTCCTCCTAGCCGGTGTCTCCAACCAATGGATTCCACTGGGAGTCTTGGGGTTCGCGCTGATGTGCGTTGGCGTGTATGTCGCCTTTTCAAAGAATGCCTTTGGCAACGTCGGCAAAGGACGTAGCAAGAGCGGCCCTCAGAAGAGTTCGTTCATGTCGGATCTCGAGTCGAAATGGGAAGCGCGACACCGCGACGAACATTAACTAACCTGAGCGTCTGATCCATCAGGCGTCACCCCGGGTTGCAGCAATCAGCAGGGCGCAGACCTTAAACCAAGGTCGGCGCCCTTTGTGCTGCCCGATTGCCTCACCGTCACCGTAACGAGCCGGTGGCCAACTGGACTGAGTCCCCTCCACTCCGTCGAGGGGGCCGGTGACTCCTGGTGATTCGAGCGGTGCCTCCACGGTCCACCCTGGCCTCCTCCACTTCGCACCACCACACCTCGGAACATCGCCAAATCCACCCCTTCGGGCCCGCAGGGGTAGAGGAACGTGGGCGATTGGCCGATTTCGCTGCGCTTTTCCCTCCACCGTGCACCACCGGCCTGCATCCCTGTAATGGCGGGAAAAATATTCAGAATTTTGGTGGAAAAACCCTGTTTTGTCATTGACAGTGGGGGCAAGTGGAGTAAAGTGGTGGATTGTAGAGGTGAATGGGGATGGCGGGGTGAACGTGACTCCTTGAAAACGGGAAGGCGGTGCGTATGTTCCTCGGGACGTACACGCCGCGCCTGGACGAAAAGGGGCGCATTATCCTTCCTGCCAAATACCGAGACGAACTGGCGAACGGGCTGGTTCTGACCCGGGGGCAGGAACGCTGCATTTACGTCTTCAGTCAGCGGGAGTTCGAGAACGTCCACGAACAAATGCGTCAGGCGCCGTTGGCATCTAGGCAGGCTCGGGATTACATCCGCGTCTTCCTGTCCGGAGCATCAGATGAGATGCCGGACAAGCAGGGCAGGGTCACCATTCCGGGGGCACTGCGCAGTTACGCCGGACTGGACCGTGAGGTCACCGTCATTGGCGCGGGGTCGCGAGCCGAGATCTGGGATACCCAGGCTTGGAATGCGTACCTCGAGGAGCAGGAGAACACGTTCTCCGAGACCGACGAAGAAGTACTACCGGGCATCTTCTAGCAACCGCTGGAAAGCACGGTGGGGTTGGACCAGATCTCCAGCCGTCCGAAAAGCACCATCCTGGCTTCACTTCCCCGGAGCCAGGCGGGAGTAGTTCGGGTCGGAGGGGGATCTGGCCTAATCCCGACACGACGATCGCAAGCTGTGACACGCTGAAAGGGGACAGGGCATGACAGACGACAACACGCCCCGTCTCACCTCCGAGCGGCACATACCAGTGCTGCTCGAACGTTGTGTGGGGTTGTTGGCGCCGTCGATCCAGGCAGGGATCGACCAGCGCGAACGGGCCGTCGTCGTGGACTGCACCCTGGGCATGGGTGGCCACTCCGAGGCGCTGTTGAACCGATTCGACCGATTGCACTTGATCGGCCTGGACCGCGATGAACAGGCATTGGCACTTGCCGGCGAACGACTGGCACCATTCGCGGACCGGACCGATCTGGTACATGCCGTTTACGACGAAATCGATGACGTCGTCGCCGACCTCGGATTCGAAGGTATCGACGGCGTTCTCTTCGACCTGGGCGTTTCGTCGCTCCAGTTGGACGAACGTGAGCGGGGCTTCGCCTACTCCTTCGACGCGCCCCTCGATATGCGGATGGACACCTCGACGGGACCGACAGCTGCTGACGTGGTCAATGACTACGACGAGGCAGATCTGGTCCGAATCATTCGGAGCTGGGGCGAGGAGAAATTTGCAGGACGCATTGCCTCGGCGATTGTTCGTGACCGCGCCAAGCATCGCTTCTCAACCACGGGAGCACTGGTGGAGAGCATCCGCAGCGTCGTTCCGGCAGCGGCGGCACGCACTGGCGGACATCCTGCAAAGCGCACCTTCCAGGCGTTGCGCATCGAAGTGAATGAGGAGCTCGATGTCCTCGACCGCGCCCTCCCTGCCGCCATGGATGTCCTGCACGTAGGTGGACGAGTCGTGGTCATGAGCTACCACTCGCTCGAGGACAAGCTGGCCAAGAAGCACTTCTCCACCGCTTCGAAGTCCTCGGCACCCGTCGGGTTCCCGGTGGAACTAGAGGAACACAAGGCACGTTTCCGGAACCTGACCAAGGGCACGGAAAAGCCGACCGATCTTGAAATTGACGAAAATCCCCGCGCGGCCTCGGCAAAACTGCGAGCCGTTGGGCGAATCATGAAGAGGAGCTGAACATGAGCACCGCAACCCAAACGCGTGCAGTTCACGCCGGCCACCGCACCGCCGACATGACCGATGGCGCAAACGCCCGCGCGTGGGCGCCTTCGCCGCTCCGGCATGCTGGATCAAAACAGCGGACCCCGCTCTCCTTGGTTCCCTCATCGAAACGGAGCCGGCGCGCCGGATTCGCCGCCTTTTGCTTCGCATTGCTTCTCGCGGCTCTGGTTGGGGTACTCGTCATCAACGTCAATGTTGCCAACTCCCAGTACGACATCGTGGGCCTGAACGCGGATGAACAAACACTCAGCCAGCAGAACGAAGCGTTGACACAGGAACTCCAAAATCTCCAGGCTCCCCAGAATGTGGCCGCCAAGGCTGCAGAATTGGGTATGGTCACGCCAGGAACGGTGGCCTCCATCAATCTGGATAGCCAAAAAATCACTGGAGTGTCCACTCCCGCGGAGAAGGGCCAGAAGCCCACCACGCTCGTGGCCACCCCGGAGGTTCCCGGCGACCAGGTCGAGGGCAAGAAATCCGACGCACAGGGAGCGGCGGACGAGGCGTCCAAGGGCAACGCAGTTGCCGGAGGGACGTCAACGGAGCAGAACAAAACCGAAACCCCCAAGGAAGCATCGGCACAGGAACTGAACGGCGGAACCATCCCGGCTCCGGCGCAGCAGAACGCCGGACAGTAGGGCTGCCAGCCTGTTCGGTCCGGAAGCCGGGGGAGAACCGATCAGCAAAGCAAGGAATGAACTATGGCCAGGCCGCCCGCCCGGAACAGCAAAAACAAGACGCCGCGCATGGAGCCGCGCCGGCTGCGAACTGGTTTGGCGATTGCCATGGTTCTCCTTGTCCTGCTGGGCGGACGGCTCTTCCTCGTGCAGGGGCTGGACCCCGCCGCCGAGGCAAATGACGCAATCAAACAGCGGACCCGTACGGTCGACGTCCAGCCTGTTCGGGGAAGCATCCTGGACTCTTCCGGCAAAATTCTTGCAGCCAGCTTCGAACGGTATGACCTGGTCGTGGACCAGCGGCAGGTGAAGACGGAGTTCAAGCGTCGGAACGACCAGGGCGGCCGCGATATCGTCCAGACCCAGGTCGCGATCAAGGAACTTGCGCCCATCCTGGGCATCGACGAGAAGGAACTGACGGCTTCCATCGTCGGCACCGAAGGGGCCCAGAAGAAGGGCTACTCGGTCGTGGCGAAGGGGATCACCCCGGAGACCCGCAACAAGGTGACCGACATCGGCTTGCCATGGATCACCAGCCAGAACCGCTTCGAACGCGAATACCCCAACGGCACGATCGCCGGTTCTGTGCTGGGCTTCTTGCGTTCCAGCGAGGACGGAACTTCGCAGACCGGTGCAGAAGGTCTGGAGTTGAGCCAGGACCGTGCTTTGTCCGGAACACCCGGAAAGAAGACGTACGAAATCGGCGCCGATGGTATTCGGATACCCATGGCCACCCAGAAGGAACACCCCGCTGTCGATGGCCAAGACGTCAAGCTGACCATTAACAGCGACATCCAATGGGCTGCCCAGGAAGCCGTGATGGCCAAGCAGAAGCAGTTCAACGCCGAATGGGTGAATGCGGTCGTCGTGGAGGTCAAAACGGGCAAGATCCGTGCCCTGGCTGACTCCACCACCGTCGATCCCAACGATCCCGGTGCCACGGATGCCAAATACCGTCGCTCCACCACGGTGTCCCAGGCGTTCGAGCCGGGTTCGACGGGCAAGGCCGCGACGTTCTCGGCAGCACTTGAGGAAGGGGTCGTGAAGCCTACGGACCACTTCAAGGTCGGTCATACGTACAAGATCGGCGGCGAGGAGATCCACGACTCCCTCAAGCACCAGACCTTCAATATGACTGCGGCCGGCATCTTTGCGCGCTCATACAACACCGGTACGACGATGATCGGCAGCAAGCTCAGCAACGAGCAGCGCTACGAGTGGATGAAGAAATTCGGCATCGGCCAGGGCATCGATATCGGCCTCCCCGTGAACAAGGGCATTTTCGTTCCACCAGAGCGCTGGGACCGCCGCCAGCAGTACACGACGATGTTCGGTCAGGGCTATAGCCAGACGGCACTGCATACCGCCAAGATCTTCCAGACCATCGGCAATAACGGCGTCCAGATCGAGCCGTCGTTGATCGAGTCCTACACCGATGCCGATGGCACCGAGCACGAGCGCAAGGAAGTGGCCAAGACCCGTGTCATCTCCGACAAGACCTCCCAGGAGATGCGGCGGATGATGGAAACCGTCGTCACCGACGGCACCGGCTACGCCATGGGCATCGACGGCTACCGCATTGGCGGCAAGTCGGGCACGGGTCAGGCCGCTGGCCCGACCGGGAAACTCGATGGCTACACCAGCTCCTTCGCGGGTATGGCTCCGATCGATGACCCCCAGTACCTGGTCGTCGTGACCATGCAGCGTCCGACGGGTAACTGGCGCAGCTTCAGCGTGGCCGATACCTTCAAGTCGATCATGTCCCAGACCCTGAACAGCTACAACGTCCCGCCGACGACCGATAAGCCCAACCCCTACAAGGTCTTCGTCGGAAAGCGACAGAAATACGGATGGTAAGCATCGTGCAGCCCACACCCCAGGACGCCGAGCGTGCGTTCCGCCCCGAGACAGCGCCCCACGTCACCTTGCGGGAGTTGGCCGACCGTCTCGGGAAATCCGGCATCGCGGCCCGGGTCGAAGGCAACGGCGATGTCGTCGTCTCCGGCGTATGCCTCGATTCCCGCGCTGTCCTGCCCGGGGACATCTACGCTGCCGTGCCCGGTGCACGCAACCACGGAGCGGACTTCGCGACGGCAGCAGCGGCTGCCGGCGCAAGTGCTGTCCTGGCCGATCAGGATGGTGCACGCCGTTCCGGCGGGGCAGACCTGCCCGTCCTCGTCGTTGATTCCGTGCGTGCGGCCGTGGGGCCGTTGGCTGCGAGCTTGTATGACACCGCCGACAGTGCACCTGCGTTGCTGGGGGTGACCGGGACCAATGGCAAAACCACCACGACCTACTTCATCACGTCGCTGCTCAGAGCCCTGGGCCAGCGTACGGGGCTGATCGGTACGATCGAGATCCTCGCCGATGGCACGCGCATCCCCAGTGTCCTGACCACTCCGGAGGCGCCGCAACTGCACGCGCTGCTCGGGCGCATGCGCGGGGCTGGGGTGGATACCGTCGCCATGGAGGTGTCCTCGCACTCCATCGACTACGAGCGGGTCGGGGGGATGCGCTTCGACGTTGCTGGTTTCACCAACCTCACCCAGGACCACCTCGACCTGCACGGCAGCATGGACGCCTACTTCTCCACCAAGGCGCGGCTGTTCGACGCAGGACGCAGCACGCGTGCAGTCATCACCATCGACGACGAGTGGGGCCAGCGGATGGCCCATACCTCGGACGCCGACGTGCTGACGCTACGCACCCAGCCAGGGGATGACGCCGTTTCCGACCTGCCAGGTGAGGCATGGCAGGTGGCCTCGCTGGTCCAACGCGGGCTCGGGCACGACTTCGAACTCCGGGGGCTCGGAGGCGCCGTACTGCGGGCGCACACCGGGTTGCCCGGACTCTTCAACGTCTCCAACGCGGCCTTGGCGGTGCTCATGGTGCACGCCTCAGGGGTGCCACTCGAATCCCTGCAGCGCGTTCTGGACGAATTCGACCCCCTGACCGTGGCCGTGCCCGGTCGGATGCAGGTGATCTGCGAGGAGCCCGCAGGCATCGTGGACTTCGCACACAATTCCGATGCCCTGGAGCGGGCCATCGGTGCGGTGCGCGGTGATCGCCCCGGCGCGCGGGTCATCGTCGTCTTCGGCGCCACGGGGGACCGGGACGCCACCAAACGCTCCACGATGGGTGCCATTGCCGCGCGACACGCCGATGTTGTCATCGTCACCGATGATGATCCCCACACTGAGGATCCGGCGGGAATCCGCCGGCAGGTCCTGGATGGCGCCTTGCGCGCCATCGACGAGGAGGGGCTCTCCAGCAGCGCCAGCGAGGTCTTTCCCCGCGCCGATGCCATTGCTGCTGCCGTGGCGATGGCCCGGGCGGAGGACACCATCCTGGTGGCCGGCCGGGGCCACGAGGTCTGGCAGGAGGTCAACGGGGTGAATGTCGCGCTCGATGACCGGGTCGAGCTGCGCCGCGCCCTCGAGGCGGCAGGATTCACCCCCCGCCCTGCCGGGACGGATGCCGCCGACCCCGCGGGCAACGGGTAAAGTCGGAGTGCCATGATTGAACTGACTACAGCCGACATTGCGTCCATCACCGGTGGGCGCGTCACGGCCACCGCCGACCCCGGGGCTTCCGTCGCCGGCGTCGCCACCGATTCCCGGGAATGCGCTGACGGCTGGCTCTTCGTCGCCAAACCCGGCGAATTCTCCGATGGGCACCACTTCATCGACCGCGCTTTCGCCGCCGGAGCCGTGCTGGCCCTGGCCGAACGCGAAACCCTGGACCCCCACGGGCACGTGCATCCGGCAGTGGTCGTCGACGACGCGGTGATCGCCATGGGCGCACTGGCCGCACACATCGTTGACCTGCTGCGCAGCGGGGGCACCGAGGTCGTGGGCATCACCGGCTCGGCCGGCAAGACCACCACCAAGGACCTGCTCTCCGCGATCCTGCAGACCGCAGGTCCCACGGTCGCGCCGATCGGCTCCTACAACGGCGAGGTCGGCGTCCCGTTGACCGTGTTCGGCGCCACCGCCGAGACCCGTTACCTCGTCATCGAGATGGGGGCCACCGGCATCGGGCACATCACCTACCTGACGGACATGGTCAAGCCGGGCACCGGCGTCGTGCTCTGTGTGGGCACCGCCCACGCCGGGGAGTTCGGCGGCGTGGAGAACATCGCCCGCGCCAAGGGCGAACTCGTCGAGGCCCTGCCCGTCCACGGCACGGCCATCCTGAACCTGGATGACCCCCGGGTGGCAGCGATGGCATCGCGCACCCAGGCCACCGTCCTGGGATTCACCATGGACGACGGCGGCACGGAGGCTGCCGTGTCCGCCTCGGACATCGTGGTTGGCCCCGACGGATGCCCGGAATTCACCCTCACCTTGCCCGGCGGCGGTTCCCACCGGATCCGCAGCGGGCTCATCGGGCGCCACCATGTGGCGAACATGCTCGGTGCCGCGGCCGCAGCGCACGCGTTGGGCATCGACGGCGAAACCATTGCCGCGACCCTGCAGGGCCGCGGCCCCGCCAGCCGCTGGCGCATGGAGCGCACCGAGCGGGCCGACGGCGTGAGCATCATCAACGACGCCTACAACGCCAACCCCGAATCCATGCGGGCGGCGCTGCGGACCCTGGCCGAATTGGGCCTGGCCAACGAGCAGGGCACGGCCCGGCGCACCTGGGCGGTCATCGGCGAAATGCTGGAACTCGGCGCCGATTCGATCCACGAACATGACCTCGTCGGCCGCCTGGCGGTACGACTCAACATCAAGAAGCTGGTGGTGGTCGGCCGAGGGGCGAAGGCCGCCCACAACTCGGCGGTCCTCGAAGGCAGCTGGGGGGATGAGGCGTACTACGTCGACACCCCCGACGAGGCCGAGCAGTTGCTACGTGACCAGCTGGAACCCGGAGACATCGTCTTGTTCAAGTCCTCCAACTCATCGGGGCTGCGCCACCTGGGCGACCGGGTGGCCGCCCACAACGCCCCCGGCACGTCGGCCACGACGACGGCAGCCGGATCGGAGGACGCCCGGTGATTTCCCTGCTCGTAGGCGCCACGATCGCCCTGGTCATCACCTTTGTGGGGACTCCCGCCTTCATCAAGCTGCTGACCCGCAGGAGCTACGGCCAGTTCGTCCGCGACGACGGCCCCACCTCCCACCACACCAAGCGCGGTACCCCGACCATGGGTGGCGCACTGATCGTGCTTGCGGTCCTGGTCGCCTATTTCGGCACGCACGGCATCCTGATGCTGACCGCCGATCACTCGCCCGGCCCCACGGCCAGCGGCATGATCCTGCTGTTCCTCATGACCGGCATGGGCTTCGTGGGGTTCCTCGACGACTACATCAAGATCTCCAAGCAGCGCAGCCTCGGCCTGCGTGCCTGGCAGAAACTGACGCTGCAGGCCGCGGTGGGCATCATCTTCGCCATCCTGGCCCTGCAGTTCCCGAACGACAAGGGACTGTCACCGGCATCCACCCACATCTCCATCACGCGGGACACCGCCATGGACCTCGCCTTCTTCGGCCCCGTGGTCGGTGCGATCCTCTTCGTCATCTGGTCCAACGTCATCGTGACCGCGGCCACCAACGGCGTGAACCTGACCGATGGGCTGGATGGGCTCGCCACCGGCGCCTCGATCATGGTCTTCGGTGCCTACACGCTGATCGGAATCTGGCAATTCAACCAGGCCTGCGGTTCCTCCCGCTCGATCGGCGCGGTCTGCTACGAGGTCCGTGACCCGATGGACCTGGCGTTGCTCGGGGCGATCCTCAGCGGTGCGTTGGTGGGCTTCCTCTGGTGGAACACCTCGCCGGCGCAGATCTTCATGGGCGACACCGGCTCACTGGCCATCGGCGGTGCCGTGGCGGCGTTCGCCATCCTCTCGCGCACCGAGATCCTCCTCGTCGTGCTCGCTGGCCTGTTCGTGATCATCTCCCTCTCGGTCATCATCCAGGTCGGATACTTCAAGCTCTCCGGCGGCAAACGCGTCTTCCTCATGGCCCCGCTCCAACACCATTTCGAGCTCAAGGGTTGGGCCGAGGTCACCATCGTCGTCCGCTTCTGGATCCTGTGCGGCCTGCTGGTGGCTGGCGCCGCGGGTATCTTCTACGGCGAATGGGTGCTCGGACTGTGAGCGCCCCGTTGGATGACCTGACCTCATGGGACGCCGACTGGAAGGGCCTGCGCGTCGTCGTTGCCGGGCTGGGCCTGTCGGGGTTCTCGGCTGCCGACACGCTGGCAGAGCTCGGGGCCACCGTCGTCGTGGTCGATTCAGGGACCGGCGGGGAGAACCCCGCGCGCGCCGAGACGCTGAAGATCGTCGGGGTCCACGACGTCCTGCTCGGAGCCGAACACGCCCAGGCGCTGCCCACCGTCGATGGCCAGGCCGCCGAACTGGTCGTGGCCTCCCCGGGATGGCCACCCCATCACCCGATGCTGCGCGCCGCGGCCGACGCCGGCATCCCCATCTGGGGAGACGTGGAACTCGCCTGGCGCGTCAACCACCGCGAGGGCCGCAAGACCGCCGAATGGCTGGTCATCACCGGCACCAACGGCAAGACCACGACCGTGGGCATGACCGAGGCCATGCTGCGCGCCGGCGGGCTGCGCGCCATCGCGGCCGGCAATGTCGGCACCCCCATCCTCGACGCGGTCCGGGACCCCGAGGGCTTCGACGTGATCGCCGTGGAACTCTCCAGCTTCCAGCTGCACTACACGCACACGATGTCCCCGCTGGCCTCGGTCGTGCTGAACATCGCCCAGGACCACGTCGACTGGCACGGCTCCTTCGAGCAGTACCAGGCGGACAAGGCCAGGATCTACGAACGCACCCGGGTGGCCGCCGTCTACAACGTCGATGCACCGATCACCGAGACCATGGTGGAGAATGCCGACGTCGTCGAGGGCTGCCGGGCCATCGGCTTCACCACCGGCGTCCCGGCCCGCAGCATGCTCGGTGTCGTGGACGACCTGCTGGTGGATCGCGCCTACATCGACGACCGCCACGACTCCGCCGCCGAACTGGCGTCGCTTGAGGACTTCGGGGGAGTGGCCCCCCGGCACATGGTGGCCAATGCCCTGGCAGCTGCAGCACTGGTGCGCGCCTATGGTGTCGGGCCGGAGGCCGTCCGTGAAGGGCTGCGCGGTTTCGACCGCGGCGAGCACCGGATCCAGGCCGTCGCGCGCCGGGACGACATCCTGTGGGTCAATGACTCCAAGGCCACGAACCCCCACGCAGCAGCGGCTTCCCTGTCGGCCTTCACCTCGGTCGTCTGGATCGCCGGGGGGCTCTCCAAGGGCGTCGACTACTCCGATCTGGTGGCGAAGTACGCGGGGAGCCTGCGCGCCGTCGTCCTCATCGGAACCGACACCGGGGCCCTGCGTGAGGCATTGCGGCGACACGCGCCGACGGTGCAGGTGATCGAGGCCCCGGTGCGCGAAACTGGTACACAGACAGCGGACGCGGGGGACCGGGGAACGAAGGTGATGACCGCGGCAGTCCAGGCGGCCGCCGACATCGCCCAACCCGGCGACACGGTGCTCATGGCACCCGCGGCCGCGTCGATGGACCAATTCACCTCCTACGCCCACCGTGGCACCGCATTCATCGAAGCCGTCGCCCGGCTCATGGAGGACGAAGAGAACTAAGGAGAACGCGTGGCACCCCCCACAACACGCCCACCCGGAGGATCGGGACGCAAGCCCCGAATCCGCAGGACGGGCAGCAGCGGGGGAACCAGCCGGCCCACCGGCCAGGTGGCTTCCACCACGCGCCACCAGCCATCGCCACCCCGGACGGAACGCACCGCCGTCGTGTCCCGGATTCCGGGCGGGAAGGCTGCCGAGACCCGCCAGGCCAAACGCAGCGCCGACGGCGAACGACCCATCACCAGGTTCTGGCGTTGGATCGAAGGGGACCCGTCCAAGGACGGGCGCACCGGCTACTACCTGATCCTGGGCAGCACGCTGGCCCTGACGGTGATCGGGCTGATGATGGTCCTCTCGTCCTCGTCGGTGGAGGCCATCAGCAAGAACCCCAATGCCTCCTCGTACGACCAGGTCATCAAACAAGGCATCTGGGCCCTCATCGGGATCGTGCTGATGCTGGTCATCTCCCGGTTCTCGCTGCCCACGTTCAAGAAGCTGGCCTGGCCTGCGTTCTTCATCGGCGCGTTCCTGCTGCTGCTGGTGCTGACCCCGCTGGGCCTCACGGTCTACGGCAACCGCAACTGGATCCAGTTGGGCCCCTTCACCGCCCAGCCGTCCGAAGCCGCCAAGCTGGCCCTGGCTGTGTGGTCCGCCTCGGTATTGAGCAAGAAGGCCAAGCTCATCGACCAGACCGGCCACGCGCTCATTCCGGTGCTCTTCCCCGGAGGGCTGCTCCTGATCGGTCTCGTCATGCTCGGTCGCGACCTCGGTACGGCGATCGTCATCGGCCTGGTCCTGGTGGCCACGCTCTTCCTCGGCGGCGTCCGGCTCAAGCTGTTCGCCGTGGCCGGCATCGCCGGAGCGGTCGCCGCGATCCTCATGGTCCTGGTCTCCGGCAACCGCATGACCCGCATCTACGCCTGGTTGGGACTGAACTGCGACACCGACCCGGCGGCTTGCTACCAGTCGACCCAGGGGCTCTACGCCCTGGCCTCCGGAGGCTGGTGGGGCGTGGGACTGGGCCAATCGCGGCAGAAGTGGAACTACATCCCCGAGGCCTCGAACGACTTCATCTTCACCATCCTCGGCGAGGAACTCGGACTGCTGGGCACCATCGTGGTGCTGCTGCTCTTCGCGATCCTGGCCGTGGCCATGTACCGGGTGGCGGCGCGCCACCAGGACAACTTCGTGCGCATCGCCACCGGCGGCATCATGGCCTGGCTGATCGGCCAGGCATTCCTGAACATCGGCATGGTGACCGGGCTGCTGCCCGTCATCGGCGTCCCGCTGCCGTTCATCTCCTCCGGCGGTTCGGCCCTGATGCTCGCGTTGATGGGGGTCGGCGTCGTGCTCTGTTTTGCCAGGCACCGACCTGACGCCAGCTCCGAACCCAGCAAGTCCCCCGCTACCCGTACCCCCAGGAAGGGGACCCGATGACCTCCACCGTCTCCGTGGTGATGGCCGGCGGTGGCACCGCCGGCCACGTATCGCCCCTGCTGGCCATGGCCGATGCGCTCCGCGCCGCCCAGCCCGGCATCGCCCTGCGCCTCGTCGGCACCCCCACGGGGATGGAGGCCCGGCTGGTCCCCGCAGCGGGATACGAACTGGAGACGATCGCCCGCGTCCCGTTCCCACGCCGGCCCTCGCTGGACCTGCTCAAACTGCCCTTCCGCTTTGCCGCGGCCGTGCGCGGGGCGAAGGACATCCTGCGCCGGGCCGAGGCCGACGTGGTGGTCGGGGTCGGCGGGTACGTCTGCACCCCCGTCTACCTGGCGGCCCGCAGCCTGAAGATCCCCGTCGTCGTGCACGAGGCCAACGCCAAGGCAGGACTGGCCAACAAGGTCGGCGCCCGCTTCGCCGCCCAGGTCGGCACCGCCTTCGAGGGCACCGGCCTGCCCGGCGCCGAGCTGGTCGGGATGCCCATGCGTGCCGGAATCGCCGGACTCGACCGGGAGGCCGCACGCGCCGCGGCCCGCAGCGCCCTGGGCCTGGACCCGCAGACGCCCACCCTGGTGGTCACCGGCGGATCCTCCGGAGCCCAATCGGTCAACCGTGCACTCATCGGCGGGCTGCGCCGGCTCGCCGCCGCAGCAGGGGAGCAGGGCCCGGGGTTCCAGGTCCTGCACGTCACCGGGCGGGGCAAGGCCATGGAGAACGACGACGGGACTGCCCTGGAGTTGCCCGGCTACCACCAGGTCGAGTACATCGACGGGATGGAACAGGCCTACGCCGCCGCGGATCTGATCATCGCCCGGGCGGGCGCCGGGACCGTGTGCGAAATCGCCGCCGTCGGGCTGCCGTCGCTGCTGGTGCCGCTGCCGATCGGCAACGGCGAGCAGGCGCTGAACGCCCGTGGCCTGCGGGCATCCGGTGCCGCGATCGTGGTGGACGACGACCAGTTCACCGCCGAGTACTTCGCCTCCACCCTGCCCGGCCTCCTCGCGGACCCCGCTGGGCTGCAGGCCATGGCCGATGCCGCCCGTGGACAGGGACGCTCGGACGCCGCCGAGCGGATGGCGGCCATCGTGCTCCGCGCCGCCGGCACCACAGCAGCCGCGCCGAAGATGGGAAACTAGAAGACATGCAACAGCTTCACACGGTCGCCGAACTGGGTCGCGTCCACCTCATGGGCATCGGCGGGGTCGGCGTCTCCGCGGTGGCCCGGCTCATGCTCGCCCAGGGAGTCGCCGTCACCGGCAGCGACGCCAAGGACCTGCCCGTGCTCGATGAACTGCGCGCGCTCGGGGCCGACATCCATGTGGGTTACTCCGCCGAGGCCCTGCCCGCGGCGGACACCGTGGTGGTCTCCTCGGTCATCAAGGACGGCAACCCCGAATACGATGCGGCCCGCGAACGCGGCCTGCGGATCCTGCACCGCTCCGAGGGCCTGGCCGCGACCATGGACGGGCACCACGTGGTGGCCGTCTGCGGCACCCACGGCAAGACCACGACGACGTCGCTCATCGCCGTGATGCTGCGCGAGGCCGGCCTGTCGCCGTCGTTCGCCATCGGCGCCAACGTCGCCGGGCTCGGTGTCAATGCCGAACACGGGTCCGGGAGGATCTTCGTCGCAGAAGCCGACGAATCGGATGCCTCCTTCCTGAACTACCGCCCCGACACGATCGTGGTGACCAATATCGAGGCCGACCACCTGGACCACTACGGCACCGAGGCCGCAGTGCATGAGAGCTTCCACCGGTTCGCCTCGTTGCTGCCCGATGGCGGCCTGCTGGTGGCCTGCGCCGATGACCCCGGGGCGTTGGCCCTGGCCCAGCGAATCCGCAGCGAACGTCCCCTGGTCCGGGTGCAGACCTACGGGTTCACCGAGGGCGCGGACCGCCGCCTGAGCGGTTCGGCCCCCGAGGGAGCACGTTTCGCCTGCGGGCTTCAGTGGGGCCATGGGGAATCGCAGCGGCTGTCCTTGTCGGTACCCGGGGACCACAACCTGCTCAATGCGGCGGCGGCCTTCGCGATCGGACTGGATTGCGGGCTGACCCCGGCG
The DNA here is from genome assembly GCF_039526245.1 of Arthrobacter rhombi. Classification (NCBI taxonomy): domain Bacteria; kingdom Bacillati; phylum Actinomycetota; class Actinomycetes; order Micrococcales; family Micrococcaceae; genus Arthrobacter; species Arthrobacter rhombi. The sequence goes on from NZ_BAAAIV010000012.1 coordinate 225,889, forward strand.
GCGGCGGCCGCCGGATTGGCGGCCTTCACCGGAGCCGCCCGCCGCTTCGACTTCCGTGGCGAGGCCGACGGCATCCGGGTCTACGACGATTACGCCCACCACCCCACCGAGGTCCTGGCGGCACTGCGTGCCGGCCGTGCCGTGGCGGGCGATGCAGGCCGTGTCCACGTCGTCTTCCAGCCCCACCTGTTCACTCGGACCCGTGAATTCTGGGCGGAATTCGCCCGGGCACTCTCGTTGGCCGACACGGCGCTGGTGCTGGATATCTATCCGGCCAGGGAACAGCCGCTGCCCGGCATCACCGCCGAACTGGTCGCCGACGCGCTGGAGACCTCCGGGGGGCTCGTGGCCCGCGGGGACGTCACCGAGCGGATCGCCGAGGTGGCCCGCAGCGGGGACATCGTCATGACCATCGGCGCCGGGGACGTGACCGAGCTCGGGGCCGACATCGTCGCCACGCTGGGTGCCCGCGCATGAGGCAGGACCCCCGCGGTGGCCCCAATGTCGTCACCCTGCCCGAGACCCCGGGGCGGCGGTTGCGCCGCCGGGTGCTGTGGATCGGCGGATCGGTCGTCGCCGTGATCGTGGCGCTGATGCTGGTCCTGCTGTTCTCACCGCTGCTCGCCGTGCAGACGATCACCGTCGAAGGCAACAAGCTGGTGCCCACGAAGACCATCAACGCCGCCCTGGCCCCGCTGAAGGGGGTCCCGCTGCCGCGGATCGGCCCGGCCCAGGTCAAGGACCTGCTGGCGGACCAGACGCCGATCCAGGACGTGGTCGTCCAGGCGCATGCACCGGGAACCCTGGAAGTGCAGATCGTCGAATACGCGCCCGTCGCCGTCGTGAAGAACGGCTCGAATTCCTACGACCTGGTCGACGGTGAGGGCAGGACGCTCTCCACGGTGAAGAAACGCGAGAGCGTGAAGCTGCCGCTGATCGACGCCAAGAAGTCCAAGCAGGATCCCCGGGTCTTCGCCTCGCTGACGCACGTGTTGTCCGCCCTGCCCGCATCGGCGCTCAAACAGCTCGACCACGCCAGCGCACAGACGGTCGACTCGGTCGAACTGAGCCTGTCCAACGGGCAGAAGGTCCTCTGGGGCAGCGATGAACGCAGCGGTGACAAGGCCAGGGTGTTGACCGCGTTCCTGAAGGACAAGAAACAGCAGGGCGTCGGCACCTTCGACGTCAGCACCCCTGACCATCCGGTCACCCGATAGTCCCGGCGGGCTCCGCCGGCAAAACAGATCACGGTAATGGGGCGACACGCTGCGGCGGTCGTTGCATGCCGGGGACGCAAAACATAGCGTCTTAGTAGCAGGTACTTGACATAACTATAACCCTCAACTTGAGGGTTAACGTTGGTCCGGTTGAAGCTTCCTAGACTCAGCAGCACATCGAACAAGGGAAACAGGACGTGGCAGCTCCACAGAACTACCTCGCCGTCATCAAGGTCGTCGGTATCGGCGGTGGTGGCGTCAACGCCGTCAACCGCATGATCGAGGTCGGCCTTCGCGGCGTCGAATTCATTGCGATCAACACCGACGCGCAGGCGCTCCTCATGAGTGACGCCGACGTGAAGCTCGACGTGGGGCGCGAACTGACCCGTGGCCTCGGCGCGGGCGCCAACCCGGAGGTCGGCCGCCAGGCGGCGGAAGACCATGCCGAGGAAATCGAAGAGGTCATGCGCGGCGCCGACATGGTCTTCGTGACCGCAGGCGAAGGCGGCGGCACCGGTACCGGTGGCGCGCCCGTCGTGGCCCGTATCGCCCGCTCGTTGGGCGCGCTGACCATCGGCGTGGTCACCCGTCCGTTCACGTTCGAGGGCCGCCGCCGTGCGACCTCGGCCGAGTCCGGCATCGACGCCCTGCGCGACGAGGTCGACACGCTGATCGTCATCCCCAACGACCGACTGCTGTCCATCAGCGACCGCAACGTCTCGGTCCTGGATGCCTTCCGGTCCGCCGACCAGGTGCTGCTGTCCGGCGTCCAGGGCATCACCGACCTGATCACCACCCCGGGCCTGATCAACCTGGACTTCGCCGACGTGAAGTCCGTGATGCAGGGTGCCGGCTCGGCGCTCATGGGCATCGGCTCGGCACGGGGCGATGACCGCGCCGTGAAGGCGGCGGAACTGGCCATTGCCTCCCCGCTGCTCGAGGCCTCCATCGATGGCGCCCATGGCGTGTTGCTCTCGATCCAGGGCGGATCCGATCTCGGCCTGTTCGAGATCAACGAGGCCGCGCGGCTGGTCCAGGAAGTGGCCCACCCGGAGGCGAACATCATCTTCGGCGCCGTCATCGACGATGCCCTCGGCGACGAGGCACGCGTGACGGTCATTGCCGCAGGCTTCGACCAGGTCGACGTTACCAGCGCCCCCGCACAGCCGCGCCAGGTGCCGCAGCAGAACACGCAGCAGCAGGCTCCCCAGCAGGCCATCCCCACGACCGTGCCGGGAACCATCCCGCTGGCTCCCGCCCAGGGCGCCGCGTCGGCACAGTCCTACCAGGGTGCGGGCCGGTCCGCGGCTTCCGCCCCGGAGGCCGCCCCGGCAGCCAACGCCGGTTACGAGGAGCTGCCCAACGTCGTCGAACAGGATCTCACCGCGTCGTCCCACGACGACCTGGACGTCCCCGACTTCCTGAAGTAGCACCCCGGGCCCTCCGAGGCCCCGACGGCGCGCTTCCCGGTCAGCCCGGGTGGCGCGCCGTCTCCCTATCCCCGAGGTGGTTGAAATGCTCCGCTATGAATTCCCCGGCCGGACCCCGGCACAGGTGGCCTTCACCTCGGTGGCCGAGGGAAACCTGGCACTGCATGTCGGCGACGTCCCCGAGGACGTCCTGCGGCGACGTCGCACGCTCGAGTCGGGACTTGGTCTGGATCCCGGTGCCGTGCAATTCATGAACCAGACACACTCGGTGCGGATTCATGCTGTCGATCCTTCCGGACCCGGCTCCACCCGGACCAGCACACCCGATGCGGTGGCCTGGGGGCCGGATGCCGACGCGATGATCTGTGCGGACGGTTCGACCCCGCTGGCCGTGATGGTCGCCGATTGCCTCCCCGTGGTCTTTGCCGCGCAAGGGCCCGACGGCTCTGTGGTCACCGCGGTGGCCCACGCCGGCCGCAAGGGACTGCTCGGGGGCATCCTGCAGGGCACCGTGGACGGGATCCGCTCCGTGGGCGGCCACGAGATCCATGCCTGGATCGGCCCCGCCGTCTGCGGCGCCTGCTATGAGGTGCCGGCCGACATGGCCGCAGAAGCCGATGGGGTACTGCCCGGCATTGCAGCCACCAGCCGGTGGGGCACCGCGTCCCTTGACCTTCCCGGGACCGCGACCCGCCTGCTCGTCGATCAGGGGGTCGAGGTCACCGCCTCGGCGCCCTGCACGCTGGAGGACCCCGAATATTTCTCATACCGCAGCGACCCGCAGACCGGACGACTGGCCGGCATCGTGTGGCTGGCCCCCGCCGGAACCACAGCCTAGGAGGACCCCTTGCCCACCGATCCCGCAGCCACCTCGGAACGCCGCGCCGACCTCGAACGACGCCTGGGCGCCGTGCGGGCCAGGATTACGGCTGCCAGCCGGGAGGCCGGCCGCGACCGTGTCCCCGAGTTGATCGTCGTGACCAAGTTCTTTCCCGACGCTGACGTGCGCCTGCTGCAGGAACTCGGCGTCCGGGACGTGGGGGAGAACCGCGACCAGGAGGCAGCGTCCAAGGCCACCGAACTGGCAGACCTGGACCTCGCATGGCATTTCATCGGCCAGCTGCAGGGGAACAAGGCCAAATCGGTGGTGCGCTACGCCACGGCATTGCATTCGCTGGACCGTTCCTCGCTGGTGACGGCATTGGGCAAGGCCACGACCCGGGAAAACCAGGGCCGTGAGGACGCCGGCTTACCGCGGCGCGCGGCCTTGACCACGCTGGTACAGGTCGACCTGCGCGATGACGCGCAACGGGAGGCGGCGGATCCGGGGGTCGGCCGGGGCGGCGCGTTGCCGGCGGACGTGCTCCAACTAGCCGACCTCGTGGCGGAAACGGAGGGGCTGGAGCTGGGCGGCGTCATGGCTGTTGCGCCTTTGGGAGCCCCGCCGGCGTCGGCCTTCGAACGACTTGCCTCGATCGCCGCAGACGTCCGGGAAGCACATCCGGGCGCGAACTGGATCTCGGCGGGGATGAGCCACGACCTGGAACAGGCCATTGCCGCGGGCGCGACACACCTGCGGGTGGGCTCCGATGTCCTCGGTCCGCGCCCACCGGTGCTGTAGCGTCGTTTGCAGCGGAGACTCAAGCGGGAGAAGACCCCTCGCCGCGCACGATCATAAGGAGAAGACCATGGCTGGCGCCCTGCGCAAGACGATGATCTACCTGGGACTCGCCGACGGTGACGAGCACTACGAGGACGAGAACTACGAAGTCGCGGAGCAACAGCGGCCCGAACCTGCTCGTGCGGAGCGCGAAAGGGCCCCCATGGCCGTCGCCGCCGAGCCGGAGACGGAATACCGTGCACCGGTCACCCCCATCAAGCGCGCGCCTTCTTCCAGGGATGAGGATTCTTCATTGCGGCAAATCACGACGGTTCACCCCCGTTCCTACAACGACGCCAAGATCATCGGGGAGAGCTTCCGTGAAGGAATCCCCGTCATCATGAACGTCACCGACATGGGTGAAGGCGACGCCAAGCGACTGGTGGACTTCTCCGCCGGCCTGGTGTTCGGGCTGCACGGCAGCATCGAGCGGGTCACCAACAAGGTGTTCCTTCTCTCGCCGGCAACTGTCGAGGTCCTGGGTGAGGACAAGAAGTCCTCCGAGGACACGGCGACCTTCTTCAACCAGAGCTAGCCCGCCTGGCCCCGTGGATATTCTCCTTGGACTCGTCTATGCGGTCCTGACGGTTGTCCAGGTCCTGCTCATGCTCAGGATCGTGTACGACATCGTGCAGATGTTCGCCCGTTCGTGGCGGCCCCGCGGGATGGCGCTGATTCTGGCGAGTTTCGTCTACCGGATCACTGATCCGCCGATGCGCTGGTTGCGTTCCCGGATCAAGCCGCTCGACCTGGGCGGCATGCGTCTGGACCTGGCGTTCCTGATCCTGTACTTCGCGGTCATCATCGCCAAGGTGATCGTCCTGCAGGTCGGCGCCTAGCCGACCGGAGCGCGGATTGCACCGGGGTTAGTTATCGGTACGGGAAACGTTATAGTCTTGAAATAGAAAGCGCGACCGGTCCTCGGGCCGGCCGCGCTCACACAAACCGGTGTAATCGCCCTCGGGTCGCAATCAGGCGGCCGGGGAGAGAACTAAGTATCGAGGTGACCAGATGGCGCTCACGCCTGAAGATGTAGTCAACAAACGCTTCCAGCCGACCAAATTCCGGGAAGGCTACGACCAGGACGAAGTTGACGACTTCCTGGACGAAATCGTCGTCGAACTCCGTCGCCTGACCCAGGAGAACGAGGAACTGCGCCAGCGCGTCAGCGGCCTCGGCAACTCCGAGAACTCCGACGTCGAAACCGGCAGTGTCCCGGCACCCGTCGCCGCTGCTCCGGCCACCGAAGCCGCGCCAGCCAAGTCCGCCGACCAGAAGCCCGTCGTGGCCTCCGTCGACGAGCAGGACGAAGCTGCTGCTGACCAGGAAGCCGTAGCCGACGAGACCCCGGTCGCCGCCGAGCCCGAGACTGCCCAGGCCCCCGCCGCAGCAGCCGCCCCGGCCGCATCCGCAGCACCCGTTGCCGAGAGCGCAGCACCGTCGGCAGCTCCCACTGGAGCCTCCGCTGAATCCGCAGCCGGCGTCCTCGCCATGGCCCAGCGCCTGCACGACGAATATGTCGGCGCCGGTGTCGAGCAGCGCGACAAGATCATCGCCGAAGCCCAGCTGCAGGCCACCAAGCTGGTCACCGACGCCGAGGACAAGAGCACCAAGACGCTCAACTCCCTGGAAGAGCAGAAGTCGGTTCTGGAGCGCAAGCTGGACCAGCTGCGCGGCTTCGAGCGCGACTACCGGGCCCGCCTGAAGTCCTACATCGAGGGCCAGCTCCACGACCTCGAGTCCCAGGGCCCCATCGCCTCGCCGGACGCGAAGGACAAAGCCTAGCCAACCGTTGCCGACGGACCACCCCGGTGGCCCGTTGACACCATCGCCTGTCGGCGGCCGGGACTCCCGGCCGCCGACAGCATGTTAAGGACCACCATGGACCAGGACCCCGCTGAACGACCCGATGCCGCCGACGCCGATGCGCCGACACCGGGCCGTGCCCGACCCGCGCTGATCGCCGTTTCCCTGGCGATCGCCGTGCTCGGCGTGGGGCTGGACCAGACCACCAAGGCCATCGTGCAGTCCACGATGGAGCTCGGGGAAAAGATCGAGGTGGTCGGCTCGATCCTGAGTTGGCACTACATCCTGAACCCCGGGGCCGCGTTCTCCATGGGCACCTCCGTGACCTGGATCTTCACCCTCGTGATGGCCGGCGTCGTCATCTACGTGCTCACCTTGCTCCGCAAGGTGCGTTCCCGACTCTGGGCCGTCGCCCTGGGCGGACTGCTGGCCGGGGCAACCGGAAACCTCATCGACCGGCTCTTCCGCGAACCCTCCTTCGGGATGGGACACGTCGTGGACTTCATCGGGGTCCGGAACTTCGCCATCTTCAACGTGGCCGACTCCTTTGTGGTCTGCTCGATGATCGGCATCTGCCTGTTGCTCTTCCGTGGCATCGGCGTCGACGGCCGCCCGATGGACGACAAGAAGCCACGCCAGGGCAAGGAAGCCGGAACCTCGTGAGTGCCAGTACCTTCACGGTCGGCGCCGAGGAGGCCGGACGCCGCATCGATGCGGTGCTTGCCTCTGTGCTGGGTGCCACGCGTAGTGCGGCAGCCGCCTGGTGTGCCGGCGGACATGTGCTGCTCAACGGCGCTCCGGTCGCGAAATCCCGCAAGGTCGTGGCCGGGGACACGGTGAGCGTCGATCCCCCCGAGGAAAACGACCCGCTGGAAGTGAGGGCAGAATACGTGGAAGCCATGGGCATCCTGGCCGAGGACGATGACTACGTGGTCATCGACAAACCCGTGGGTGTCGCCGCGCACCCCTCGCCGGGCTGGGTCGGCCCCACGGTCGTCGGGGCCCTGATGGCCGCCGGCTACCAGATCTCCACCTCCGGTGCCCCGGAACGGCAGGGCATCGTCCATCGTCTCGACGTGGGGACGTCCGGCGCCATGGTCGTCGCGAAGACGGAACGGGCCTACACCGCACTCAAGCGCGCCTTCAAGGAACGCACACCGGCGAAGACCTACCACGCCCTGGTCCAGGGGCTGCCAGACCCGCTGCGCGGCACGATCGACGCGCCGATCGGACGGCACCCCGGACATGACTGGAAGTTCGCCGTGCTGGAAGACGGCAGGGATTCGGTGACCCATTACCAGGTGCTGGAGGCGTTTGGCCGGGCCACCCTGGTGGAAGTCCAGCTGGAGACCGGGCGGACCCATCAGATCCGCGTCCACTTCTCGGCCTTGCGGCATCCCTGTGCCGGCGACCAGACCTACGGGGCCGACCCCAAGCTGGCCGCGGCCCTGGGACTGACCCGGCAGTGGCTGCACGCCCACCGGCTGGGCTTTCCCCATCCGGTCACCGGGGAGTGGGTGCAGGTCGAAAGCGCCTACCCACAGGATCTGGAACACGCCCTGGAGATCATGCGCGACGGGGACCTGCGCTACTAGGAGGTGGCCGCCGTCGTGCATCAGCAGGGGTCGGGCCGTCCTGCGCGTGGGGATCATCACCTGCTCCGCGCGGGGGCGCCGGCGATGGCCGCAACAGGCCTAGACTGGATCGGTGGCCAGCTCAAAACGTGACGGATTCGTCCACCTCCATACGCACACCGAATACTCCATGCTCGACGGCGCGGCGCGCCTGACGGACCTCTTCGAGGAGACCGAACGCCTGGGCATGCCGGCCCTGGCGACAACCGACCATGGGTACCTCTTCGGGGCCTTTGACTTCTGGAGCAAGGCCACCAACGCGGGGATCAAGCCGATCATCGGCGTCGAAGCCTATGTCACCCCCGGGACGGCGCGCACCGACAAGACCCGCGTGCGCTGGGGAGAGCAGCACCAGAAACGCGACGACATCTCCGGCGGCGGCGCCTACACGCACATGACGCTGCTCAGCCGCAACAACGAGGGGATGCGCAACCTCTTCCGGGCCTCCTCAATCGGTTCGCTGGACTCGGTGTTCGGCAAATGGCCGCGGCTGGACCGTGAACTGCTCGAGGAATACAGCGGTGGGCTCATCGCCACCACCGGTTGCCCCTCCGGGGAGATCCAGACCCGGCTGCGGCTGGGCCAGTATGAGGAGGCCAAGCAGGCCGCCAGCGAATACCGGGACATCTTCGGTGCGGAAAACTACTACTGCGAGCTGATGGACCACGGGCTGGAGATCGAGCGCCGGGCCACGAAGGACCTGCTGCGCCTGTCCAAGGAACTGAACATCCCGCTGGTGGCCACCAACGACCTGCACTACACGCACGAGCACGATGCCAAGGCCCACGAGGCCCTGTTGGCCATCCAGTCCGGCTCCACCCTGCTGGAGCCCAGCTACGACCAGGGCGGTTCGCGCTTCGCCTTCTCCGGGACCGGGTTCTACCTGAAGTCCCCGCAGGAGATGCGCACCCTCTTCGCGGAGTTCCCCGAGGCGTGCGACAACACCCTGGACATCGCCGAGCGGTGCGAGGTCTCCTTCAACACCGACGCGAACTACATGCCGAAGTTCCCGTGCCCGCCAGGGGAGGACGAGACCAGCTGGCTGGTCAAGGAGGTCGACGCCGGACTGAAGTACCGCTACCCGAACGGCGTGCCGGACGCCTCCCGGAAGCAGGCGGACTATGAGCTGGGGATCATCACCAAGATGGGCTTCCCCGGCTACTTCCTGGTGGTGGCCGACTTCATCAACTGGTCCAAGGACAACGGCATCCGCGTCGGACCCGGCCGTGGCTCCGGCGCCGGTTCCATGGTGGCCTATGCCATGCGCATCACCGACCTTGACCCGCTCCAGCACGGGCTGATCTTCGAGCGGTTCCTGAACCCGGAACGCGTCTCCATGCCCGACTTCGACGTCGACTTCGATGATCGGCGCCGCTCGGAGGTCATCAAGTACGTGACCGAGAAGTACGGCGACGAACGCGTCTCCATGATCGTCACCTACGGTTCGATCAAGACGAAGCAGGCGCTGAAGGATTCCGCCCGCGTGATGGGCCACCCCTTCAGCATGGGCGAGACGCTGACCAAGGCGCTTCCGCCGGCCGTCATGGCCAAGGACATCCCGTTGGCCGACATCGAGGACACCAAGGCCAAGCGCTACGCCGAGGCCGCCGATTTCCGCCAGCTGATCTCCAACGACCCCGAGGCAGCCAAGGTCTTCGAGACCGCCAAGGGCATCGAGGGCCTCAAGCGCCAGTGGGGCGTCCACGCGGCCGGGGTGATCATGTCCTCGGACCCGATCATCGACGTCGTGCCGATCATGCGCCGTTTCCAGGATGGACAGGTCATCACCCAGTTCGACTACCCGACCTGTGAGGGCCTGGGGCTGATCAAGATGGACTTCCTGGGGCTGCGTAACCTGACGATCATTTCCGACGCCATCGAGAACATCAAGATCAACCGGGGCGAGGAGCTGGACCTGGAGCATCTGGCCGTCGATGACCGGGACTCCTACGATCTGCTGGCCCGGGGCGACACCCTCGGCGTGTTCCAGCTCGACGGCGGACCCATGCGTTCGCTGCTGCGTCTGATGCGCCCCGACAACTTCGAGGACATCTCGGCAGTCATCGCCCTGTACCGTCCGGGGCCCATGGGCGCGAATTCACACAACAACTATGCGCTGCGCAAGAACGGGCTGCAGGACATCACCCCGATCCACCCGCAGCTGGAGGAACCGCTCGCGGAGATCCTGAACACCACCTATGGGCTGATCGTGTACCAGGAGCAGGTCATGGCCATCGCGCAGAAGGTCGCCGGCTACTCGCTGGGCCAGGCCGACATCCTGCGCCGCGCGATGGGCAAGAAGAAGAAGGCCGAGCTAGACAAGCAGTACGCCGGCTTCCACCAGGGCATGCTGGACAACGGGTTCTCCGAGGCGGCGGTGAAATCCCTGTGGGACATCCTCCTGCCCTTCTCCGACTACGCCTTCAACAAGGCGCACTCCGCTGCCTACGGACTCGTCTCCTACTGGACGGCCTACCTCAAGGCCCACTACCCGGCCGAATACATGGCAGCACTGCTCACCAGCGTCGGCGATGACAAGGACAAATCCGCGCTCTACCTCAATGAATGCCGGCACATGGGCATCACCGTGCTGCCACCTGACGTCAACTCGTCCCAGCTGAACTTCACCCCGGTGGGCGATGACATCCGCTTCGGCATGGGTGCCATCCGCAACGTCGGCGCCAACGTGGTCAACGCGATGGTCGAGGCCCGGAACGAAAAGGGGAACTTCGAGTCCTTCAGCGACTACCTGCAGAAGGTCCCCGCGGTTGTCTGCAACAAGCGCACCATCGAATCGCTGGTCAAGGCCGGCGCCTTCGACGAGATGGGGCACCCGCGCCGGGCGTTGGCCATGATCCACGAGGAGGCAGTCGACTCGGTCATCGTGCTCAAGCGCAACGAGGCGGCCAACCAGTTCGACCTCTTCAGCGCCATGGACGACCCGACAGCCGGTGCCGGGCTGGCCATTGAGGTGCCGGACCTGCCCGAGTGGGAGAAGAAGGACAAGCTCTCCTTCGAACGCGACATGCTGGGCCTCTATGTCTCGGACCACCCGCTGAAGGGGTTGGGCAGCCTGCTGGAACAGCATGCCGACCTCTCCATCACCCAGGTCCTTTCCGAGGACGGACCGCGCGACGGGCAGATCGTCACGATCTCGGGGATGATCACCTCCCTGCAGCGCCGCATCGCCAAGAACAGCGGGAACCCGTACGCCCGCTGCGAGGTCGAGGACCTGGGCGGCTCGATGGAGGTCATGTTCTTCGGCCAGGCCTACGGCCCCATCGCCAGCGTGCTGGCCGAGGACCTGATCGTCGTGGTCAAGGGGCGGCTCCAGCGCCGCGACGACGGCGCGGTTTCGCTCAACGCCCAGGAACTGACCATCCCGGAAATCAGCGAGGACGGCCTCGCCGGCCCGGTGGTCATCTCCATGCCGGCCCACAAGGCCACCGAAGCGGTGGTCTCCCAATTGGGCGAGGTCCTGCAAACCCACTCGGGCAACACCGAGGTGCGGGTCAAGCTCTCCGGAACGCGGAGCGTCGAGCTGATGCGCCTGGGCATTGAATTCCGGGTCAACCCGAACCCGGCACTGTTCGGGGACCTCAAGGTGCTCCTCGGGCCGGCCTGCCTGGACATCTGAGCGGCCCGGGCCGTCGCAACAGTCTGCGGTCCGGGCGGCCGCGTCGTAAACTTGGACGGTGACGAATCCAGCCAACGCCCCGGAATCCTTCAGCGCCCTGCGCACCATCGACTTGCGCGGAACCGCCCTGGGCCATGCCGCCCTGAAGGCCGCGCTGCCACGGCCCGAGAACGACAGCGCGTCGGCCGCCGAAACGGTCCAGCAGATCATCGGCGACGTGCGCACCCGCGGATTTCCGGCCTTGGCCGAATTGGCGCACCGCTTCGACGGCGTGGAACAGAGCACCACACGGGTGCCCGCCGAGTCGATGCGCCGGGCACTGGAGAACCTTGACCCCACCGTGCGCCGGGCGTTGGAGGAATCGATCCGCCGGGCCACCCGCTTCGCCGCAGCGCAGGTCCCGGCGCCGGCGTCGGTGGACTTCGGCGACGGTGCGACGGTGACCCAACGATGGGAGCCGGTCCGCCGGGTGGGCCTCTACGTCCCGGGCGGTTTGGCCGTCTATCCGAGCTCGGTCATCATGAACGTCGTGCCTGCCCTGGCAGCCGGGGTGGGATCCATCGCCCTGGCTTCGCCGCCGCAGCGTGAATTCGGCGGGCTGCCCCACCCCACGATCCTCGCCGCCGCTGAGCTGCTGGGCATCACCGAGGTCCACGCCATGGGCGGAGCCCAGGCGATCGCCGCCTTCGCCTATGGGATCGAGGCGCCTGCTGCCCCAGGTCCTGCCGGGATCGAGCCCGTGGACGTCATCACCGGACCCGGCAATGTCTTCGTGGCCACCGCCAAGCGGCTGGTCAAGGGGGCCGTGGGAATCGACGCGGAAGCGGGACCCACGGAGATCGCGATCCTGGCCGACGCCGACGCCACTGCGCGTTACGTGGCGGCAGACATGATCAGCCAGGCCGAACACGACCCCAACGCGGCGGCGGTCCTGGTCACCGATTCCGTCGATCTGGCGGACGCCGTCCGTGGTGAACTGGAACTCCAAACCCGGACGACCAAGCACGCGGACCGCGTCATGGCCGCCCTATCGGGCCGCCAGTCGGCGGTCATCCTGGTTGACGACCTCGAGGCCGGACTACGGGTCTGCAACGCGTACGCCGCGGAACATCTGGAGATCCTGACCGCCGAACCGGCCGCCGTGGCCGCCCGGGTCACCGCCGCCGGAGCGGTCTTCGTCGGCGAGCACAGTCCCGTGTCCCTCGGCGACTACAGCGCCGGTTCCAACCACGTGCTGCCCACCAGCGGAACTGCGGCTTTCGCCTCGGGCCTGAACGTGCTGACTTTCCTGAAGGCCATCCAGGTCATCGAATATCCCGCGGCAGCCCTGCGCGAGGTCGGCAGCCACGTCATCGCCTTGGCCGATGCCGAGGACCTGCCGGCGCACGGCGACGCGGTCAAGCAGCGACTCGAACGCGGTTAGGCCGGGGGAGCGGCGGGGGACCGACGTGTCGAACATGACATGATGGTTCAGCCGATACGGCATATTTGACGGCGGTGCGGGCCTCGGCCCGCCCCACGACCACGGAAAGGGATGGAGCCCATGCGTTGTCCATTTTGCAGGAACTCCGACTCCCGGGTCGTCGACAGCCGCCTGACGGAGGATGGCTCGTCCATTCGCCGGCGCCGGCTCTGCAGCTCCTGCGAACGCCGCTTCACCACGTTGGAGACCACGAGCCTGAACGTCGTCAAGCGCTCGGGCGTCGCCGAGCCCTTTAACCGGGCGAAGGTCATTTCCGGTGTGGGCAAGGCCTGCCAGGGCCGACCCGTCACCGATGACGACCTGGCGTTGCTCGCCCAGGAGGTCGAGGAAACCGTCCGGGCATCGGGCGCCGCGGAGATCAACGCGAATGATGTCGGCCTGGCCATCCTGCGCCCCCTGCAGAACCTGGACCAGGTCGCCTACCTGCGCTTCGCCAGCGTCTACCAGGGGTTCGACTCGTTGGAGGATTTCGAGACGGCCATCGACAAGCTGCGCAACGAGGGCAAGGGTGCCCCGGATGCCAGCCACCAGCGGCCGTTGACCGCCGGCTAGGGCTGCCCCGGCCGCCTGCCCCGCCGGCGGCCGCGCTCATTACTTGCGCAGGCCGAAGTGGATGGCCGCCTGCAAGGCGCCGCCGACGATCCCCGCATTGTTCTTCAACGCCGCCGGTTTGATCGGCGTGCGCAGGTCCAGCTGGGGCAGGAAGTCCTCGGAGCGCTTGGAGATCCCGCCGCCGACCACGAACAGCCGCGGGGAGAAGAGGAACTCGACGTGGGAGAAATAGCGTTGCAGGCGCACCGCGTAGTCATCCCACGCCAGGTCCTCGCGTTCCCGCGCCGAGGCAGAGGCCCGGGATTCGGCGTCGTGCCCATCGATCTCCAAATGGCCCAACTCCAGGTTCGGGACCAGGATGCCGTCGTGGATCAGCGCCGAGCCGATGCCGGTGCCCAGGGTGATGACCAGTACCGTCCCCTCGACTCCTTCGCCGGCGCCGTAGCGCACCTCCGCGAGGCCGGCGGCATCGGCGTCGTTCATCACCTGGACGGGGCGGTGCAGCGCGTCGGTGAAGAGCGTATCCACGTCGGTATCGATCCATGACTTGTCGACGTTGGCCGCCGAGAGGGCAATGCCCTCGTGGATGATCGCCGGGAAGGTGATGCCCACCGGGGCGTCGGCGTCCGGGGCGCCGTCCCGCGCACCGAGCTCGGCGACGATCTGTGCGACGACCTCGGCCACGGCCTGCGGGGTGGAGGGCTTCGGCGTGTCGATCCGGTACCGGTCGCCGATCAGCTTGCCCTTCTTCAGGTCGACGATGCCGCCCTTGATGCCGGTGCCGCCGATGTCCAGGCCGATGGCGGTGGAGATCTTGTTCTTCTTGCTCTTCTCGTCCTTCGACATGGGGGCTCCTCAGCGGATGGGTGGGTCGGTAGGGGCGGCCGTCAGGCCAGGGTCAGGATCTCGGCGCCGGAATCGGTCACCAGCAGGGTGTGCTCGAACTGGGCGGTGCGGCTGCGGTCGCGGGTCACTGCGGTCCAGCCGTCGTCCCACATGTCCCAGTCGATGCCGCCGAGGGTGAGCATCGGCTCGATGGTGAAGACCATCCCGGGTTCGATGACGCGCGAGTACGCCGGTGCCGCATCGTAGTGCGGGATGATCAGCCCGGTGTGGAAGGCCTCGCCGACGCCGTGGCCGGTGAAGTCCCGGACCACCCCGTACCCGAAGCGTTTGGCGTAGGCGGAGATGGTGCGTCCGATGACGTTGATCTCCCGCCCCGGCATGACCGCCTTGATGGCCCGGCGCAGGGACTCCTGGGTGCGTTCGACCAGCAGGCGGGAATCCTCGTCGACGTCCCCGGCCAGGAACGTTGCGTTCGTGTCGCCGTGGACCTGCCCGATGTAGGCGGTGATGTCGATGTTCACGATGTCCCCGTCCTGCACCACCGTGGTGTCGGGGATGCCGTGGCAGATGACCTCGTTGATCGAGGTGCACAACGACTTGGTGAAGCCGCGGTAGCCCAAGGTTGAGGGGTAGGCGCCGTGGGCGATGAGGTAATCGTGCCCGATGCGGTCCAGCTCGTCGGTGGTCACTCCCGGCACCACCGCCTCGCCCACCAGGGCCAACGCCTCGGCGGCGATCTTGGAGGCATGGCGGATGCGTTCAAGCGTCTCGGGGGACTTCACTTCCGAGCCCTCGAACTTCGCGGGGGCCGGCTTGCCCACGTATTCGGGGCGTTCGATCGAGGCGGGGACCCGGCGCATCGGCGTGGGGGTTCCGGGGACAAGGTTTCCCAGGGGGGCTGTTGACGTGCGTGGCATGTCATCGATCCTATCGCCATCCGAATGCGCCGGAGTATGGTGGGCTGGCAGCGACACGCCCCGCGATCCCCGCGGGCCTGCACACCCGAAGGAGCACGATGAGCGACGGCAGCGAAACCACCGGCGGCGATTTCTGGTTCAACGTCAACACGAAGCAGGTCGAATCCGGCCCCCAGTCGGACTGGTCGCAGCTGCTGGGCCCCTACAACACGCGTGAGGAAGCCCAGGGCGCGCTGGCCCAGGTGGAGCGCAACAACGAGTCCTGGGAGGACGACGACGGCGCCTGAGCCGGTGCCCGGGGCACCTGCTGGCTAGAACCCGTGTTCGTCGGCGGGGAACGTGCCCTCCACGACGTCGCGGTGGTACTCCGCCGCGGCCTGGCCCATGACCTGACGCAGGTCGGCATATTTCTTCACAAAACGCGGCAGCTTGCCCGGGTTCAGGCCCATCATGTCCTGCCACACCAGCACCTGCCCGGTGGTGGCCGCACCGGCCCCGATGCCGATGGTGGGCACGGTCAGGGCGGCCTCCACCGCGGCCGCGACATCGGCCGGCACCATTTCCAGCAGCACGCAGAACGCGCCTGCTGCCTCCAGGGCCAGCGCATCCTCGACGAGCCGCGCCGCGGCATCCCCACGGCCCTGCACCTTGTAGCCGCCGAGGGCGTGTTCGGCCTGCGGGGTGAACCCGATGTGTGCCATGACCGGGATGCCGGCGTCCACCACGGCGCGGACGTGGTCGGCACGGCGTGCGGTGCCCTCCATCTTCACTGCGTGGATGCCCGTGTGCTTCATCAACCACACCGACGATTCCACGGCCAGCTGCGGCGAGGCCTCGAAACTTCCGAACGGCAGATCGCAGACCACCAGGCTGCGCTTGGCCCCGGCGGTGACGGATCGGGCGAAGACGCCCATCTCCTCGAGCGTGATCGGCAGCGTCGTGGCGTGGCCCATCACGTTGTTGGCCGCGGAGTCGCCCACCAGCAGGACCTCGATGCCCGCCTCCTCGAAAATGGAGGCAGCGTACTGGTCATAGGCGGTCAGCATCGCGAACCGCCGGCCCTCGGCTTTCGCCTGGGCCAGGTGGCCGATGCGGATCCGCCCGGCAGGACGTGGCGCCGACGTGGGCTGGCCGGAGGCATAGGGGGCAGGCTGTTCGTGCGACATGTCCCTCAGGATACGGCACCGGTTGGACCCGGACACCCGGTTGACTACGGTTTCCGAGTAGAGTTGGCGACGGTGGGACGGCCCGCAACCACCGCAGCAATCGCCGGATCAGACGAGGAGCCAGCCCATGGACCGCCAGCAGGAATTCGTGCTCAGGACCATCGAGGAACGTGACGTGCGTTTCGTGCGCATGTGGTTCACCGATGTCGTCGGATCGCTGAAGTCCGTCGCCCTGGCCCCGGCCGAGGTCGAGGGGGCGTTCGAGGAGGGACTGGGCTTCGACGGCTCCTCCATCGAGGGCCTCTCGCGGATCTACGAATCCGACATGCTGGCCCAGCCGGACCCCTCCACCTTCCAGATCCTGCCGTGGCGCGGGGAGATCGAACCCACGTCGCGGATGTTCTGCGACATCCTCACCCCGGACGGGGAGCCCTCGCCGGCGGATCCGCGGCATGTGCTCAAACGCCAGCTCGCCGCCGCCGCCGACATGGGCTTCACCTGCTACACCCACCCCGAGGTCGAGTTCTACCTGCTGAAGTCCGATGACCTGGACGCCAACGGCGAGCCGAGCCCGGTGGACCATGGCGGCTACTTCGACCACGTGACCGGCGGCGTGGGCCAGGATTTCCGCCGTCGTGCAGTGACCATGCTCGAGGCGGTGGGGATCTCGGTGGAATTCAGCCACCACGAGACAGGACCCGGCCAGAACGAGATCGACCTGCGCTACGCCGACGCCCTGCAGACGGCCGACAACATCATGACGTTCCGAACCGTGGTCAAGGAGGTCGCGCTGCAGCAGGGCATCTACGCGACGTTCATGCCCAAGCCGTTCTCCAGCCACCCCGGCTCCGGGATGCACACCCACTTCTCGCTCTTCGAGGGCGACACCAACGCGTTCTTCGAGGCCGGGCAGGAGTACCAGCTCTCGCAGACCGCCCGGCAGTTCATCGCCGGGGTCCTGCACCACGCCCCCGAATTCACCGCCGTGACGAACCAGTTCGTGAACTCCTACAAGCGGCTCTGGGGCGGGGGAGAGGCGCCCAGCCACCTCTCCTGGGGCCACAACAACCGTTCGGCACTGGTCCGCGTGCCGCTGTACAAGCCGAACAAGGGCCAGTCGGCGCGGGTGGAGTACCGTGGCATCGACTCGGCGGCCAACCCCTACCTGGCCTACGCCGTGATCCTGGGCGCCGGGCTGAAGGGCATCCAGGAGGGCTACGAGCTGCCGCCGGCCACCGACGACGACGTCTGGGGCCTCAGCGCCGCCGAACGCCGCGCCATGGGCCACGCCCCGCTGCCCGGTTCGCTGCATGACGCGATCCGCTCCATGGAGGACTCGGAACTGGTGGCCGACATCCTCGGCGAACAGGTCTTCGATTCGTTCCTGCGCAACAAGCAGGACGAATGGAACGAATACCGCCAATACGTCAGCCCCTTCGAGACCTCCCGCTACCTCGGCATCCTCTAGGGGGCACGCCGTGAGCCTGACCCGACAGCTGATCTCCGCGGGGTTCGACGACGTCGAGCGGGCCAAGCGGTTCCTGGCCGACGACGTGCTGGCCGACGCCGACGAGGCGGCACTGCTCGCCGGACTGCGCGCCGCTGCCGACCCGGACCAGGCACTGTTGCTGCTGCTGCGCCTGGCCGAACAGGATCCGGCGCTCCTCGAACGCGTGCACGACGCCGGGGCAGCAGTTCCGGTGATGCGTTTCCTGGGTGCCTCCCAGGCCCTCGGCGACTTCCTGGTGCGCCACCCCGAACACCTGGACATCTTCGCGATGGACCCGGCAGGGCCCGCGCCAGAACCAGAGCCGGAACCCGCGGCGCAGGATGACGAACCCGCCGTCGTGCCCGGAACCGGCCTGGCGGTTCCCCCTGGGTGGACGGCGGTGCCCCCCGCGGTGCTGCGCGCCCACCTGCTGACTGCGGTCGGCGCCGATCCCGCTGCTGCAGCGCCGGTGGCCGCACACACCGGCAAGGACGGGTACTCCCGGTTGCGGGTGGCGTATCGGGCCGGCCTGGCCTGGCTGGCCCTGCGCGATGTCGAAGCCGACGACCCCTCGCTGGTGCTGCCGGTGGTCGCCGCCGAATTGGCCGACCTGGCCGGTGCCGCCGTCGACGCCGCGCTGGCCATCGCCCGGGCGGAAGCGGCGGAGCGCTTCGACGCGGACGACGTCGCCGCCGTCCGCCTCGCCGTCATCGGCATGGGCAAATGCGGAGCCCGGGAACTGAACTACATTTCCGACGTCGACGTGATCTACGTGCACGCCGCCGAGGGGCTGGACGACGACCGGGCCGCCGAGATCGCCGCAACCCTGGCCGTGGGCATCGGGCGGGCCATCAACAGCCCCGGCCCCGAGCCGGCGCTGTGGGAGGTGGACGCGAACCTGCGGCCCGAGGGCAAGGACGGCGCCCTGTCCCGCACGCTGTCCTCCCATGTGGCCTACTACGACCGGTGGGCCCAGAGCTGGGAGTTCCAGGCGCTGCTGAAGGCGCGCTGCATCGCCGGCGACGCGGAGTTGGGGGTGGCCTACGAAGCTGCGGTCGCCCCGCTGATCTGGAACTCCTCCGAACGCGACGGATTCGTGGAGTCGGTCCAGGGGATGCGCAAGCGGGTGCTGGCGAACATCTCCTCCGACGAGCTGGCCCGGCAGATCAAGCTGGGCCCGGGCGGGCTGCGCGATGTCGAGTTCACCGTCCAGCTGCTGCAACTGGTGCATGGGCGCATCGACGAGACGTTGCGGGTGCGCGATACGACCTCGGCCATCGCCGCGCTGAGCGCGGGGGGCTACATCGGCCGCGGCGACGCCGCCGACTTCGATGCCGCGTACCGCTACCTGCGGGTGTTGGAGCACCGGATCCAGTTGGTGAACCTGCGCCGGACCCACCTGATGCCGGTCAAGGAGGAGGCCCTGCGGGTGTTGTTCCGGGCCTCGCGCGGGCAGGCGGTCAGCGGGCGCAAACCGGCAGAGGAACTCACCCGCCAATGGCAGAACACCAAGCGGTCGGTCCGCCGGCTCCACGAGGCGATCTTCTACCGGCCGCTGCTCGCCTCGGCCTCGAACCTGTCCACCGACGAGGTGCGGCTCTCCCCGGCGGCGGCACAGGCACGCCTGGCGGCACTGGGGTACCTGGACCCGCAGGGGGCCATGCGCCACATCGAGGCCCTGACGTCGGGGGTGCGCCGCCGCGCCTCGCTGCAGCGCCAGCTGCTGCCCGTGTTGCTGGAATGGCTGGCCGACGGAGTGGACCCCGACGCCGGGCTGCTCGGTTTCCGCCGGTTGAGCGAGGCCCTGGGGGAGTCCCACTGGTATCTGGGCATGCTGCGCGACTCCAGCGCCGCCGCCGAACGGTTGTGCCATGTGCTCTCCGGCTCGCGGTTCATCACCGACCTGTTGGAGGTCTCCCCGGAGTCGGCGGCCTGGCTGGGCGATGACCGCGAACTGCGCCCGATGCCCTTCGAGCAGCTGTGGCAGGAGAATGCGGCGAAGCTCAAGCGGCACAAGAACCCCGAATCCGCGATGCGGCTGGTGCGGCTGAACCGCCGGCGGGAGATGCTGCGCGTTGCCCTGGCGGATTCGGCGAAGCTGATGGACCTCGACCAGATCGGCTTGGCCCTCTCGGACATCGACCGGGCGGCGGTCCTCGCCGCCTTGCGGGTGGCTGAGGACCACGAATTCGCCTCCACCGAACGCCTCACCGATCTGCTGGTGGTCGCAATGGGTCGCCAGGGCGGCCGCGAGATCGGCTACGGCTCCGACGCGGACGTGCTGTATGTCCACCGGCCGCGGGACGGCGCGGATGGCCAGGCGGCGCAGCAGCAGGCATTGCGGATCTTCGCCCATGTCGGCAAGCTGCTGACCCAGCCGTTGAAGCCGGCGGTCCTCGCCGAACCCAAGCTCGTGGTGGATGCTGCACTGCGCCCGGAGGGCAAGAACGGGCCGCTGGCCCGGTCGTTGGACTCGTACCGCGAGTACTACGACCGCTGGGCGCTGGTCTGGGAACGCCAGGCACTGCTGCGCGCCCGCCCGATGGCCGGCGACGATGACCTGGCCGCCGAATTCATGACGCTGGTCGACGGGATCCGGTACGGGCGCGGCATCACCGCCGACGAAGTCCGGGAGGTCCGCAGGATCAAGGCCCGGGTGGAAGCCGAGCGGTTGCCGCGCGGCGCGGATTCCACCCGCCACGTCAAGCTCGGCCGCGGCGGACTCAGCGATGTCGAATGGCTGGTCCAGCTGCTGCAGCTCGAACACGCCCAGGAGCATCCCGCATTGCGGACCACCTCCACCCGGGAGGCCCTGGCGGCGCTGGCGCAGCTGGAGATCCTTCCGGCGGGAGACGTGGAGCTGCTGGACCGAGCCTGGTCGCTGGCCACCCGGATCCGCAGCGCCTCGGTGGCCTGCACCGGACGCGCCTCCGACGTGCTGCCACGGTCCTGGCGCGACATGGAAGCCGTCGCACGCTGGTGCGGTTACCCGGCCGGCGGGGCCTCCGAGCTCGACAACGACTACCGCCGCGTCACGCGGAGGGCACGCAGCGTCTTCGAACGGCATTTCTACGGGTTCGAGGAAACCAGCCAGCATTGAGTACGACGGCGGGGCCCCGCCTGGGGCCGGTCGTCACCGACGAGGAGAGTGGGAACCATGCATGTGAGCAAGGCTGAACTGGACGAATTGGTGGCCGAACACCTGGAACGGGCCAAATCGTCACCGCATCGGCGCAGCGCCACCGCTGTCCTGAAGGATGGCCGTTTGCGCCAGACGTTGATGGCCCTGGACGCCGGGTCCGAGCTCGCCGACCACTCCAAACCCGAGGCGGCCACGCTGCTGGTGTTGCACTGCTCCGTGACGGTCCGCTGGGCAGACGGTGAGCAGGAGGTGGGGCACGGCGGCCTGTTCGTCATCCCCGACGTCCTACACAACGTCGTGGCCGCCGAACCGGCTGCCTTCCTGCTGACCACCATCGCCGGCTGACCGGGCCACCCATCTCCATTCCCCCTGCCACCCACCAGCTCACCAGGTACGACGACGATCCTGGCTGGGTGGATGTCCCTGCGGTGGAAGTCTCTGTAGTTGATGTCCCTCTAGTTGATTTCCCTCTAGGTGATGTCCCGGTAGTGGGCCATTCCGGGAGTAGGCCATCCCGGGTGGGGCACGGTTCCAAACTGTCGGTGGCGGCTGGCAGGGTGGAGTCATGGAACAGGTTGCGGACCAGATCGAGGTCACCGGGTGGGGCATGACCCGGCTGGCCGGGTCGTCCGTGACCGGATCTGCGCGGCTGAAGGCCGCCGAGGCCTTGGCCCGGTTCGCCGAGGCCGAGAAGTTCCGGGCCGCAGCCATGCTGCATGACGAGGCCCAGCGTGCGGTCGAACCACGTCTGGAGGCGTTGGAGGGCCGTTCGGGGATGCAGATTTCCCTGCGCACGGGCCGGACGGTCCTCTTTGCTGCCACCGATAGTGCCGCCATGGAGATCGCCCTGGTGGCCGGACTGTCCCAGGGCCAGGCCCACCGCGTCCTGGACCAGGCGGAAACGCTGGTCATGGATACCCCCGAGGTCCTGGAGTCGCTGGCCCTGGGGCGCATCGGGGCCAGCCACGTGCAGCGCATCCTCGAGCACACCCGGCAGCTGGTGCCCGAACCCCTGCCCCTGCCGCCGGCGACGGCGGATGAGGCGACAAAGCAGGAATGGGAACGGGAGATGGCCCGGAGGGCAGCGAAAGCCCGGGCGGACCGCCGGGATTTCGGCGCGGACATGTTGGCGGCCGCCCCCGGCAAATCTCCGGCACAGCTGCGTGCCAGGGGTCGCCAGCTGCTGGAAAAGTACTACGGCGTCTCCTACACCCAGCGGTCCCGCACCGAGCTGCGGGACCGTCGGATCACCCTCGAGGAGGCCAACCACGGCATGACGTGGTTCTCGGGCTATCTCCCGACGGCCAGCTGCCAGGCCATCTTCTCCAAAATCGACAGCATGGCGCGCCTGCTCACGGCAGACCCCGACTCCGCAGCAGCGGTGGTCCAGGCGGCAGCCGCGGCAGGAAACGGCGAAACCGACCTTCAGGCCATGGCTGACCCCGCCGAAGTCCGGACCCTGGACCAGCTGCGGGCCGACGTCTTCACCGACATGATGCTCAACGGTCCACGGGGCCAGGGACTGGAGACGGTCAACGCAGAGGTCTTCGTCGCCATCCCCTCCACCATGCTCCCGGGAACCCCCGGCGGACCGCTCGGTGGCGAGGAGACGGGCATTGACGGCCCGCCGCCTGCGCGTGGAACCGTCGGCGAGGACCTGCGGGGCGTTGGAGGCCTGGCCACCGCACAGCTGGCGCCGGGAGCGCCCGTACCCACCCTGCTCGGAGCCGGTCCCATCGACCAGGGCTCGGCGGCCCAGCTGATGACCGCCGCGAAGACCTGGTGGCGGTTGATCACCGACCCGATCACCGGAGCCATCCTGGAATTCGGCCAGGACCGGTACCGGCCCACGCCTGCCCAACGCGCCGCACTGCGGTTCCGGGATGGTGGATGCGCCACGCCCGGTTGCACCGGCCCGGCCCGGAACTGCGAGGTCGACCACACCAGGGAATGGCAGGACGGCGGCGGAACTGACATCGCCAACACCCAGCTCAGGTGCAAACGCTGCCACCGGCTGAAGTCCCTGGGGCTGATCGAGGTGGAGCAGTGTGCCGGCGGAACGGTACTCGTCACGTCCCTGTTCGGCACCCAGCGTGTCGGGTACCCGGCCGCGCCTTGGGCCGTCGGCGGCGGGCAACAGTCGCTGGCACCTCCAGACCCTGCGGGCCTTCCGTCCCCGCCGATGGATCCGGATGCGGTCATTCCCAGCGCCTCCGCTCCGCAGCCCGGGGGACCCGCCGACCCCGGGGTGGTGACGTTGACGCGGACAAGGTTCCTGACCACCCTCCAGTGGGAGCGTTGGCTCTGGAAGGACCTGGAGCCGAACGAACCCCGGGATCTGTATGGCACGGAGTCACGAAGGATCGAGTCGGACCGGTACCAGTCCCTGCAGATCAGCGAGTGGGGGCGCGTCCACGACGTACCGGACAGCTCGTGTGCGGACCCCGAACACGGCCGCTATGCGCGCAGCCGGTGGGGCAAGGCCACCCGGAAACGGCGCCTGAAACGCCTGGCCGGAGGATACGGCCCGCCGGTCATCCAGCGGCCCGATGACCGGGACAATCCCTGGGGCGGTGAACGGCCGCCGCTCCCGCCGACCCCGGATGAGCCTCCCTTTTAGCAAGCGCCGGCGGCCGGTGGGGAGGGGGACACGGGCCGCACAGCACGGAAGCCAGACACCGGCGGACCGGTGTCTGGCTTCGCGTCGTCGGTGCTAGGTCCTAGCAGCCGTAGTAGAGCTCGAAGTCTTTCGCTGTTATTGGGGGAGGTTGGATCATGCTGTTTCCCGCATGATTCCGGGGATATCAGTGTTGTCCGTCGATGACTCAAACAGTGCCTTTGTGGACCTGCTGCGGACTTTTTGCGGACTGACACTGTCGGAACGCTGGCGGTGGTGGCGGGTGTTTTCGGTGTCGGGGACTAGCAAGGCCAGCCCTTTAGGTCCGATTCATTGTTCCTCATCTGGCCTCGCGACTAGCGCCTCGCGGATGCCACTAACAGACGTTTTCAATTCAAGAATGGACTTGCGAATGAGAGCCAGGCTGCCCTCTCCCTCAGACGTGGATCCACGCCAGTCATTCATGTCTACCGAATACGATAATTCCGGAATGGGCCCGAACGGTCCATCAGCGTTGATGGTGAATGTGAACCTGAGATCCTCATTCTTATCCCCCAGTAGTGCACCGCCGAAGCCTAACGACCAGCTCCATTCGCGGCCGGGAGCTATCGAGGCATGGCCCTCTTGGAAGCGCCTAAGCGCATCCTCAAGCAGGTCTGCGGCCTTGGACGTCTGAGTCGGAAGTTGTTTATCGACAGTGAGACGTACATTCCGTGCAAGAGTGCGCCCACTATTTCCTACTAATAGCCTGAGGTTCGATCCGTGAATCTTACTTGGCCGAACGTCTGCCCACACGTATGGTTGCGCAGCTTCCTTTGCCAACTGCTCCTGAAGCTCCACCTGGTCTGCTGCAGATCGCGCCGCCTTGCTCGCAAACCGAGTCGCTATGCAGGCGACAGCCAACGATAGAAAGGCAATGGCGAACATTCCCCAGTCCGTAAAAGTCATGACTATATCTATACATGACCGTCCCAAGCTTGGTTTGAACTCGCTTGTGGTCCCCTCAAGAGAACGACCGGGGAGTCTGAGGCTGTGGCGCTCGACCAGGATTCCAATTCATGCGGTAGCGGATTAGGCTCCGTGATGGGGGGCGGCACGCGCCATCTCCGAAAACTACAGAACGGGGGGCTAACCATGCCATCAAGCGAAGAGATGCGAACTCTAGGCTCTAAAATCTCGCAACTGATCCAGACAGACTCACCAGGGATGTCAACGCTACACACGGACGTGGACGACCATGCGTTCCGCGGACTCGTCAACATGATTGCGTTCGCGCTGAACGGACTTGAACCGGAGTACTTCAGTTCGTGCGTGTCTTATGCAGCAGACGGCGTGACAGCTCATATCGAGTTCGCAGTATTCACGGAACGTCATGTCATCTACTACAGTGGGCCAATCTCGAAGACCGGTCCAGAGGTTCGGGTGCTGCCGAGAGCCGGTCTAACAGCGTTGACCATTCTCAACGCGCCGGAAATGGTCCCAAACAACAGTTGGAACAACTATGACGGCAACGCTTCATACTCATTGACCTATGGGGACCACGCAAAGTTCCCTGTGCCTCTCCGGGAGGAAGGACACTCTGATGACGTATTCGCCAACAGCCTCCTGCCTCGCCTAATGGAGGATTTGGCTTCTTAAATGAGAATGCCCCCAGCAGCCTTTTTGAACTGCTGGGGGCATCCCCCGTGCGGCCAGAAGGCACAAGGGATTGAAGGGGGTATCTCCTAAACAAGTAGAGCCCAGCCCATTTACTCCGACCGCAGGCGCTGGCGGATCCTCGCATGGTCAGTCATCACGCTCCCCGCCATCACTCGGCACTTACCGTGTTGCAGCCCGCCGCGGTGTTCACGCCAAAAACAGTTCGCCTAGAAGTTCGGGGTGCCATCCGGGCCATACGGTGACCATGGCTGATCCGGGATCCAACCCATGTACAACGGAAGGCCCGGTCCACCCTCAGCCACGCTCTTCGCAGCCCACGCCTTACGTGCAGCCGCCCACGCCTCGTACCGTTCAAAGTCGGTTTCACCCGGCCATTGGTCAGGGATGAAGTCCAAGACCTCAGCTTCCCCGACCACCCTTTCCCGCTGACGCCGCCTAACCACGCCGACCTCCCCCAGGATGAACGCCGCGAACACCACGGGCCGGCGGCAACGAGTCCTCCTCCAACCCAGGGATCCGCAAAGTAGCCAGGATCCGGGCCAACGCAAGACGCTGCTGCCTGCCCTCCGCAACGGCCGGATGCAACCGCGACCCCTGGGACGAGCTGATCATCAGCCCGTCATCCTTCACCGCCTTATCCAACTCCCGGATCCGGTCGCGTGTCCGGCACGCCTCCTCGAGTTGCGCCAACTCATGGTCCATCAACTCAAACTCGCTGGTCGTAGCCTCCCATAGGGCTTTGCCCGCTGAGCCCAATCCTCTCGGCATCATCATTTCGTCTCCAATCCTGCCCTCCAATGGGCCTGTAAACGGCCCAAAAGAGCCGATATGAACGCGGCCCGGCCAACGGGTTTACGCGTGTTCTAGCGGTATCCAGTGCCCTCCCATGACCCCGCAAGGGCCCGTTGTTCTGGCAGGCCATGAGTGAAAACGGCACTATGCAGAGGGAGTGCCCAGGGGGGGGTGGGGAGGGGATCCCCGCCCCGGGTGTGGTGCGCCCGCGTGGTTGTCACGGGCGCACCTTGTGGTGTGGGTTAGCGGACGGTGACGGCGCTGTTGGTGTCGTCGTAGTCGATGGCTGTGATGCCTGCTTCTGCTGCGGTGTTGCGGAGTTGGTTGCGGTCGCCTGCGTGGTTGTCGTCTTCGGGGTCGTGGGCGTACTGCCTGATGCCGGTTCCGGTGTGTTCGGCGCGGGTTTCCATTGGTGCTGGTTCGCGGTAGGGCTTGGCGTCGTCTAGTGCTGGGGCTTCGATGGTTGCTCCGAGGTTCCAGAGTTCGCGCCAGCGTCCGCCGCGGCTGGTGTTGTTGTTCCAGGCTTCCCAGACGCGTCGGCGGTGTAGGCCGCTTGCGTTGATGCTGAGCCCGATGAGCGTGCTGTCGAGGCGGCTGGCGTGTGGGCTGTAGCCGGTAAGGGTTGCGGCTGTGTGGAGGGTGGCGAGGAGGGTGGTGAGTTCCACGGCGAGGGCGGGGCCGTCTGACCATGCCCCCCGTTCCTTGGCGTTGGCCTTCACGATTTGTTCGGCTGATGTTTCTGAGTCGGTGGTTTCGAGGGCTTTGACGAGTTCCCCGGCTTTGGTGTTGAACCGTTCGCGGATGGTGTTGTAGTTCGCTGCGGCGAGGCTGCGGTATTCGACGTGGAGTGCGGCGAGGACGTGGGCGCTGGCTTCGTTGCGGACGGTTGCTTGGGTGACGGGGTTTCCTGCGGCTTCGGCTTCGGCGAGGATCCGTAGGTGGTGGAGGTGTTCGGGTGTGGAGTCGGGGTCGAGGATGGCGGTGTTGAGTTCGTGTTGCATGGTGTGGTTGTTGTTGGTGTAGTTTTCCCACCGGTTGATGGTGTTTCGGAAGCTTTCGGTGATGGTGCCGCCTGCGTCGATGATGGTCTGTACTTCGGCGGCGTAGGTGGTGGGGCTGGTGATGTCTCGCATGGTGTGTCCTGCTTTCAGTTGTTTTGGTTGAGGCGGTTGATGCCGGCTTGGATTGCGGCTGCCTGGGTTTTGAAGTCGTCGAACGGGGTTGTTTGTTCGGGGGTGGTTTTGCCTTCGATGGCGTCGATGATTTGGGCTTTGAGTGCCCGGTTGTCGTTGAGGGCGGGGGGTTGCCATTCGGGTTGGTCGTCGGGGTTGAGGCTGGCTGGTTTGGGTTGGTTCATGGTTTCGCCGGGGGTGAGGTGTGCGGAGAGTTGTGCTCGCATTTCGTTTGCGTCACTCATTGGTTATTCCTGTTCTGCCGTGGTGGCGGGTAGTGGGTGCTCCGGTTCGCCGTTGGCGTCGCAGAGGTCGTGGAGCTGGTCGGCGAGTGTCCGGGCTTCGGGGTAGGTCAGGTGGGAGACAAGGCCTTTGGCGCGGTTGGTGAGCGCGATTCCGGGTGTTTCGTTGCGCTGCTCGTCTCTCCATGTCCAGGGTTTGGGCTTCACTCCGGGGCGACGGGTCATCGGCCGTTCTCCTGGCAGTCGTGGGCTTGTAGATAGGCCTGTAGGCGTTCGGCGCGGTG
This sequence comes from Arthrobacter rhombi, assembly GCF_039526245.1. Lineage (NCBI taxonomy): Bacteria > Bacillati > Actinomycetota > Actinomycetes > Micrococcales > Micrococcaceae > Arthrobacter > Arthrobacter rhombi. Next base: position 253,634 of record NZ_BAAAIV010000012.1, read on the forward strand.
CTTCCAGTAGTTGGCTTGCTGCTCCAGCCATGTGGACCGCTCGTAAAGGGCTGCGGCTTGTGCGGGTTCCCGCCATCCGAGCAACTGCCTGTCCGTGTACCTGTATCCGCTCATTTGCGGGCCTCCTGCGTGGTGGTGTGGGCTTCGAGTACGGCGAGGCGGGCTATTGCCGCGGTGGCCTCTGTGCGGGCCTTGTGCTGGCGGTCCTGTAGTTGGACGGCGAGCCATTGAAGCTGGCGCTTGTTGAACTGGGCTACCCATCGTGGCGGTGTCCAGTCGGCCGGCGGCGTTGATTCCGTGGATTGCGTGGATTCTGTGGCGGGGGTCATCGGTTGGCCTGCTCTGCTTGCCACAGCGTCTCCTGGTTGTCTTCGGGCTGCGTGGGCTCTCCGGCTTCGACGGGGCGTAGCTGGCAGAGGATGATGTGGGCGTCTTTCCCGGCCATGTGGGCGCGGTCTACGGCTCGTTGGGCCGCCGGGAGGTTCCAGTAGACGGTGCGCCGGTATCGGGGCTCTTGGGAGTCGCTGCGGACTTGTGCCAGGACGACATGCACGCCGTCGATCAGGACTGTCGGGTTCATGCGGGGTTCTCCTGATTCGGGTTGCGAAGGTCTTCGAGCTCGTTCTCTAGCCGCCGGATCTTTCGCTCCAATTTGGCGATGATGCCCTGGCGTAGGGCGGCGAGTCGTTGCCAGTCCTTGAGGGCCAACTGGTCGGTCATGCTGACTCCTGGATTCGGTTCGCGGGGGCTCCCACGTAATCCACGTAATCCACGGAATGGGATTCTGTGTATTCCGTGGATTCTGTGGCGTGGTTCGGATCGATGAATATGCTTGGGTGCGCCACGAATCGAGGTGATGGCTTCCGCCCTGCTCCCTCCCGACTCTCAGGCTGGATAGGCAGTACCCATTCGTGTTCTGCCAGCAAGTTCAATTCCTGCTGAATGGTTTCCACGTCGGGGAACACACTTCGACTGGCACGCATCATGAGTTCCCGCACGGTGAAGGTGTCCACGCCACCCTTCCGAATGAGTTTCAGGAGGGTCTGCGCCTTGGCGTGGGGGTTCGTGAAACTCATCATGTAGAAGGCTGCGATGGCATGTTCGATGAAGTACTCGGCCATGGTCGCCGCACAATCCACAGAATCCGCAGAAATGGGCTCCGAAGCTGGCCGGCCGGATGCCAGGTGGTGGATTCCCGCGAACCGTGCCGTGGTTCCTGCCAGCTTGGATCCCCAGCCGATGAGGCGAGGGCTCCCCAGTTGCCCATCGGGCCGCAGATCGGTTTCTACGGCCTCCTGCCAGATGTTGAATCGGTAGGCAGCCTCCGGGCCGAAGGTGAGCACGTCGGGTTCCTGGTTGTCGTACAGCCTGCCGACGAGTTCCTGCACTCGTTCGTAGTAGGCGGCTGCTACCTCGGTTGGCACGGCAGCCGGGTTGACCTTCCGGTATCCCACGAATGAACCGGGGATGGAGTACAGGAAGCGTTCGAGCTCGCCGCGGGATTTCTCGACTGGTTGCCGCCCGATTTCCCGGAGGACCGATGGCTGCACGGTGAGGATGAAGCCCAGCGTCACCGACGGCAAGGTTTCGGATTCCCGGCCTTTGCGGTCTACCCGCATTTCGTCCCCGGCGTGGCCCTTCAGCAGGATCTCCATGTTCGGCGCGCCGCTGTACCGGCCGGCGAAGATGTCGAAGATCCCCCCCTCTGCCGAGGCAACGACGATCTTGCCGCCGTTGTCCGCAGCCAAAGACGTCAGTGCTTCGGGTGTTGCATCGTCGGCCAGGATCCGGGGCAAGGGTGGAACGACGATTTCGTCCGCCTCCCGGCTGGCCTGAAGGTACGCCTCTTCGGTTGCCTTGCCGCCGATGACTTGTTTGCGCACCGTTTCGGCCCTGTCCTCGCGGAGCTTCTTTCGCGCTGCCTGCTCGCTGATGTAGGGCCGGGCCTCGCTGATCTTCAAATCCTCGAAGTCGCGGAGTGGTTTGGTGCAACTGGCGAAGACACTGGATTTACGGTTGCCCGGTTCCATGGCCGCGACCGTGTATAGGTTCAGTGGTTCTATCCAGCCGGGGGTGGGTTCGATGACGGCTTTGCCTCCGACGCACGCGGCCATGATTCCGAGCGTGACGGTAGCGACCATGTCCACCGGAGTCTGCGTTGCCTCGGCAGTCGCCAGGACATAGTCCTTCCACCACTTGGGCAGGTCATTTGCCGGGAACGATGGAGGGCGGGGCGCGGATTGCAACGGAGCTGGCGTAATGCTCTCGGCTGCTACGCGTGCTTCGAGGACGTTGTCGTACTGGTAATCCACTTAGGATGCCTTTCTACAGGGTGGGTCCGCGAGTCCGTAGCGGGCTCGGTGCCGCGCTACGTCGATGAACTCGCGAGTTCCCTTGACAGAGGTTTGGATTTCCTTTTGCTGGAGTTCCTGTGCGCGGATGATGCGTGCCAGTCGCTCGTGGTCTATGGACTTGGCTAAGCCCGTTTGATACCCCCATAGGAAGAGCTCCCATGCATCCGGGTGGGTGCGTAGGAGCTCTTCGAGTCGTTCGTAGTGGGGGTCTGGGCCTGCGTGCGGGGGCAGCGGGTCCATGGTGGGTTACTCCGGGTCGGCCTCGAAGATGAGACGCCATGCCCAGATGCCGGCGACGACCGTGAGGGCCACGTGGAGGGCGATCACTTTGATCCCTGCATTTCGTAGATGGCACGGATGACGCCGCCGGCCTCCACATCGCGGTCCTCGGCCCACTGGGCGACCTGTGTGATGGTCATGTCCATGAAAGCCGCAGCAGTAACTCCCGAAGCCTGGATGGCTGCGGCAGCCGAGCCATCCTCCAAGGTCCGGGCGCGGGCGATAAGTTCATCCGCTTCCTGCCGGAGGGAGAAGGCGCGGTATCGGGCGGTGCCGAGCTCTCCCGTGCCCTTGTGGGTCACGCGTGTACCTGCGGCGAGGTTGTTGGTAGGCTGTTGCATGATGATCTGCCTTTCAAAGGGCGGGTTGGACGGTCTCGGAAAACTGTTTGGCGACGGTTCCGGGGCCGTTTTTCTTGTTTGAGTGGCGAAGGGAAGTTCTTCCAGCGTCCACATTTGTTGCTACCGACTCTCCGACTGGATCGGAGTAGGTGATGTAGCGGGTCAGATCCTCATCCAGCATCCGGGCCTGTCGCTTGTGCAGCTTCAGGGCGAGTCGCTGGGTCTTGGACCTGCTCATCGGGATCTGTCGTTCGGCTGTGAATTCAGTGATGCGGCGCTCGTAGCCGGTGAGGGTGATTGTGGGCATCACAAACTTTCTTGGTGTCATCGTCCGTGGCGTACCTCGGAGCGGTTGGGGCGAGCGGTTCTAGCTGGCCTGGCCGGCTTCGAACGCCTGGTTGATCCACTTGTCCAGGTCCTCGCGGCGGTACATGACCTTGCCGCCGATCTTGGCCGACTTCGGGCCGGTGCCCTTGTGCCGGTAGAACCGGAGCGTGTTCACCGGGATACGGGTTTCCTCGGAAACCTCGTCCATCGTCATCAGGCGGTGCATGGCGACTTGCATTCTGTCCTCCATCATTTTTGTGGGTTTAGTCCACTTTTTTGGTGATGCTTCGAGATTACCACATTGGTGATGGATCGCAACTCTTTTTTGTGGAAGAATGCTGAGTATGGCCGATAAGAGCGAACCTAGTATTGAATCCCGTGTAATTGAGAGCGTTATCGCCCTGCGTGAAGAGCGGGGCTGGACTCAGTCCGAACTTGCTCGCCGTATGGCCGAGTTTGGCTGGCCAAAGTACACGCAGATGACGGTTTCTAGGACAGAGAAGGGGGAGCGTCCGGTCAGGCTGAATGAAGCCGAGGCGCTAGCAGAGGTTTTCGGCGTGGAAATGTACGCGCTATGGCTTCCCAGATCCGTGCGGGAGTATGAAGTAGCTTCCAAGCGGGCGGAGTCCCTGTCCGAAGAGTTGAACTCGCTTATCGGCAAGTATCTGGCGGCCCAGGAAGAGCTGGCCTATCGAGCGGACCACGCCGAACTGGCCGAAGATGAGATTTCCTATGTGGCAGCACAGCTTGTCCTAACGCCCGAGAGGTTGGTGGAACAGGTGAAACTGGAGCGTAAGCAAAACAAGGAAGCCGTCGTTGCCCGAATTGGGCGACCGCTTGCTGAACGCGAGGTGGCGGCCGAAGATGCATTCTGGTCCTCGCCGGATCGGAAGCTGCATGATTTGTTTGAGGCGCTAAATGGCATCGATCCAGAAGCGTCCTGACGGGGCGTGGCGCGCCCGCTACCGCGACGCGGCTGGCAAGGAGCACTCCCGGCACTTCGCCCGGAAGATCGACGCCCAAAAGTGGCTGGATGAGGTTATTGCATCCGTAGTCCGGGGCGACTACCTGGACCCGCGGAATGCGAAGACGACGATAGGGGAGTGGGCTGACTCCTGGCTCAAGGGATATGAGCAGAACAGGACATCGACGGTACGCCAAGCTCGGTCGCATCTGAAGCACATCCGGGAGGCGTTCGGCGGCCGACCCTTGGCGTCTGTACGCCCGTCTGAGGTCAAGGCTTGGACTGTGCGGCTCAAGGAGTCGGGACTAGCTGATTCCACGGTTTATGCGCTTCACAGCCGCCTGGGCCAGCTCTACGCCGACGCAGTCCACGATGGGCTTGTGGCCCGCTCCCCGGTCAGCCGGAAGACCTCGCCAAAGGGCGGCAAGCAACGGCCATACGTCGCCACCACGGCTCAGGTCTGGGCGCTTCACGATGCGATGCCGGAAGGTTTGCGTCCGGCTATCCTGCTGGCGGCGTTCGCCGGGCTACGAGTTGCCGAAGCCGTCGCGCTGCGGGTAGAGGACGTGGACTTCATGCGCGGCGTCATATCGCCCGTCTTCCAGTACCCGGCTGACCCCTTGAAGACGGAAGCCTCCAGGACACCGATCCCCATATCCACGGATCTCGCGGTGGAGTTGAACAGAATGCCGGCAAAGTTCGACAGTGACACCATAGTCACCACCGAGTGGGGCCGGGCCATAGCTCCGTACACATTGGAGACGCGTTTTCGGGAAGTGCGGGCAACTGTCGAAGGCCTGCCGGAAGGGTTCAGGTATCACGACCTCCGGCACTATTACGCCTCGCTCCTCATAGCATCGGGGCTGGACGTGAAAGTCGTGCAACGCTGCCTCCGGCACTCGTCAGCGAAGACGACCCTGGACACTTACGGGCATATGTTCCCGGATAAAGAAGAATCCGCACGCGCCGCCGTCACCGAAGTGTTGGCAGCCCGTGCGGACTCTGTGCGGACTAAACCGGATTCAGCCGCGGGATCTGGCTAGCAACCGTAGTAGAGCTCGAACTCGTACGGGTTCGGGCGCAGCGAGAGCGGCTTGATCTCGTTCTCACGCTTGAAGTCGACCCAGGTGCGGATCAGGTCCTCGGTGAAGACGTCGCCGGCAAGGAGGAACTCGTAGTCCTCTTCCAGGGCGACCAGGGCTTCCTCCAGGGACCCCGGGGCCACCTGGATGTCCTTGGCCTCTTCGGCCGGGAGCTCGTAGAGGTCCTTGTCGATCGGGTCCGCCGGCTCGATGCGGTTGCGGATGCCATCCAGGCCGGCCATCAGCTGTGCGGCGAAGGCCAGGTACGGGTTGCCGGAGGCATCCGGGGCGCGGAACTCGATGCGCTTGGCCTTCGGGTTCGAACCGGTGATCGGGATGCGGATGCCGGCCGAGCGGTTGCCCTGCGAGTACACCATGTTGACCGGGGCCTCAAAGCCCTTGACCAGGCGCTTGTAGGAGTTCACGGTCGGGTTGGTGAACGCGAGGACTGCCGATGCGTGCTTGAGCAGCCCGCCGATGTACCAGCGTGCGACGTCGGACAGTCCGGCGTAGCCCTTCTCGTCGTAGAACAACGGCACGCCGTCGGTCCACAGCGACTGGTGGCAGTGCATGCCCGAACCGTTGTCACCGAAAATGGGCTTCGGCATGAAGGTAGCCGACTTGCCCCAGGCATCGGCCAGGTTCTTGACGATGTACTTGAACTTCAGGATGTCATCGGCCGAGTGGGTCAACGTGTTGAACTTGTAGTTGATCTCCGCCTGGCCCGCCGCACCCACTTCGTGGTGCGAGCGCTCGACCTCGAGGCCAGCGGCCTCGAGTTCCAGGCAGATCGCGTCACGTAGGTCGGCCTGCTTGTCGGTCGGCGCGACCGGGAAGTAACCACCCTTGTACGGGGTCTTGTAGGCCTGGTTGCCACCCTCTTCCTTCTTGCCGGTGTTCCACGGCGCCTCGACGGAATCGATCTTGTAGAAGGAGCCCTGGGGCTTCGACTCCCACTGCATGTTGTCGAAGATGAAGAATTCGGCCTCGGGGGCGAAGAAGGCGGTGTCGGCGATGCCGGTCGACGCCAGGTACGCCTCGGCCCGTTCGGCCACGCCTCGCGGATCGCGGTGGTACGGCTCGCCCGTGCGCGGGTTCACGATCGAGAAGTTGAAGGCCAGCGTCTTTTCAACGCGGAAGGGATCGAGGAAACCGGAGGTGACGTCCGGGATCAACTGCATGTCTGAATCGGCAATGCCCTGGAAGCCCTTGATCGAGGACGCGTCGAACAGCTGCCCGTTGACGAAGAAGTCGGCGTCGACCGTCTTCGCGGGGACGTTGAAGTGCTGCTGCACCCCCGGAAGGTCCGTGAATCGGATATCGACGAATTTCACGTCTTCGTCGGCAATGTACTGGAGGACTTCGTCCGGGTTCTTGAACATCTGCTACTGCTCCTAAGAGATCTGCTCAGGCCAGGGAAGCACGCGGCTTTTGCACGTGTCGGCCCCTCGCTGTTACCTCTACCCTAGCGAATTCTGGTTTCTCGACAGTGACGCATGTGTTTCGGTGACGTTACACGGCGCCCCCGAGGGTGACGATCAGCAGGGCACGGATCCGGGTTTCCGATGCTGGCGTTTCCCCGGGTGGAGCTTGTCGGAGCGTGTTCCCGGGCACGACGCCGGTGCACCGCCACCGCGCCACGGTAGGCTGGAGGGGTGGAAAGAAAAGACGTCAGTTCGTGGCTCGAAGGCCCGCCGCAGCTCAATCCCGAGGCCTGGCCAGGCCAGCGGCTCGGTCGGCCGGAGTCCGGTCCCGGCTCGGTGGCCCGCATCGGACGACGCGTCGGCGCCTTGTGCATCGATTGGGCCTTGGCCATGATCCCGTCCTTCATCTTCTTCAATGGCAGTTCCCTGGCGAACCTGACGTTCTTCGCGGCCATGCAGATCCTCTTCGTCGGCGTGACCGGCCACTCCATCGGCCATCGCATCCTGGGGATGCAGGTCCAGGGGATGGACGGTTCCGCCATCCGACCGCTGCAGGGCCTGATCCGCGGAATCCTTGTCTGCCTGGTCATTCCGCCCCTGGTGACCGATCCGGATCAGCGCGGACTGCATGACCGGGCGATCAAGGCGATCCTCGTGCGTATTTGAGCCCGGGCCCCTGTCTCTGCAACAAAAAAGTGCCGGTTCCCCCGCGGGGGAACCGGCACTTTTCGTGGATACCGTTTAGCGGCCGCGCATGGACCGGCGGTCCGGACGGGCCTTGTTCGGGTCGATGCCCTTGGGGATCGGCAGCTTGGCGCTTCCCAACGTCGACAGGCGCATGTCCACGGCGTGGACCTCCTGCTTGTTCAGCGTCTTGGGGAACTTCTTCATCTTCTTGGCCACATCACCGAGCGGCGTCTGGCCCTCGCCCGAGCCGGCGTTGATGACGTGGATCGGGACGTTCGGCAGCACGCGGCTCATGCGACGGCGCTCGGAGTCCACGAGGGGGCGGACACGGTTCGTCGGGCCCTCGGTGACCAGCACGACGCCGGGACGACCGATGCCGCGGAAGACCAGGTCCTGGGTGCGCGGGCTGATGGCCACTGGCTGCTCCGTCAGGACCCAACCGCGGCGCAGGACGGACATGGAGGCGCCGGCGGCACCGGCCTTGCCCTCCAGCTGCTTGAACGCAGCCCGTTCGGCGCGCCGGGAGAGGATGAGCAAGGCGGCCAGCAGGCCCAGGGGGATGGACACCAGAAGCGTGGTGATCCAGTTGTTGATCAGCAGGCCAACGACCAGGCCGATGGCAACGATGCCGACGAAGGCCAAGACCATCCACCACACGGCGTTCGGGTCGTTGCGCCGGGTCATCTGGAAGACCTGGCCGAGCTGCTTCAGCCGGCCTGGTTCCTTGGCGGCCTTTTCTGCTTTGGGCTTGCGGGAGAACAAGGAGCGCTTGGGCTTCGCATCATCATTTGCGGGTGAGTTAAGGGTCTTGGCCATAGTGGTTCGATTCTACGCGATCGGCGAGGTGCTAGCGGGCGGCGAGCAGCGTTGCTGCCTCTTGCTTGGTCGTGCCTGAACTTTCGATGTGTGCCAGCTCCTCGGGGATCGGCAGGCCCTTCTTGCGCATCGCACCCGCCCACAGGCGGCCCGCCCGATAGGACGAACGCACCAACGGCCCCGACATCACGCCCAGGAAGCCGATCTCCTCGGCGGCCTTCTGCAGGTCAACGAACTCCTGGGGCTTGACCCAACGCACCACCGGGTGGTGGCGTTCGGTGGGGCGCAGGTACTGCGTGATCGTCAACAGGTCGCAGCCGGCTTCGCGCAAGTCGCGCATGGCGTCAACGACTTCCTCGAGGGTTTCGCCCATGCCGAGGATGAAGTTGGACTTGGTGATCATGTTGTTGTCGCGCCCCTGCGAGATGACATCCAGGGATCGGTCGTAGCGGAAGGCGGGCCGGATCGACTTGAACAGGCGCGGCACCGTTTCGACATTGTGGGCGTAGACCTCGGGAGCCGAAGCGCAGATCTCGTCCAGGAATTCCTTCTTGCCGGAGAAATCCGGAATCAACAGCTCGACGCCGGTGCCCGGGTTGAACTGGTGGATCCTGCGGACCGTCTCGGCGTAGAGCCAGGTGCCTTCGTCCTCGAGGTCGTCGCGGGCCACGCCCGTCACGGTCGCGTAGCGCAGGCCCATCTGCTTGACGGACTGGGCCACCTTGAAGGGTTCGGCGCGGTCGATGGCCTGCGGCTTGCCGGTGTCGATCTGGCAGAAGTCGCACCGTCGGGTACATTCGGAGCCGCCGATGAGGAACGTGGCCTCGCGGTCCTCCCAGCACTCGAAGATGTTGGGGCAGCCGGCTTCCTCGCAGACCGTATTCAGGCCCTTGTCCTTGACGAGCTTCTTGAGTTCGACGTACTCCGGCCCGATTTCGACCTTCGCCTTGATCCACTCGGGCTTTCGTTCCACGGGGGTGGCCGAGTTGCGCTGTTCGATGCGCAACATGCGGCGGCCTTCGGGGGCGAGGCTCACAGTAGGGCTCCTTCATCGGCGTTTGATGGGTTGTTCTTGATGGCAGGTTCGAGAAGCCGGGTCAGCTCCTCCTGCACGCGGTCGAGGACATCGACGGGGCGAACGGGCCGCCCGCTCTCCTCGGTGATGCTGGTCGTGGACGCGTCGGCGATACCGCAGGGGATGATGCGAGAGAAAGCCGCGTCATCATTATCGCAGTTCAGGGCGAAACCATGCATCGTCACCCCGTGGTCAACGCGGATGCCAATGGCGGCGATCTTCCGGTCCTGGCCGCCGTCGGTGCCCAGGACCCACACCCCGGCCCGGCCGTCCACGCGCTGGGCGTCGATGCCGAAGCCGGCGACGACGTTGATCAGCATCTCCTCGAGACGATGCACGTAATCGCGGATGCCGGCGTGGTTGGCCAACTCCACGATCGGGTAACCCACCAGCTGGCCCGGTCCATGCCAGGTGATCTTGCCGCCCCGGTCCACGTCGACGACGGGGGTCCCATCGATGGGAAGGTCCTGCGGTTCGGTGCGTTTGCCGGCCGTATAGACGGCCGCATGTTCAAGAAGCAGGACTTCGGGGCCCCGTGCGCCGGCAGCCACGTCGTCGTGGATGCTGCGCTGCAAGTCCCAGGCTTCCTGGTAGTCAACGTAGTCCGGGGCAAAGCCCAGCCGCTGGAAGGAAATGGTCATGGGATCCACGCTACTCGTCGACGTGCACAGGTTCGAATTGCATGAAGCCCCGACGGCCTGTGGATAACTTCTGCGCGGTCTGGGCAAAGCCGGTAAAAAGAGAAGATGGAAGCACCGACCCCGAGGACAGGACGCCCCGAACTGGAGGATTGGTCCGTCGAATCCGAGATCGGCAGCGGCGGCTGCGGAACCGTCTATGTGGTCCGGAACCGGCACACCGGGGATCGAGCCGCACTCAAGGTCCCCACGTCATGGAACGACGACGGCGGTATTGCGGCGGAGATCGCCGCGTTGGCTTCCGTGAAACACCAGCACATCGTCGATTTGGTGGGGACCCTTCGAACGGACCAGGGGGACGCCATCCTGATGGAATACCTGCCGGGTGGTTCCGTGGCCGACCTCATCGCGGCCCGGGGCCCGTTGAGCCTGGGGGAGGCCGTCACCGTCATGGCGCCGATCGCCGGCGCCTTGGCCTATCTCCATGACCAGGGCGGCGTCCATGGTGATGTCTCACCGGGGAACGTGCTCTTCACCGCGGCCGGAATGCCCAAGCTGGCGGACCTCGGGTTGACCGTGTTGGTCGGTGGCCGGCAGTCGGCGTCCGGAACGCCGGGGTTCCATGCACCGGTATCGGAAGGAGCAGATGCCGGTGGCAAGCGGCTGCGGCCATCCCGCGACGTCTTTTCGCTCGCGGCGCTGACCTGGTACATGGTCACGGGCCGCGTCGCCGGGCCCACCCGGCAGAGGCCGCCCTTGTCGAGTTTGTTGGGCAGCGTGCCCAGCGAACTCGTGGAGCTCCTCGAGGACGGCCTGTCCGAAGACGAGGAGCGTCGGCCGAGTGCCGCCGAGTTCAGCCGACGGATTTTCGAGGTGGCCAAACCGCAGCCTGTCAGTCTGCGGGATGTGGTCCGCCCGGAGGCCCTGCCCCACATGGTGACGCGCGTGGTCAGGAACCAGCAGCCCGCGCCGGGACGAAACCCCTGGGCCCGGTTGCGTGCGTGGGCTGGAGGGCGCCGGCCCGACAAACGGTCGCGCCAGGGGCGGCCGCGGGACACGACGACGCATCGGTGGGGGAGCGCCCGGATCTGGCTGGCGGCACTCTCGGTCGCTCTGCTCGCCGGGCTCGTGGCCCTCGGGATCGGTGTGCTGGACCGCTTGCAGGCTCCAGACCCGGTGACGTCAGCGGGCAACACGCAGCGGGAGGAGCGGCCGACAGCGCCACCTGCCGACGGGCCCCGCCGAGCGGAAAAGAGTGCGGCCGCGAGTGCCAACGCCACGCATGCCCCCCGTCCCGTCCTGGAGAACAAGGCGTTTCGCGAGGCGGTACCGAAGGACCCGGTCCAGGCCGCCAAGGTCCTCACGGCACGACGGGACCTGGCTCTTGCGGCAGCCGACGCGGCGGCCCTGCGCCGGGTCCATGCGCGCCGGGGTTCCTCCTTGGGGCCCGACTTGGCCAAAGCCAGCCAACTGCGCTCACAGGGCCTGCGCTATGAGGGGCTGCGAACCAGGCTCTCCGATGCAGCGGTCAGCACAGGAACCGTCGGGGACACAGTCGACGTCGTCGTGACCAGTACGCTGGGCGCCTACCAGGTGGTGGGGGCCGACGGGGCAGTCGTGGCATCCATCGACGACCAGGAAAACCAACGAGTGACGTTGCGGTTGGCGCGCAGCAACAGCAGTTGGTTGATCGCCGCGGTCCTCGACGCATCGGAAACAGTGAAGAAGAAGTCCTGATGTTTCGTCGGTGACGCGGCCCCTTCCTGTCGATAGGATCGGACGATGAGTCCCAGTAGCTATCTTCGATTCCCGCATGTCTTCGACCAGTTGGTCACCTTCGTTGCCGAAGATGACGTGTGGTTGGCCCCGCTGGCCGGAGGGCGTGCCTGGCGTCTTTCAGCGCAAGGACTTCCCGCCCGCAATCCCCGGTTCACCCCCGATGGCCAGACCGTCGTGTGGACGATCCTCGCCGGTGGCTCGCAGGAAATCGTTGCCGCATCGGTTGATGGCGGCAACTACCGTCAACTGACCCACTGGGGCCACCCGTCCACCAGAAACCGGGGATTCACCCCCTCGGGGGAAATCCTGGCGATCACCTCCCAGGGACAGGGTGATTCCCGGCTGACCTGGGCGCGGGCAGTCCCGTTGGATGGCTCGCCAGAAAGAGCGCTGAAGTACGGGCCCGTTGATTCCCTGGCCTGGGGGCCTTCCCTCGGGGACGAGCGCCCGCTGGTCATCGGCAGCGCGTTGAGCAGGGAACCCGCGTGGTGGAAACGCTATCGGGGCGGAACGGCCGGGAAACTGTGGATCGATCGCGAAGGCGGAGAAACCTTCGAACGCTTCCTTCCGGAGATTGACGGCAACCTCTGCGACCCACACTGGATCGGGCAGCGCATATCCTTCCTGTCCGATCATGAAGGGTACGGAAACGTGTACTCAGTGGACACTTCCGGTGGCGACCTGAGACGCCACACCGACCATGACCGTTACTACGTCCGCCACCTGTCCGCTGATGGCAGCCGCCTGGTGTACGAATCCGCCGGCGACCTGTGGATCCTGGACCAGCTGCAGGCTGAACCCCGCAGAATCCAGATCTCCTTGGGGTCTGCAGGCCACGCTCGGCAGCCGAAGCCGTTGGACGTGGCATCCCATCTGGTGCGTGCCACGCCGGACCACGCAGGAAACGCGAGCATCATTGAAAGCCACGGAATGCTCCACCTGCTCATGCACCGACGTGGCCCTGCCCGTGCCATCGCAGCCACCCCGGGCGTTCGAGCCCGGCATGGACACTTCCTGGGCTCGGAGCATGTGGTCTACGTCAGCGACGAGGACGGAATGGAGGCCCTCCGCGTCCGACCGTTGGACGCCCCGGGGGCGGGACAGGAATTGCTGCCCGGACCGGGCGCCACCGACGTCACCGCAGCAGCTCCCAAGGAACCAGACGACGTGGCCGTCGAGTTGCCCCAGCCAGTCAGTGCTGCCGGGCTCGCGGGACCGACGGGCCAGCAGGGCCGCGCCGGTGCGGCGGCCCCCGGCTCACCTGACAGCGACGAGGACCGAACGAGCGAGCCGACCCAGGACGGGTCCACGGCGTCTGCGCAGGAGGGGAGCGGTACCCCGGACGAACAATCCTTCGAGCTTCCCGCGGGCCACCGAGTGCGTTCCCTCACCCCCAGCGCCGACGGCCGGTGGGTCGCCGTCGCCACGGAGACCGGCCATGTCTTCCTGCTCGACCCCCGGGCCGAAACGTGGCACGAGCTCAGCCAGGGTGGACACGGAGGCGTCGACCGGCTGGCCTTCTCGCCGGATGGCCGTTGGCTGGCTTTCGCCGATCCGGTGACGGAGTTCGGCACCCGCAGCCGGATCCTCCTGGTCTCCACCGAGTCTCCGGAGGATGCGCCGATTGAGGCGACGGACGGCCGCTTCCGGGACCACTCCCCGTCATTTACCCCTGACGGGAAGTACCTGGCCCTCTTGTCGGATCGAAGTTTCGACCCGCTTTACGACACCCACACGTTTGACCTGGCCTTCCCGGCCTCCACCAAACCCTTCCTGATCGCCCTGGATGACAGGACCCCCTCGCTGTACGGTCCATGCGTCTACGGTGCCGAACCGCACACGTCAGGGCAGAAGGCGAAGCCGGGCCCCGCCAGCGAGGACACCGATACGGTGCCCCGGACCCAGGTCGTGGTCGAGGGGCTGCCGTCGCGCCTCTTCGCGGTCCCCGTGCCGCAGGGACGCTACGAGTCCCTGGAGGCCGTCGACGGTGGCTTGGTGTGGCTGACCGACCTTTCAACGGGCGTGACCGGAGACGGGCGGGCCCCTGACGCACCCGTGGAGGCCAAGCACCTGGATCGTTTCGACCACGAAACCCAGCAGACGACGACCCTGGTGGACGCCGCCGAGGCATTCCTGCTCAGTGGCGACCGGAAACGGGTCGTGGTCATCCATGACGGTACGGTTCGGGCGGTGCCTTCGAACCGGGCGGCGGAGAAGGACTCGCCCGATGCCCGGGAGATCGACCTCGGCCGGATTCGGGTCCGTCTGGATCCGCCAGTGGTCTGGGCGCAGGCCTTCGAGGAGGCCTGGCGCCTGCAACGCGACTTCTATTGGGTGCAGGACATGGCGGGACAGGATTGGCAGGCAGTGGCCGAGGCCTACCGGCCGCTCGTGCAGCGGCTTGGATGCCACGACGACCTGGTCGACCTGCTGTGGGAGCTACACGGTGAACTGGGCACGTCCCACGCCTACGTGACACCTGCCGCTGCCACCGGCGGCGAGCGGCAAGGCCTGCTGGGTGCCGACCTGGAATACGTCGGCGGCCAGTGGCGCATCACCGACGTCCTGGCCGGGGAGTCCTCGGATCCACAGGCATACTCACCACTGGCTGCACCCGGCGTGGGAGTGCGTTCCGGTGACACGCTGGTGGCCGTTGACGGGGTGGGAATCCCGGCCAGCGGACCTGCGGAACTGCTCCAAGGCGCCGGCGGGAAAACCGTGGAACTGACAGTGCGTGGCGGTGGGCAGTCAACTGACCCCGGGAACCTCCGGCGAGTCGGTGTGGTCCCGGTCCGTGATGAGCAGCGGCTGCGCTACCACCAATGGGTCGAGCGCAACCGCAGGGAAGTCCGGGAGGCCTCCGGCGGGCTGTTCGGATACCTGCACATCCCCGACATGATGCCGCTGGGATGGGCGCAGCTCTTCCGGGACCTGGACCAGGAGGCGTCTCGCGATGCCCTGCTCATCGATGTCCGCCGCAACCGTGGCGGACACACCTCGCAGCTGGTCGCCGACGTCATCTCCCGCAAGGTCACAGCCTGGTCCGTGGGACGGGACATGGAACCGTGGACGTACCCGGCCAGCGCGCCCCGGGGGCCAGTGGTCATCCTCACCGATGAATGGGCCGGTTCGGACGGTGACATCATCACCCAAGTGGGCAAGCTGCGCGGAATCGGTCCGGTGGTGGGCATGAGGACCTGGGGAGGGGTGATCGGCATCGACGGGCTGTTCGATCTGGTCGATGGCACCCGGGTCACCCAGCCGCGCTACGCGACCTGGTTCACCGGGGGAGTGGCTTGGGGCGTGGAGAACCGGGGAGTGGATCCGGACATCGAGGTCCCCTTCCCCCCGCATGCCTATCTGGCTGGCCTGGATCCGCAACTGGAACAGGGGATCACCGTGCTCAAGGAGATGCTCCGGGAGATTCCGACGCAGGCGCCGCCTGAGAGGACCGGCTACCCGAGCCGCAAGCCGGGCCCGCTGCCGGCTCGACCGCAGCCGGTGCCGGGGGACTGACCCGGGCCCGCACCACGCGGGTCATCTTTCCCAGTAGTTAAACTGCAGCAGGGCGCCGGACCCCGTGGGGGTTCCGGCGCCCTGCTGCTGGTGAGGACTGCTAGGAGACGAGGGTGGCCTCGAGCGTGATGCTCGGAACCGAAGCCAGCGCCTTGGATACCGGGCAACCTTCCTTGGCGCCCTGAGCGGCCTCCTGGAACGCTGCTTCGTCAATGCCCGGCACGGTGGCCTTGAGCACCAGGCGGATCTCGGAGATGAGCGGACCGTTGGTGGTGTCGAAATCGACCTCGGCGGTCGTCTCGAGGGACTCCGGGGCGAAGCCGGCTTCCTTCAGCACGTTGCTCAGCGCCATCGAGTAGCAGGAGGCGTGGGCCGCGGCAATGAGTTCCTCGGGGCTGGTCTTGCCTTCTGACTGCTCGGCGCGGGCCTTCCACGTGATGTCATACGTGCCGATGCCCGAGGTTTCGAAGGTGGTCTGGCCGCTGCCGGAGAAAAGGTCGCCATTCCATACGGTGCGAGCTGAACGGGTTGTAGCCATTGGGGGACTCCTCCACATCTGGGTGGGCGACCGGTTCCGGGCGCCACTTACCATCCTATGGCTCCGCGTGCCGGAGGCAAGTGGGAGTCCCCGGACGTCAAACGGCCCCCGGTGATCCACGAGGGATCGTCCAGGGGCCGGCGGCGGAGGTGGGGATCAGACCCAGAGGACGGCGATGGCGATGTTGACCAATGCCAGGCCACCGACGGCGTGGGCGATGCCGGTGGGAACCTCTTCATTGGCCTTGACCTTCTTGCGGCCGAGCCAGGCAGCCACGAGGATGCCCAGCGCGATGACCAGCTTGATGCCAAGCTTGATCCGGTTGGGTTCGCCGTCGCCCATTTCCAGCAGGCCGAACATCAGGATGCCGGTCACCACCTGGGTGATGGAACCGATCCACTGCCAGAGGCCCACGGTGGGCTTCTTGAAGGAGGCGAGCCAGCCGCCGAAGATCGCGGCTGCACCGAGGATGTGCAGGAAGATGAGCAAGGTGAAGAGGATGTCCATGAGTCCAGTTTAGGGGCGAATTCGACAGCCTGTCGAAATGGCGGCATGTCCCGGCACACGACGACGGCTGGTGATTTCCCGGGGGGAGTCACCAGCCGTCGTCGTTTGCCTCAAGCCGCCGAGGCGGTCAGCGCGGTGTTACAGGCCGAGGTCGGCCTCGAAGGCGCCCTCTTCCAGACGTGCGCGCAGCGTCTGCAGGAAGCGTCCTGCGTCGGCACCGTCGACCAGGCGGTGGTCGTAGGTCAGCGACAGGTACATCATGTGCCGGATCGCGATGGTGTCATCGCCGTCCGGGCCCGTGACGACCATGGGACGCTTGACGATCGCCCCGGTGCCCAGGATGGCCACCTGCGGCTGGTTGATGATCGGGGTGTCGAACAGGGCGCCGACGGAGCCGATGTTCGTGATCGAGAACGTGCCGCCGGACAGCTCGTCCGGGCCAATCTTGTTGTCACGCGTCCGCTTGGCGACATCGGCGATCTTGCCCGCCACTCCGGCGAGGTTGAGGTCACCGGCGTTGGAGATGACCGGAACCAGCAGGCCCTTGTCGGTATCCACCGCAATCGCCAAGTGCTCGGCGTTGTGGTAGGTGATCTCCTGCTTGTCCTCGTCGTACTCGGCGTTCAGCTTCGGGTGCTGCTTCAGCGCTTCGGCGACGGCCTTGGCGATGAACGGCAGGAACGTCAGCTTGGTTCCGTTGACGGCCTGGAACTGGTCCTTGGCCGCGGTGCGCAGCTTGGCGACGCGGGTCATGTCGACCTCGTGCACCTGGGTCAGCTGCGTGGAGACGTCCAGGGACTCACGCATGCGCCGGGCGATGACCTGGCGGATCCGCGGGGCCTTCTCGGTCTTGCCACGCAAGGAGGAGGGCACGACGGCGGCAGGTGACTTGGGCGCCGATCCCTGAGGTGCAGCGGGAGCGGCTGCCGGGGCAGCCGCCTTCTTCGCCTCGACGGCATCCAGGACATCCTGCTTGCGGATGCGGCCGCCGACGCCAGTGCCCGAGACCGACGCGAGATCGATGTCGTTCTGGGACGCCAGACGACGGACCAGCGGAGTCACGTAGCCGTCGTTGCTGCCAGCAGATGCCGGCGCGGCGGGGGCAGCGGTCTGCTGCTGGGGTGCTTCCTGCTTCGGAGCTTCCTGCTGGGGAGCCTCGGCCTTCGGGGCTTCCTGCTTGGGCGCTTCCTGCTTCGGAGCAGCCTCCTGCTGGGGGGCTTCTTCCTTGGGTGCTTCCTGGGCGGGCGCGGAACCCGAGCCGACAACGGCCAAGACGGCACCGACCTCGGCGGTCTCATCCTCGTTGACCTTGATTTCCAGCAGCGTTCCGGCGACGGGCGACGGGATCTCGGTATCGACCTTGTCGGTCGAGACCTCCAACAGGGGCTCGTCGACCTCGACGCTGTCGCCAACCTGCTTCAGCCAGCGGGTCACGGTACCTTCGGTGACGCTCTCGCCCAAGGCGGGAAGCGTGACATCGGCACGATCTCCGGAGTCAGCCGAATCCTCGGACGGGGCAGCGGACTCCTGCTGCGCGGGCTCTTCGGCAGGGGCTTCTTCGGACTTCTCGGGTGCTTCCTCAGCGGCCGGCTCTTCTGCCGGCTCTTCGCTGGAGGACCCCGAACCGGAGCCATCACCAATACGGACCAGCGGAGCGCCAACATCGGCGGTCTCGTCCTCGGGGACGAGGATCTCTTCGATGACGCCGGCGACGGGCGAGGGGATCTCCGTGTCGACCTTGTCGGTGGAAACTTCCAGCAGCGGTTCGTCGACTTCGACGCTGTCGCCAACCTGCTTGAGCCAGCGCGTCACGGTGCCTTCGGTGACGCTTTCACCGAGTGCGGGCAAGTTCACGGTTTCAGACATGGTGTCCCCGTTCTCCTAAAGCTATATTTCTTGACTTGGACGGCCGGCAACGAGGGCGGAGCGGCCGGTGTTCGGCTTGGTTCGAGCTTAGTCCACGGTGGCCCGGCTCCGAAAAGCCGGGCCACCGTGGGCGCCCGAAGGGACTAGCCGTGAAGCGGTTTGCCGGCGAGGGACAATGCGGTCTCGCCCAAGGCTTCGTTCTGGGTCGGGTGCGCGTGGATCAACTGCGCGACATCCTCCGGGTAGGCCTCCCAGTTGACGATCAGCTGGGCTTCACCAATCTGCTCACCAATGCGGCCGCCGATGCCGTGGACGCCGACGATGGGCCCGTTCTTCACCCGGACCATCTTGATGATGCCGGTCGTGCCCAGGATGGAGGACTTGCCGTTTCCTGCGAGGTTGTACTCGGCGACCTCGATCTGGTCCTCGCCGAACTTCTCCTTCGCCTTGGGCTCGGTGTAGCCGACGGAGGCGATCTCCGGTTCGCAGAACGTGACCTTGGGAATGTTGATGTCTTCGACGATGACCGGGTTCTGGCCGGCGATTTCCTCGGCGACGAAGATTCCGTGCTGGAATCCGCGGTGGGCCAACTGCACACCCGGGACGATGTCACCGATGGCGTAGATGTTTCCGACACCGGTGTGCTGGCGTTCGTTGGTGATGACGAAGCCGCGATCCATGGTGATGCCCTGGTCCTCGAAACCGAGGCCCTCGGTCACGGGCCCACGGCCCACGGCGACGAGCACGATATCGGCTTCCAGGACCTTGCCGTCGGCGAGGGATACCTTGGCGGAATTCTCGTCCTGTTCGACCTTTTCGAAGAAGACGCCCGTGTTGAACTTGATGCCGCGCTTCTTGAAGGAGCGCTCCAAGTTCTTGATGATCGACGGATCCTCGTTGGGAACCAGCGAGGGAAGGCCCTCAACGATGGTGACGTCCACACCGAACGACTTCCACACGGAAGCGAATTCGACGCCGATGACGCCGCCGCCGAGCACGATGGCGCTCTTCGGAATGGTGTCCATGTTCAGGGCCTCGGTGCTGGTCATCACACGTCCGCCGATTTCCAGGCCCATGGTCTTGGAGGTGGAACCGGTGGCCAAGATGATGTTCTTGCCCTTGTAGGCGACACCGTCAACATCGATCGTGTCCTGCGAGACGAGGCGGCCATTGCCTTCGATGACATTGACCTTCTTCATCTTCAGCAGGCCCGAGAGTCCCTTGAACTTCCCGGCAACGATGCCGTCCTTGTATTTGCGCACACCCTCCATGTCGATGGAGTCCAACGTGGTGTTGATGCCGTACTTGGCGCCTTCGCGTGCGTTTTCTGCCAGTTCGGCAGAGTGCAGGTACGCCTTGGTGGGGATGCAGCCGGTGTGCAGGCAAGTGCCGCCGACCTTTGCCTTCTCCACCAGCCCGACGGTGAAACCCAGCTGTACGGCCCGCAGCGCGGCCGAATAGCCGGCGCTGCCGCCACCGAGGATGAGTACATCGAATTCTTGCGTTGTTGCCGATTCGGCCACGTTAACGCTCCCTCGCGAGTGAGATCGGGCCCCCAGGGGGTGGGGGCTCATTCCTTGTGCATGGCCTGGTCGACGGGTCGGTCGGGCAGGCACTGCCTACTATTGTTTCAGGCTTTACCTTAGCGTGGTCGCCGACTCTTCATCCACATGTCGTGACGGGGGGATCGGGTGTTGGTGACCAGCTTCACGGAAGGAAGCCGTGGGGGCTACTGCGCCGCCAGCTGTTCGGCGTAGGCAAGCAGCGTCCGCAGCCCGGCGCCGGTACCGTTCTTCGGAACGTAGCCGTAGGGCGCGACGTCGTTGAATGCCGGGCCCGCAATGTCGATATGTGCCCACGGGATCTTCTTGCCATCGACTTCGCCCACGAATTCCTCCAGGAAAACGGCAGCGGTCATCATTCCGCCATTGCGGTCACCGGCATTGGCCAGGTCGGCTACCGTCGAATCCAAGGATGACCTGAGTTCCTCGGGCAGTGGCATGCCCCAGACACTCTCACCCGTCGCTTCCGCGGCGCTGACCAGTGCATCCCGGATCCCGTTGTCTCCCATGACGCCACTCGTCCGGCGTCCCAAGGCGACCATTTGCGCACCTGTCAAGGTGGCAATGTCGATGACAACGTCTGGCTTTTCCGCGCTGGCAGCGACCAGACCATCCGCCATGACCAGGCGCCCCTCGGCATCTGTGTTCAGGATCTCCACCGTCTTTCCGCCGAACATGGTGAAAACGTCGCCCGGCCGGGCAGCATTTCCCCCGGGCATGTTTTCCGCCAGACACAACCAAGCTGTGGTGCGGACGGGCAGCCCCAGTTCAGCGATGGCCGAGATCGTTCCCAGGACAGTGGCCGCACCGGCCATGTCGGACTTCATGTGGTGCATGTTTGCCGGTGGCTTCAACGAGATGCCACCGGTATCGAAGGTGATGCCCTTGCCGACGAGCGCCAGATGCTTTCCGGCCTTGGCCGGGGTGTACTCGATCTTGACCAGCCGTGGAGGACGGGCCGAGCCCTTGCCCACGCCCATGATGCCGCCATAGCCGTCCTTTTCCAGCCGCTTCTCATCGAACACCGTGACCTTAAGCGGGAGCGATTTGGTGACCGTCCGGGTTTCGGAGGCAAAGGATTCGGGGTAGAGATCGTTGGGTGCGGTGTTGACGAGGTCCCGAATGCTGCGTACAGCCCGGCCAATCACTGCCGCCCGGCGCAGGGCGGCAGGCAAAGACTTGTGGGCCGACGCTCCCGTGGCGATGACCCCTTCCGTCAAAGGGAACTTTTCCGGTGCCTTGGAACGGTGGTTGGGAAATGAGTAGGCCCCGAGCGCGACGCCCTCGGCCACCGCTGCGGCCAACTCCACGGTGGGTGTCGGGAAGGCGAAGACGACCTTGGACAGACCAGCCAGCTGTCGGGCTGCCGACCCAGCTGCGCGGCGGAGGCATTCGGGGTCAGGGGTGTCGCCCTCTACCCGCCCGATTCCGGACAAGACCAGGACGCCGGCCTTGAGCGAGTCGGTGGCGGGAAGTCGGACCACTTCATCAGGCGCGCCGGAGATCCCGAGCGACACGAGGGACTCCTGCAGGGCGGCCGCCTCCGCCTTGGGCAGCGGTGAGCCAAGCAGGCGTGGTCCATCCGTGCTTTGGGCGACGGCGACGACGACGGCTTGGGCGGCGACCCGGCGTACGTCGGGGGAGACAGCGGTCAGCTTCAGTTCGCTGGCGTTGATCACGTGGCGAATTCCTTAATGCGGCCAGGGCCGCGGTTGGCGAATCAGCAGGCATATTGCGTCTGTCTTCGATCGTAGCGCTGTGGGACCCGGTCCCGCGTCCTTTGTGGATGCTGTGAGGGGGCAGGACGGCCAACCGATAGAATGAAGGCCGTGTTCGGGAAGCATTCCAGCCGCGTGTGTGTTGAACCGTGAGAGTGCATGTCTTGAGTCCCTGGAAGGAGACACCATGCTTGATCCCCTGTCCCTCGTCAGGCTCAACGAAGCGGTCATTGACGATCCCCGCCTGCAGGGCTTGGGAATGGTGGTCTCGTTGGCGGGCCATGCGGATGCAGGCCACGTCAGCCAGCAAGTTCGCCGTGAACTACTCGGCGGGCTTGAATCGGAACTGGTCGCCTCCTTCGACGCCGATCAACTCGTCAACTACCGGGAACGGCGTCCCCATGTCTCCTTGGCTGCCGACCACTTCACTGAATATGTGGCACCAGCCATCGAGCTGTACCGTCTCACGGACGGCTTGGGCACCGACTTCCTGTTCCTCACCGGTTCGGAACCTGACCTGCAGTGGGAACGATTCGCCGCTGCAGTCGTACTGTTGGCTCGCGGCCTGAACATCCGGTTGACGGCAGGCATCGGTGCGGCGCCGCTTCCGGTGCCACACACGCGCCGAATCGGCGTGACCGTCCACGGAAACCGGCAGGACCTCCGAGACGGCATCTCCACCTGGAACCCCTCAGCGGAGATCCCCGCGGCGGCGGCCTACTTGTTGGAAATGCGCCTCGACGAGGATGGGCGCGACGTCGTCGGCTACGACTTGCATATACCGCATTACCTGGCTGACTCGGAATATCCGCAAGCCGCCGTTGCTGCCCTTGAATTCCTGGGTGCCGCGCTCAGCCTCGGCCTGCCCACCGACCAACTCCGCGAGGCGGCCCGGAAGGTCGAGGGACAGATCGCCCAACAAGTCGCAGAAACCCCGGAGATCCAACGCATGGTCTCCTCCTTTGAACAGCGCTTCGACGCCCATGTTCCGGATTCGGAGATGCGCTCATTGTTGCTCCCGCCGGACGAGGACATCCCCGATGGAGACGACCTCGCCTCTGCCGCAGAGGCGTTTCTATCGTCCCAAGCGGCCAGGGGATCATCCGATGAAGGCGGTCAATGAGCAACAAGACCCGGCTCGGGTCAGGTCAAGCTTGGTGGGTATGGGGCGTTGGTGTCTTCGCATATCTGGTCGCCGTCACCCAGCGAACGAGTTTTGGGGTCGCCGGGCTGGATGCGACTGCACGCTTTGACGCCAGTGCCTCGATTCTGGCTACTTTCAGTGTCGTCCAGCTTGTGGTGTACGCGGCATTGCAGATCCCCGTTGGTTTGTTAATCGATAAGTTCGGTTCGCGACGGTTGATCATCTTTGGCGCGGTGCTGATGGCCATCGGGCAAGTGTTGTTGGCACTGGCGACTTCGGTCCCTGCAGGATTGGTCGGCCGCTTCTTTGTGGGCGCGGGTGATGCCATGACGTTCGTATCGGTCATTCGGCTCATCTCCGCTTGGTTTCCTGGTTATCGTGTGCCGATGCTCACGCAATTCACCGGCATGGTGGGACAGCTCGGCCAGCTGCTGAGCCTGGTGCCATTCGTGGCATTGCTGCACTGGGCGGGCTGGACTTCGTCCTTCCTGTCTTTGGCCGCGCTGTGCGTATTGGCCTTTGTCCTGTCCCTGGTGGCGGTACGCGATCAACCGCCCGGGTCTGCGCCACTGCCCTCGGGCCCCCAAGCCAAGTCACTGGCGGTGCTGCGCAGCGCCTGGCGTGAACCGGGCACACGGCTGGGTTTCTGGACCCACTTCGCATTGCAGTTCACGTCCAACGTCTTCCTGCTTGCATGGGGGTATCCCTTCCTGGTCTCCGGACAAGGACTGGATCCCACCTTTGCGTCGGGCTTGATGACGATCTTCGTGCTCGTGGCATTGGTTTTCGGGCCGCTATTTGGTGCCGTCGTCTCCAGGCACCCATTGCGTCGATCGACGCTGGCGTTGGTCATCATCCTTCTGATCTCGCTGTCGTGGGCGGCGGTCTTGCTGTGGCCGGGAACGGCACCCGTGCCACTACTCGTGGTGATGATGGTGCTGGTGGCAGTCGGCGGGCCGGGGTCGATGATCGGCTTTGATTTCGCCAGGACCTTCAACGCGCCCCGGATCACCGGGACGGCCACCGGGATCGTTAATGTCGGTGGTTTCACGGCGGCTCTGGTCAGCGTCTATTTCATCGGGCTCATTCTTGACGTCCAGTTCGCGTTGTCTGGGGGAACCGGGGATCTGTACAACCTCAATGCCTTCCGATGGGCGCTTGCCTTCCAGTTCATCCCGTTGGCCCTCGGCGCGCTCGGGATCATCGTGACCCGTCGCAAGGCCAGGGCTCACCTCGCCGAATCAGGGGTGGTCGTGGTCCCGCTGTTGCAGGCCATCTCCGAAGGTCGCTGGCGTCGGGATGGACGCCGAGGGGCCTGACGGAACGTCTCGTACGGCCCTTTGACTCTCCCCTCACGGAATGCGCGTCCGTCGCGTGGGATGCAGGCTGTCCACATCCGAGTGCCAACTGGCGGATCAAGACGGCGCGGTGGCCCAGCGTGGTTGCATGAACAGCCCACAGGGACAGTTGTCCGTAACCGACGCCGAAGGGGTCCTTTCGCTGGTACCCCACATGCTGGGATTCCACCCGAGGGAGAGCCTGGTCGTCTTGATCACTCAAGGGAACGCCCTTGAAGCGACGCTGCGCATTGACCTTCCCGCAGAGGGAATCGGCCTGACAGCCACCCGCCGGCTGGCACGCCAACTGGTCGACTACATGCGGGCCGCGCCCGACGCAGACGGCGCCTGTCTGGTCATCTACACGGGGCAGCAACGGAAAGCAGATGGGTTGCCGCGCCAGGAATTCATCGATGTAGTCGCCACGCAGCTCCAACGTTGCGGGTACCGAATCGCCGATGCATGGCTGGTCGGGCGCGGAAGCTGGTGGTCCTATTTGTGTAGTGATCCCGCCTGCTGTCCCGCGAGTGGTCGACCTCTGGAGGAGGTGCAGCTCTCCGATGCCAACCTGCGCATGGTCGTCGAGGGCAGTAGCCCGGTGGCCGAGCTCTGGGATGGGTCGTCCGCTGGATCCTGGCCGACGGTAGAGGCCGTACGTGAGGTGGTGCAAGCCCAACGCGAGGCCGGCGACGGGTGGAAGGGGATTATCCGGGGGCTCGAACGCTGGTGCGCTGCGCTAGATCAGGAGCCGGAGGAGCTCTTGAACCGGCTTCGGTCCAACCCCACGGATACGGGCGTCCTGTTGGCGTCGCTGGGGGAACACCTGGTCAGGGACGCGCTGCCGTTCGCCGCTGGAGCCTCAAGCTCTGCAGCCAGACAAGCCCTGGTGGGGCAACTACGTGAGGCAGGTACCAGCGTTCAGCTACGTGACCTCGGCGAGTTCATGTTGGGGCATTCGTCGCGGGCACCTCGTTGGACGTCTCTCGAACGACTATGGGATCTCGGCAGGGGACTCCTCCCTGCTGCCCAAGGAGAGGACCGATGCGCACTCCTATGTATCCTCGCGTGGATCGAGTGGTCCAAGGGGCATAGCAGCGGGGCGCACGCCCTCATCACCACCTGCCGGGCGGAGGAACCGAAATACCGCCTGGCATTGCTCTTGGATGCTTTTTTGGCCCGGGGAATGCTTCCCCGTTGGGCTACGAACCGGGAGACCGCGTGGAGCGGTGGCATCAACGCCTGACAAATGCCGGGGATCGAGGCGAAACGTGAGAGACTTGTACCCGCAGACCCGGTTGGGTCCGTGTCCTTTGAGGGGCTTTCGCCGCTCGCCTGTCATTCCGATTGCGGAACCGGGAACAAAAGGTCGAATGAAGGCGTTGCAACCACTGGACCCTTCATTCTGATCCGCCGTGTGGCGGAACCCGGACTTGACAGGGTCATAGTGGTGTTACCCGTCAGGTGGCACCGCGGTCGATCCGTGAGAAAGGTTATTCGTGCCAGCTTCCAAATCAAGCTCCAAGGCCACCACCAGCCGGGGCAAGAAGCCCGTTTCCGCGGCGGGTTCAGTGGACACAGCCGATGAGACGGACGAGTTGACGCCGCAGCAAAAGGCAGCCAAGACGCGGGCCGATAACAAGGCCAAGAAAGCCGCAGCCTCCGAGGGTGCCGCGAACGACGTCGTTCCGTCGGCCGACGCGGAATCCGACGAGGAAGGCGCAGCTGCAAAGCCCGACGCCGAGAAGTCCGGCGCACCTGCCGATCCGGCCGCGCGCGAAGACGAAGCTCGCGGATTTATCATCACCTCCGATGACGACGATGCACCACAGCAGCAGGTCCTCGTTGCCGGCGCGACTGCCGACCCTGTCAAGGACTACCTCAAGCAAATCGGCAAGGTTGCGCTCCTGAACGCGGAGCAGGAAGTCGACTTGGCCTTGCGTATTGAAGCTGGCCTCTACGCGACCGAGAAGCTCAAGGCCGGTGACGATCTGCCCAAGCGCTTGCGTTGGGACCTGGAACAGGTCGTCCACGACGGCAAGATCGCGAAGAACCACCTGCTTGAGGCCAACTTGCGCCTCGTCGTCTCGTTGGCCAAGCGCTACACCGGCCGCGGAATGCTGTTCCTGGACTTGATCCAGGAAGGAAACCTGGGCCTCATCCGTGCCGTCGAGAAGTTTGACTACACCAAGGGGTTCAAGTTCTCCACGTACGCCACGTGGTGGATCCGCCAGGCCATCACCCGTGCCATGGCCGACCAGGCCCGCACGATCCGTATCCCGGTCCACATGGTCGAGGTCATCAACAAGCTCGCCCGCGTGCAGCGCCAGATGCTTCAGGACCTCGGACGTGAACCCACCCCGGATGAGCTGGCCAAGGAACTCGACATGACCCCCGAAAAGGTCGTTGAGGTGCAGAAGTACGGCCGCGAGCCGATTTCGCTGCATACTCCCTTGGGTGAAGATGGCGACTCCGAATTTGGCGATCTCATCGAGGACTCGGAAGCAGTGGTCCCCGCTGACGCCGTCAGCTTCACGCTGTTGCAGGAACAGCTTCACTCGGTACTCGATACCTTGTCCGAACGTGAGGCAGGCGTCGTTGCCATGCGCTTCGGCCTCACCGACGGCCAGCCGAAGACCTTAGACGAAATCGGCAAGGTCTATGGCGTGACGCGTGAGCGAATTCGGCAGATCGAATCCAAGACGATGTCCAAACTGCGCCACCCCTCGCGGTCGCAGGTATTGCGCGACTACCTGGACTAGAAACATCCAGCAGGTGCCGCGTGCACCTGCTGGATGTCAGGCCGGCTCCCTTCGGAGCCGGCCTTTTCCATGGGGCATTTCCACTGAGCGTTCCTTCCAGCGGAAGGAGCCGGTGGGCCAACGCAAAAAAATGCGGGAACCGTGAGGACACGGTTCCCGCATTTTGGCCTGGACGTCCGGGGAGGAACGATCCCGAGGGGGATCTAGTCCTCGTCGGAGTAGACCGGCTTTTCATGAAGCTTGTCGGTTTCGTCCTGCCACTCGGCACTCATGGGACGGAGCTTTGCTTCGACATCGCGTGCGTGGTGGCCGCAGAAAAGCAGCTCCCCGCCAGAGGTCTCAAGTACCGCTCGCACATATGCCTGTGCCCCGCAGCGGTCGCAGCGGTCGAGCGCAGTCAGTCCGCGTGTTGCCACTGATGTTGCCGTCATGGTGACCTCCTTAGATCTCGTGTACTCCATACAACCAGTTAAAGGGCGGGAATCATCTCGCCATACCTCGACTTTCGCTCACCGCGTACTGATCCGGCCGCATTCGCCCGTTGGCGTGTCGTATGCCACGGCAGGGGCGACGTGCAGGTGGTTGGTGCAAGGGTCAACGGCGCGGGAGACGAAAAATCCCTTTGCCGCGGACTACCGTGGAGAAGGTCCGAATTCCGCCGTCGACAAGGAGCATGTCCACCGTGGCACCGAGTTCTGAGTACAACGCACGTCACCTGTCCGTGCTTGAAGGACTGGAAGCCGTGCGGAAACGCCCCGGCATGTACATCGGTTCCACCGATTCCCGGGGACTCATGCATTGTCTCTGGGAGATCATCGACAACTCTGTTGACGAGGCCCTGGGCGGATTCGGGCAGTCAATCACCGTCATTCTGCATCCGGATGGTTCAGTTGAAATCCACGACGACGGCCGTGGCATTCCTGTCGACGTCGAACCCAAAACAGGGCTCACCGGCGTTGAGGTGGTTTTCACCAAACTCCACGCCGGCGGCAAGTTCGGCGGCGGGTCCTACACTGCGTCGGGTGGCCTCCATGGCGTGGGCGCCAGCGTGGTCAACGCTCTCTCGGGACGCCTGGACGTGCAGGTCGACCGAGGTGGGAAGACCTACCAAATGCAATTCCGCCGCGGCGAGCCGGGGCGGTTCAAGGACACGGGCAAGCCCAAGCCGGATGCCCCGTTCGTGGCGTTCGTGGAGAATTCCGAACTCGACATCGTTGGCAAGGCCAAGCGTGGAGTCACGGGAACGCGGATCCGATACTGGGCTGATCGCCAGATCTTCACTGCCGACGCAAAGTTTTCCTATGAAGAGCTCGAAGCCAGGGCGCGACAGACCGCATTCCTGGTTCCCGGACTGCGCCTCACCCTGCGCGATGAACGCAAGCTGGCAGGAACGGCCAGTGAAAATGGGGCCATCGAGGAAGTGTTCCACCACGACGGTGGAATTTCGGAGTTTGTCGATTACCTGGCCAACGACCCGGCAGTGACCGACATCTGGCGTATCCAGGGGACGGGGACGTTCAAGGAGTCCGTCCCCGTCTTGGACGACACCGGACACAGCCGGGTGATGGAAGTCGACCGCACTTGCGAGGTCGACGTCGCTCTGCGCTGGGGCGTCGGGTACGACACCACGGTGCGCAGTTTCGTGAACATCATTGCGACCCCCAAGGGCGGTACCCACCAGACGGGGTTCGAACAGGCCCTGCTGAAGACCTTCCGCAAGGTCATTGAAGCCAATGCCCGCAAGCTCAAAGCAGGCAATGACAAGATCGAGAGGGACGACGTCACCGCTGGGATGACGGCGGTGCTGACGGTTCGTTTGGCGGAGCCCCAATTCGAGGGCCAAACCAAGGAAATCCTGGGGACCTCGGCGGTGCGGCAGATCGTCTCACGGGTGGTCGAAAAGCAGCTGGGAGCCCGGCTGACCTCCACTGCCAGAGCAGATAAGCAACAGTCCACTTCCCTGCTGGAAAAAGTCGTCAACGAGATGAAATCACGCATCTCGGCGCGCGTGCACAAGGAGACCCAGCGACGCAAGAGCGCGTTGGAAACATCCTCGCTGCCGACGAAGCTCGCGGACTGCCGCAGCGACGATGTCGCGCGTTCCGAACTCTTCATCGTGGAGGGCGATTCGGCCCTCGGCACCGCGAAACTGGCCCGTTCGTCGGACTTCCAGGCCCTGTTGCCGATCCGCGGAAAGATCCTCAACGTCCAAAAGGCGTCCGTTGGTGACATGCTCTCGAACGCCGAGTGCGCCGCACTGATCCAGGTGGTGGGAGCGGGGTCAGGTCGAAGCTTCGATATTTCCGCTGCCCGCTACGGCAAGGTCGTGTTGATGACGGACGCGGATGTCGATGGCGCGCATATCCGGACCCTGCTGCTGACCTTGTTCTTCCGTTACATGCGACCCATGGTCGAGCAAGGACGGGTTTATGCCGCCGTTCCACCGCTGCACCGGGTCGAGGTCATCCATTCCGGTTCGAAGGCCAACGAGATGGTCTACACCTACTCGGAAAACGAGCTGCATGCCGTATTGAAGGACCTTGAATCGCAGGGGAAGAAGTACAAGGAACCCATCCAGCGATACAAGGGTCTGGGTGAGATGGATGCCGAGCAACTGTCGGAGACCACCATGGATCCGCGTCACCGCACCTTGCGGCGCGTGAACATTTCCGACGCCGAGCGCGCCGAGCAGGTCTTCGACTTGCTGATGGGCAGCGATGTTGCCCCGCGCAAGGAGTTCATCATTGCCGGAGCCGAGCGCCTGGATATGGAACAGATCGACGTCTGAGGCCCGCGGGTCTCAGACGAGCAGTCCCGGTGCGACCAGTGCCAATGTGGGGACGACCATCAGGAGCACCGAGGTTCCCATGACCGTGGCCCGCGCCGCGAAGGGGAGCTCCGGTGCGGGGCTGAGCAGACGACGCAAGCGCAGCGAGGACAACTCGCCGCCAGGCACCGCCGCAGCATGCCCGGACCCGGACACCGGCGTCAGAGGGGAAGCTTCACCTGGCCCCCGCGATGGGGTTCTGCCGGCCGTCGGCGACGTGTCACCCGTACCGTCGGACACGCCCAATCCAGCGGAGACCGCAATCAGCGAACGCAACAGGTCTTCACGGGACACCTGGTTCAGCGCTGCGTCGTCGGCCAGCATTTCGATGAGCTCCTGGACTGCCAGCCGCGCCAGCCGCGATGTCGGAAGCCAGGGAAGTGCCTGGTGCCAGGATTCGAAAGCCAACACCAGCAGATCGTGACGCTGGTCGAGGTGGGCGTGCTCGTGCGCGATCACTCCGCGCAGCCCCTCCGCGTCAAGTGAGTCAAGAAGTCCGCGCGAGAGGACTGTGAGTGAGCCGCTGAATCCCGGCAGGCAATATGCAACCGGCGCTTGGTGCTCGACGACGACCGCGCCCGGGATGGAGGGCGACGGGCCACTCAGCAGGGTCAGCAGACGGCGATGCCGGGCACGCTGGCGATTGACCTTGTAAGCGGTGAGCAGCAGCGTGAAGACCAGATGGCCGCCGATCAGCAATGCGGTACTGAGGGCAAAAACGTGGATGACGGTCAACGAGTCAGCGCCTGGTTGACCAGCGAGGACCGCCCAGAATCCCCGGAGGGCGGACAACAGGTCGTCGCCCAGGGGCTCCAGACCCCACACGAGGAATGCGCCGATCATTGACAGGCCACCGGCTAATGCGATCGCCTGCCATAACAACAAGGCAGTGAACGGGGAGCGGGCGGTCCAGCGGACACGCGAGAGCACGACCGGGGCTGGCCACGCCAGGATGATGGCGAGGCCGAGGAGGAGGTAGGAGGCGGTCAGCATGGGACTGGCTGGCGGCTACCGGGCCGCAGCTAAGCGGAAGCCCCGTCGCCAAGGATCCGTCGCAAGGAGGCCAGCTCCTCCGGGGAGATCCCGCCGATGAAACGAGCGAGCACCGCTTCGCGGTCCATGACATTGCCCATGGCTTCGTTCATCAGCTCCACGGTATGTTCCTCGCGGCTTGTCACCGCCCGGTAGCGATGTGGCCGCGTGTCCCTTTCGCGGGTGACGAGCTGCTTCTTCTCCAGCCGGGCCAGCACGGTCAGCACTGTGGTGACGGCCAGTTCCTTACCTTCACTGCCAGCGTCCTGCGCCAGTTTGTCGCGGAGGTCGTTGGCGGTCTGTGCGTCGGCGCTGTCCCACAACAAGTCCATCACCGAGCGTTCGAGGTCGCCGAGAGTTGCCACTGATATTCCTTAGCTAGCCAACGAGAACATGCGCAGAACCGAAGCAGCGAAAGGCCGCCGGCGTTCGGAACGCTGCGCTGATACCAATCTACCCTGAATTTACGAAAGGTTCTACATCGCGTAGAAATGAAGTATTCTACGTTATGTAGAAGTCGGGTTGAGAGATCGACCCGTCGCGTCCTCAGCGTCTGGAAGGTTGCCCATGGACCCCCTCGAAATTGCGCGGTGGCAATTCGGTATCACCACTGTGTACCACTTCCTCATGGTGCCTCTCACCATTGGCCTGGGCATTCTGGTCGCCACCCTGCAAACCATATGGGTACGCACGGGGCGCGAGGAGTACCTGCGGATGACAAAGTTCTGGGGCAAGCTGTTCCTGATCAACTTCATCATGGGCGTGGCGACCGGACTGGTGCAGGAGTTCCAGTTCGGCATGGCCTGGAGCGAGTATTCACGTTTCGTGGGTGATGTGTTCGGTGCCCCGCTGGCGATGGAATCGCTGTTGGCCTTCTTCGTGGAATCCACGTTCCTGGGACTGTGGATCTTTGGCTGGCAGCGACTGCCGCGGCTGGTGCACCTGGCTTGCATCTGGGCCGCGACCCTGGCCTCGGTGTTCTCCGCTTACTTCATCCTGGTGGCGAATTCCTGGATGCAGCACCCTGTCGGCGTCGAGATGATCGACGGGCGGGCGGTCATGACCGATGCCTGGGCCGTTTTCACCAACAACACTGCACTGGTCACCTTCCCCCACACCATCTTCGGGGCCTTTGCCGTTGCCGGCGGGTTCTTGATCGGGATCTCGTGGTTCCATCTGTACCGACGTCGGGCCGCAGGCATCGACACCGTGGATGCCACCGGACACGTCGTCGTCGGGGAAGACACCAGCCGTGGTGCCGGGCGGGACAAGACCGACCATGTGGTGTGGCTGAAGTCGCTGCGCATCGGTGCCGTGGTTGCCATGGTGGCCTTCGCCGGCGTGGCCCTCTCAGGACACGCCCAGGCCCAACTGATGTTCAAGCAGCAGCCCATGAAGATGGCCGCCGCCGAGGCAGCCTGCCATGACGGTACCGGCTTCTCCGTGCTGACCATTGGAAACCTCAAGGGCAACGGTGCCACCACCTGTGATGATGTCGTCGCCGTCTTCGAGCTGCCCGGTCTGCTGTCCTTCCTGGCCAACGATAACTTCACCACCGAGATCCCCGGGGTGAACACGCTGCTGCCGCAGTACCAGGAAAAGTACGGCACCCACCTGCCCGACGACCCGATGTACGGAGACCGCGCCGGCCAGGAGATCAACTACCTGCCCCTGATGGAAGTCACCTACTGGGGTTTCCGGCTGATGATCACCTTCGGCGGGCTGGCGGCCTTTGCCGCGCTGGTGGCCCTCTGGATGGTGCGCAAGGGCACGGTCCCGGAGAGCAAGTGGATCTCACGCCTGGCGGTCTTCGGCATCCTTGCACCGTTCGGGGCGAACTCCGCGGGCTGGATCTTCACCGAGATGGGCCGGCAGCCCTTCGTCGTCGCGCCGAATCCCACGATGGACGGCTCCGTCGACCAGGTATTCATGTACACCGCGGCTGCCGTCTCGCCCGGGGTCTCGGCAGGCGAGATGCTGTTCTCGTTGATCGCACTGACCGCCGTTTACGGGGCTCTGGCAGTCATCGAAGTCAAGATGCTGGTCCGATACATCCGCGGCGGCGTCCCCTCGGCCATGCCCGAACTGGCGGCAGCACCGCCGGGCGACTCAGGTCCGGATGACGACACCCCGAAGGGCGACGGCGATGTGCTCGCCTTCGCCTACTAGCCCGGTCACGACAACGAGAAAGGAACACTGATGGATTTCCTCCCCACCCTGTGGTTCGTGATCATCGCCTTCTTCTGGGCCGGGTACCTCTTCCTCGAGGGATTCGACCTCGGGGTGGGCATGCTGATGAAGCTGCTCGCCCGCAATGAACGCCAACGCCGCGTGTTGCTGAACACTGTCGGACCCGTCTGGGATGGCAACGAGGTCTGGCTGATCACCGCCGGTGCCGCCACCTTTGCGGCATTCCCCCTGTGGTACGCCTCGCTGTTTTCCGCGCTCTACATCCCCCTGGTCCTGGTACTGGTCGCCTTGATCTTCCGGGCCGTCTCCTTCGAGTACCGGGGCAAGGCCCACCGCCAATCCAGCCGCAATGCCTGGGACTGGGCGATCTGCCTGGGCTCGTTCACCGCGGCCTTCGGCGTGGGGGCGATGCTTGGCCTGACCACCACCGGTCTTCCACTGGACGCCAATGGCGACCGGGTCGGAGGTGCCTTCGCGTGGCTCAATGGCTACGCGGTCCTGGGCGGACTCGCGGTGGTGGCGTTCTCCCTCGTCCACGCATTGGCCTTCGTGGGCCTGAAAACCGACGGTGAATTGCGCGAACGGGCCCGGCGGCTCATCGGGCGCTGGATGCCGTTGGCGTTGCTGCCGATGGCCGCGTGGGCCATTCTGGTCGTGGTGCCTGCCGCCCAGCCGATCCCGGTGGTCCTGCTCGTCGTGGCGGTCCTCGGGGCGGTGGCCGGCTGGTTGGCCAACCGGCGGGGTGCCGAAGGCTGGTCATTTGCCGCATCGGGGCTCTTCCTCGTCGCCGGGGTGGCCTCCATCTTCGTGGCGGTGTTCCCGGTGGTCCTGCCGTCGACGCTCGATCCGGCGTTCAGCCTGACCGTCGCGAACGCCTCTTCGAGCCCGTACACGCTGGGGCTCATGAGCGTCATTGGTGCCTTCGGCATCCCGCTCGTCCTGCTCTATCAGGGCTGGACCTACTGGGTGTTCCGCCGTCGCGTCTCCGAGGCACACATCCCCGCAGCCCACGCAGTGACCCCGGTGGTGTAACCAGACCATGACGCCGACGACGCCCCCCGCACCATCCACTGCGGGCCGCCTTGCGGACCGCCCGGCAGCAGGCCGCGGTCCCCACCGTGCCTTGCGCGAGGTCCCGCGCCGGCAATTGGTGCTGCTCTCCGGTCTGTCGGCGCTCAAGGCCGTCGGCCTGATCCTGGTGGGGCAGGCACTGGCCTCCGGGATTACCGGCGTGGCAGCTGCGGGCGCCGTGCCGGCCGGAAACGTGCTGGCGCCGGCGCTCTGGGCCGGTTGCCTGGGGGTCCTGCTGCGTGCCGTCGCCACGTGGGCGTTGGCGTATGCGTCCCAACGGGTGGTGCTCGGTGCCAAGGAGCGCCTCCGCGGCCGCCTGGTCACCTCGGTCCTGACGGGACGGAACCGGGATTCCGCCGCCGAGGCACCCCGTGGACAGGGAGCGGTCGCCGCGCTGGCTTCGCGCGGGTTGGATGGGCTGGATGAGTACTACACCACGTTCCTGCCCGCCTTGGTGGGCGCCGCCGTCGTGCCCGTGTTCATCGGCGCGCGCATCCTCGCCGCCGATTGGGTCAGCGCCGTCATCCTGGTGCTCACCGTGCCCCTGGTGCCGCTGTTCATGGCGCTGATCGGCCTGCACACCCGGGACCGCATCGACGCTGCGGCGGCCGGACTCGATGCGCTGTCCAACCAGCTCGCCGAGCTCGCGCAGGGCCTGCCGGCACTGATCGGACTGCGCCGGGCCGGAGAGCGCCGCCGGGGTCTGGCCGCGGTCTCGACACGGTACCGGGAGACCACCATGGGCACGCTGCGGACCGCGTTCCTTTCCGGGTTCGCGTTGGAGTTGATTGCCACGATCTCGGTGGCGGTGGTGGCCGTCTTCGTCGGTGTGCGGCTGGTGTACGGGAGCCTGGGGCTGGAGGTCGGACTGCTGGCCCTCATCCTGGCCCCCGAGGTGTTCCTGCCGGTGCGTGCCGTCGGTGCCGCGTTCCACGCCTCCGAGGACGGGGTGGAGGCACTGCGCCGTGCCGAGGCGGTCATCGGTGACGGCGATGCAGCGGACGCCGGGGACCCGGAAGGCCCGGCCGTCGGGAGCCGGCGGGATGCCGCGCCGGCCGGGTGCGCGCCGGCCATCAGGGTCCGGGGACTGCGGATCCGCTATGCCGGTGCGGACCAGGATGTTCTCGCCGGAGAGGATTTCACCCTGCCCGCCGGGGGAGTGGCGGTCCTGGACGGCGTATCCGGCAGCGGCAAGAGCACCTGGTTGCACGCCCTGGCCGGCGTGCTGCCCCGCGATACCGAGGCGGAGGGCGTCATCGACGTGCCCGGAGCCGCGGCGACCGCCTGGATCGGCCAGCACCCGCGGTTCACCGAACCCACGGCAGTCCAGGAGCTGGCCTTCCACGCCCCGGAGGCCTCCCGGGCGGCGATCGATGACGTGCTGGGCGACGTCAAGGCACGGCACCTGGCCGAGCGACCGCTCGAGGACCTGAGCCCCGGTGAACTGCGCCGGGTCGCTGTGGCGCGGGCCCTGCTGCGGGTGCGCCACGCAGGGGTGCGCCTGCTGCTGGCCGACGAACCCACGGCCCACCTGGATGGTGCCAGTGCCGCTGCCGTGCGTTCTCAGCTCACCGCGCTCCGCGGCCAGGTGACCCTGGTGGTCGCCACCCACGACCGGGTGCTGGCCGGGCTGCTCCGCCACGGCCCCGAAGCAGCGGTTTCCGTTGACTCCTCGCCCGCTGGTTCCCCGACCGGTGCAGTGGAGCCCGACGATGGCAGCACCGCTGACCTGGCCGGTGAGCCGGGGGTGGTGTCCGGTGCCGGCGCTTCCACCGCCCGGATGCCCGGCGGCCGGCCGGGGTGGCGGGGGCGACGGCGCGTGCTCTCGTCGCTGCGCTGGTGGCGTTCGGGGATGGGAGGGGGAGTCCTGTTGGCTGCTGCGGCAGTGCTGTCCGGGGCCGCGCTGACCGCCGTGTCGGGCTGGTTGATCGTCAACGCCAGCACGCGGCCGCCGATGATGGTCTTGATGGTGGCCATCGTCGGGGTCAGGTTCTTCGGCCTGGGCCGCGCCGCGCTGCGGTACGTGCAGCAACTTGCCGTCCACCGGGCCGTCCTCGACTGGGCCACCGTCCTGCGTTCGGAGCTGTGGGAGGCGCTGTCCACCCGTCCGGCGGGCTGGGGGAAACTCACCCGCTCGGGCGGCGCACTAACCCACCTGGTGGCCGACGTCGACGAATTGCGCGACGCGGCCCCCCGGGTGCTGGTGCCATTGCCGGCGGCGGTCCTGGCGTGGATGGGATCGATCCTCACCGCGGCCCTGCTGGTGCCGGGAACCATCTGGGTCTTCTGCCTTGCGGGGATTCTGGGTTTCCTCGGGGGGCCCTGGCTGGCCCTCACCGTCGAGCGGGGGGCCGCGGCGCAGGCGGCCCGGCATCGCAGCTGGATCGCCGGACGGATATCGGCACTGCTGCGGGCCACCCGGGACCTGCGCGCCAACGGCCGTGCCGGGAGCGCCGTCGCAGATTTCACCCGCCGCGACCAGGCAGCGTCCTCGGCGTTGGTCCGTGCCGCCGCCGGAACCGGTCTCGGCGAGGCAGTTGCCGTGCTCTCCTCGGGGCTGGCGGCGATCGCCTGCATCGCCGTCGTCGC
This sequence comes from Arthrobacter rhombi, assembly GCF_039526245.1. Lineage (NCBI taxonomy): Bacteria > Bacillati > Actinomycetota > Actinomycetes > Micrococcales > Micrococcaceae > Arthrobacter > Arthrobacter rhombi. Next base: position 290,056 of record NZ_BAAAIV010000012.1, read on the forward strand.
CGCCCACACGGCGGGTGCCGATGCCGCAGCGCTGCTGGCGGTGGTTTCGCTGCTCGCCCTGAGCCTGCACGAACCCTTCGCCAACGCCACCGAGGCAGCTGCCAGGGTCCCGTTGTTCGGTGACCGGCTCGACGCCGTGGCCACCGTCCTGGACCCGGCCGATGACGCGCCGGCCCCGCTGCCTGCCGATCCCGGCAGCTTCCGTCGGCTGGACGGGCTGGAACTGGACGGGGTGGCCGTGGCGTGGTCCGGGAACGCACCGGTTGTCGAAGACGTCAGTGGCCGCGTCCGCCGGGGTGGGTGGCTGGCCGTCACCGGACCCTCGGGCTCCGGGAAGTCCAGCCTGCTGGCCGTGTTGCTGGGCCTGGTCCGGCCCGCGGCCGGGACGCTGCAACTGCTCGATGCCTCCGGCGGGCTCATCGATCCGTGGGACGATCCTGCAGCCGGCGCCCCGCTGCTGGGGCGGATCAGCTGGTGCCCGCAGGAGGCCCACCTCTTCGATGCGTCGGTCAGGAACAACCTGTGCCTGGGCCGCGGCGTCGCGGATCCGGTGGATGACGCCGAGCTGCGGGACGCCCTGGTTTCCGTGGGGCTCGGCCCCTGGTTCGCTGCCCAACCCGCGGGGTTCGAGACCCGCATCGGCAGCGGCGGGCACCGCCTGTCGGGGGGACAACGGCAGCGTCTGGCTGTCGCCCGGTCGCTGGTGGCTGGCGCCGACGTCGTCCTGCTGGATGAGCCGACCGCCCACCTGGGCAGCGACGAGGCGGCCGAACTCCTGCAGGACCTGCGCGGTGCCCTGGCCGGGGTGGCCGTCGTGATGGTCACCCACGATGCGGCCCTGGCCACGACGGCGGACGCCGTGCTGAACCTCGGCGCCGCTGCCGGACGCGCGCCGGTTCCGGCGGGCCGGGGCAGCTAGGGCTGCACCGGCGTCGTGCCCCGTCCTTCGACTTCCACGACGGCGGAGTCGGCGAAGGGGACGCTGTCCTCCTCCGGGGCCGCCAACGGTGCCCTGCGCGTCGTCTCCGGTTCGAACCCGGGCAGGAAGTCCCCTGCGGGTGCCGCGGGAGCCGCGGGCCGGCCCGCCGGTTTGGCCTCAGTGGGGGAGCGGCGCGCACGGGCCGGAGCGGTTGCCGGTTCGGCAGCCCCCGGTTCACCGTTGGCGGACCTGTCGATCGGCGGTGCAGGCTCCCCAATGGCCTCCGGGGCCACCGGGATGCCGCCCAGGACGTCGACCTTGCTGGACAGCGGCACACCCGAGCCATCCCGTCGACCATGTTCGATGGGCAGGGCCCGCGAGATCCCTGCGGCGGACGCGGCCCGGGCGGGACCATGCCCGGCCCAGGCCAGCGTCAGCACGTCTTCGCCCTTGAGGAAGCGGTGCGCCCGCACGCCGCCGGTTGCCCGGCCCTTGGACGGGTATTCGTACAGTGGGGTGACCTTCACGGTGCCCGCTCCGGTGCCGGGCAGCGTGGCGCCGCCGCCGGCGATGGTCACAACCACCGCCTGGTCGTCGTCGGGGTGGGCTGCGCCGAAGAAGATGGCCTCGTCGTCGGTGGCGAGCTTGATGCCCGTCATGCCTGAGGCGGTCCGGCCCTGGGGCCGGACACCCGACGCGGCATAGCGCAGCAGCCGGGCCTGGGCGGAGATGAAGACCAGATCGTCATTCTCTCCCGGCACGCAGACGCCGATGACCCGGTCACCGGGCTTGAGCGTGATCGCCTCGAACTCGTCGCGGTTCAGCGGGTAGTCGGGGGTGACGCGCTTGACGATGCCACGGGCGGTGCCCAGGGCCAGGACCGTGTTCAGCGGCACCAACCCCACGACGGCCTCGCCCTTGGACAGCGAGATGAACTCGGCGACGGGGACGCCGTCGGCCAGATGCGGGAAGGACGTGGTGGCCGGCAGCACGGGGAGGTCCAGCACCTGCAGCCGCAACATGCGTCCGGTGGAGGTGATCGCACCGATCTCCCCGCGCGCCGTCGCCGGCAGCAGGGACGTGAGCACATCGTGCTTGACCCGCGGGCCATCGGTTGCCAACGGATCGCGGGTGGCGGTGCGGGCCAGCCGCCCGGAGGTGGAGAGCACCGCCCAGCAGGGGTCGTCCGCGATTTCCAACGTCAGCGGGGCCTTGGCGCTGGCGCCGACCGGTGCGGGCATGGTGGTGCCCTTCAAGGCGGTGGCGGTCTCCGACTTCAACAACACCGTGCGCCGCGGGGTGGCATACCGTTCGCCGACGTCGGCCAGTTCGCTGGAGACCAGCCCGCGCAGCAGCTCGTCGGAGGCCAGGATGGCGCTGAGGCGTTCGATCTCGCGCTGGAGCTCGTCGCGTTCCTTCTCGAGTTCGATCTGCGAGTACTTGGTCAGCTGGCGCAGGCGCAGCTCGAGGATGTGGTTCGCCTGGATCTCCGAGAGGTCATACACGGCCATCAGGCGTTCACGGGCAATGGCCGTCTCGTCCGAGGTGCGGATGATCTGGATGACCTCGTCGATGTCGACGATGGCGATGAGCAGGCCCTCCACCAGATGCAGGCGGTCCTTCTTCTTGCCCAGCCGGAACGCCGTCCGGCGGGTGACCACCGAGAGGCGGTGGGCGACGTAGACCTCGAGCAGCTCGCGCAGCCCCAGCGTGCGCGGCTGCCCGTCGACGAGGGCCACGTTGTTGATCCCGAAGGAATCCTCCATGGGCGTGTACTTGTAGAGCTGCTGCAGCACCGCGTTGGGATTGAACCCGTTCTTGAGCTCGATGACCAGGCGCATGCCGTTTTTGCGGTCGGTCAGGTCGATGACATCCGCGACGCCGGAGAGCTTCTTGGCGGTGACGGCGTCCTTGATCTTCTGGATGACCTTTTCCGGGCCGACCATGTAGGGGAGCTCGGTGACGACGAGTCCACTGCGGCGGGCACTGATCTGCTCCAGCTCGACCTTGGCGCGGGTCTTGAACGAACCGCGGCCGGTGGTGTACGCATCCTTGATGCCGTCCAGACCGATGACCAGGCCGCCACTGGGCAGGTCGGGGCCGGGAACGAACTTCATCAAGTCCGACAGCGGGGCATCGGGGTTCTCCACCAGGTGCCGGGCTGCTGCGACGACCTCGCCGAGGTTGTGCGGGGCCATGTTGGTGGCCATGCCCACCGCGATGCCCGTGGTGCCATTGACCAGCAGGTTCGGGAAGGCAGCCGGCAGGACCTCCGGCTGGACGAGCTGGTTGTCGTAGTTCGGGACGAAGTCCACGACGTCCTCGTCGAGGTGGTCGGTCATCGCCACCGCCGGGAAATCCAGCCGTGCCTCGGTATACCGGGGGGCGGCTGGACCGTCGTCGAGTGAACCGAAGTTGCCGTGCCCGTCGATCAGCGGCAGGCGCAGGGCGAAGCCCTGGGCCATGCGGACCATGGCGTCGTAGATGGCCGTATCGCCGTGCGGGTGCAGCTTGCCCATGACCTCGCCGACCACGCGGGCGCTCTTGACGTGCCCCTTCTCGGGCCGCAGGCCCATCTGGGTCATCATGTACAGGATGCGGCGCTGGACCGGCTTCAGTCCGTCGCGGGCATCGGGCAGGGCGCGGGAGTAGATCACCGAATACGCGTACTCCAGGAACGACCCCTCCATTTCGGAGGTCACGTCGATATCGACGATGTTCTCGACGAAGTCCTGCGGTGGTTCCGGTGTCTGCCTGCGGGCCATGATGTGTGATTCCTCGAATCGGTGCTGGTGCTTGCCGACCTGGGCCGGACGGCGCCGTAGCGGGCGCAGCGTCCCGGCATGCCGGATCGCAGCGGATCCGCGCGGGGAGGCCGTAGGCTAAGCCTATGGTGAACGAGGTGGAAAACGCTGAATATCCGGCCCATTGGGAAGCCGATGTCGTCCTGCGCGACGGGACGACCGCCCACCTGCGGCCCATCGGACCCTCCGACGCCGAGGAACTGCAGCGCTTCCATACCGGGCAATCCGAGACCTCCATCTACCTGAGGTTCTTCACCTTCAAGTCCAAGCTCACCGCCCGCGAGCTCGCCCGCTTCACCCAGGTCGATCATGTCAACCGGGTGGCGATGATCGTGCTGCGCGGCCAGCAGATCATCGGCATCGGCAGGTACGACCGGCTCGATGATCCCCTCGAAGCGGAAGTCGCGTTCAACATCGCCGACAACACGCAGGGCAAGGGCGCCGGGTCGATCCTGCTCGAGCATCTCGCGGCGGCGGCCCGCGAGAACGGCATCGAGCGCTTCAGCGCCGAGGTCCTGCCGGAGAACCGCAAGATGCTCACCGTCTTCGCCGAGGCCGGCTATGAGGTCAAACGCAAATTCGACGACGGGGTCGTCATGCTCGAATTCCCGATCGACCCCACCGACAAGTCGCGGGCCGTCATGGAATCGCGGGAACACCGCGCCGAGGCACAATCCCTCGCCGGCCTGTTGGCGCCCCGGTCGGTGGCCGTCATCGGGGCCAGCCGACAGTGGGGATCGGTCGGATACACGCTGTTGCAGAACATCATCGAGGGGGGATTCACCGGCTCCGTGTACGCGGTGAACCCCGACGCCCTGGAACTGGCCGGCATGATCTCCTACGGATCCCTGGCGGAGATCCCCGAAACGGTCGACCTCGCGGTCATCGCGGTGCCGGAATCCGAACTCGAGGCCGTCGTCGCGGACTGCGGAACCCACGGGGTGCGCGGCCTGCTGGTGGTCACCGGGACCTTCCGATCGGACCAGGCCGAGACATTGCGCCGGCAACGCGAACTGGTCAGGATGGCCCGCAGCAACGGCATGCGCCTGATCGGCCCCGCCTCGCTGGGGCTGGTGAACACCGCGCCCGAGGTCAGCTTCAACGCCTCGATGGCCCCGGGGATGCCCCGACGCGGCGGGCTGGGCCTGTTCAGCCAGTCGGCAGCCATCGGCGTCCTGCTCTACTCCGCAGCGAGTCGGCGGGGGATCGGGGTCTCCAGCATCGTCTCGGCCGGCAACCGGGCCGATGTCTCCGGAAATGACGCCATGCAGTTCTGGGAGGACGATCCCGCCACCAGCGTCGTGGCCTTGTTCCTCGAGAGTTTCGGCAACCCGCGCAAGTTCTCGCGCATTGCCCGCCGGCTGGCCCGGAGCAAACCGGTGTTGTTGGCCAAATCCGACGTGATGGGACTGCGGTTGCCCCCGGGACACGCGGTGCGCACCACCCAGGCACCCCTCGGGGCCGTCGACGCCATGCTCCGCCAATCCGGGGTCATCCGCGTCTCGTCCAACGAACTGCTGATGGACGTCGCCCAGCTCTTTGCCACCCAGCCGCTGCCCCACGGCAAGGGGCTCGCCGTCGTCGCCAACTCGCCGGCCCTGGCCCGGGTGGTCGAGGACAACGCGGAACAGCACGAGTTGTCAGTGGTGCGCAGGGAACGTGAAATCGTCCTCGACGACGGAGCCTCGCGCGCCCTGCCCCGGCTGCGCAGGACGCTGCAGGGTCTGCTGGCCCTCCCCGAGGTCGAATGCCTGGTCCTGGCCGTGCTGCCGGCGCCGGGCATCACGCACCGGGAACTGGCGGAAATCCTGTACGACGCCGGCCGGGAGGCAGGCAAGACCGTGCTGGCTTCGTTCACCGGGATCATGGATCCGTCGGAACCGGCGGTCGGGCTCCTGCAGATGAGGCAACCTTCCGGGCCGGCTGTCCAGCCGGTGGCCCCGGAGCCAGGCCCCACGGCGCCACCCGAAGACGCCGCAGCCGCGGAGGTCCGGGACGCGGCGCCGCTCCAACTGGCTGTCCCGACGTATGTCTCTCCCGGTGCAGCGATCGAGGCCCTGGCCGAAATGGTCCAGTATGTTGCCTGGCGTGATCGGGACTTCGGCCACTACGTCGAGTCGCCCGGCATCGACCGGGATCGCGCCGATGAGGTCCTGGCACGTCACATGCAGCAGGTCACCGGGACCGACCTGTTGCCCCTTTCACCCGACGCCGCCGCCGAACTGCTGGGCTGCTACGGCATCGGTGTCCTGGAGTCCGTGCCGTTCGCCAACGAGGACGAGGCCGTCCGGGCCGCGGACCGCATCGGCTGGCCGGTCGCACTGAAGGCACGTGACCAGTACCTGCGGCACCGGCTGGATCTGGGCGGTGTCCGCCTGAACATCACCGACGAGGAATCCCTGCGCTCGAACATCCGCCACATGCAGCAGATGCTGCGGCACTTTGGCGCCGATGACCTGGAAGTGCAGACCATGGCCGCCTCGGGTCAGGGATGTGTGGTCCGCGCCCTCGAAGACCCGCTCCTCGGACCCTTGGTCTCCTTTGGCCTGGCGGGGGATGCGGTGAATCTGCTCGATGATTGGGCGCATGCGATCCCTCCCCTGACCTCGACGGACCTCTCCGACTTCGTGCGCAGCCCGCGGGCCTCCCAACGCCTGTTCGGCTACCAGGGGTTCCCCGCGGTCGACGTCCCGGGCCTGGAGGACTTCCTGAACCGGGTGGCCACCCTGAAGGACGACCATCCGGAAGTGGCCCTGATGGAGTTCAACCCGGTCCTGGTCTCGACCGGGACGGTGACCGTCCTGTCGGCAGATATCCGGATCGGGAACCCGGCCCAGCGCACCGACAGCGCCCGTCGCGCGATGCGCTGACCCGGGGGCGCGTCCCGGATCGGCCCCTCGCCGTCAGCGCCGCTAGACTGGAGGACATGTTCTCCCGTACCTCGGCCGCCGGCCGCGACCTGCACAGTGCACTGGAACGGGCCGGGTTCTACCCGCGCCTGGTGGCCGACGTCGTCGAAGACGCCCTGGACGGGATGGAGCCGCTGGCGCATCTGGTCCAGCTGGAGACCCATATCGAACACACCGAGGTCCACCGGCACGTCACCGTCCTGGTGCTGACGGCCGACGTGATGGTGATCGTCCATGTGGACGACCAGCAGATGGACGAGATCGGTGATCAGGTCATGGCGCAGGTCTCCACCGAAACCGTGCCGATCGGCCGGATCGGCTCCGTGGTGCTCAGCTTCGTCTACCACCAGCCGCAGGACTACCGTCCCAGTGACAAGAGCCGCGAACTGACCCTGGCGATCTCGTGGTCGGGCGGCCAACGCGTCGACCTGGCTCCCGCCGGCTGCGCAGACCCACAATGCGACGCCGACCACGGTTACACCGGCACCCTGCAGAAGGAAGACGTGGTCATGCGCGTCAGCGCCGAAGCCGATGGGCTCCAGGCCGTCGACGAGGCCCGGGCCTTTGCCCGCGCACTCCGCAAGGCAACGACCTCCACCGCGTTGGAACCCAGCCAGGTGACCACCGATCCGCGGACGCCACGGGCCCCGGGCCGTTTCGTGCGCGGCCACCACCAGGGCTGAACCGGGTGGGAACCGCCACCGGCCCGCGACTGGAACCAGCCGAACCACTACCCGCTGCGCCGCGGTACGGCACGGCCGACCTGTCGGCGTTGATGCCCAGTGCTGCAGCCGCCCTCGGGGCCCCCGGCTACACCAACGTGCTGGGGCTGCCCAAGGCCCGTCGGGTATGTGTCGTGATGGCAGACGGCCTCGGCAAGTCACTGCTCAAGGCACGCTCGGGGCATGCTCCGTTCCTGCGGTCGGCCATGGCGAATTCGAGGACCCTGGACGCCGCCTTCCCCACGACGACTGCGGCCTCGTTGTCCAGTCTGGGAACCGGGATGGTGCCGGGGCGCCACGGTATCGTCGGATACGACGTCGTGGACCCCGCGGTCCCGCGCGTGGTGAACATGCTGGGGGCCTGGCCGGAGGATCTTGACCCCGCGGAATGGCAGCCCTACCCCACGGTCCTCGCGGACGTCGCCGAGCACCTGTACGTCGCGACCGCCAGCCTGCCGCGGTTCAAGGACTCGGCACTGACACGCGCCTCGCTCAGCGGTGGTGAGTTCCTGCCCGCCGGTACCCCCCAGGCCAGGGTCCGCGCCGCAGTGGAGGCGCTGGAAGCCCACGATCGGGCACTGGTGTACTGCTACTGGAATGAACTCGACAAGGCCGGGCACCGTTTCGGCAGCGATTCGACCCAGTGGGTCAGTGAGCTCGAGGAACTGGACGCGAACATGCGCACGCTGGCCCGGCGCGTCCCGTCCGGGACCTTGGTGCTTCTGGTGGCCGACCACGGGATGGTCGACGTGCGGCGCGAGGCACGCATCGACTACTCGCAGTACCCGGAGCTGCTCGAGGGGATCGCGTTGACGGCAGGGGAGCCCCGGGCCGTCCAGCTGCACTTCGAACCGGACGCCACGGAGGAGACCCGGGCGGCGGTGATCCTGCGGTGGAAAGAGGCCTTCGGCGCCAAGGCATGGGTCATCACCCGGGACGAGGCAATCGACCGGGGATACTTCGGTGCCGTCGACGAGCGGGTCAGGGCACGTATCGGGGACGTGCTGGTGCTGGCCAGCGGTGAACTCGCACTCTACGACGGGCGCAGGTCATCCGCGCAGGCGATGGAGATGGTGGGACAGCATGGTTCGATGACGCGTGCCGAACGCGAAGTCCCCCTGTTGGTGCTGGCGGCCCCCTGACACGGGCCGGCCAGCGGCAGGTCAGTCGCGCTTCTTGCCGAAGACGATTTCGTCCCAGCTGGGGACGGAGGAACGCTTGGCCTTCTTACGTGAAGCACCACCGTCGTCGTCGGTGTCCTCGTGACGCGTCACCGAGTCGTCGGCGTGGCGGAAGTCCGAAGCACTGAGGCCGGGGATCACCGTGTATTCGCTGGTGTGCGTGCTGACGCCGTCGTGCAGGTGCGGAAGGTCCTCGTCGTCGGCCTCGTCATGGGCCGGGGCGAATCCCAGTCGGCGGGCTTCCCCTTCGTCGACGAATTCCTCGTCGCGGGGGTGGGCTGCAGGGATCGACCCCTGGGACAGCAGCAGCGCCAACGCGTCGTCGCCGTCCTCGTCGACACCCAGACGCTGTCCGCGCCGTGCCCTCAGGACATCGAGGAGTTCCTCGGAGTCGTTGCCGGGGGCAGCGGGGGATCCGGTGCCCTTCGCGGCGCCCTGCACCTCGTGGCTGGGCTCGGATTCGAAATCGAAGGGACGGTCGGCCACCGCCGTCAGCCGGCGGTTGGTGAACGCGTTTTCCGCGGGCTCCATCTCACTGAGGACCTGGGCCCACCGGTTGGCGTTCTGCAGGGATTTCCGTGCCGGGTGGAAGACCCAGAGTGCCGGGGGCTCCTCGCCGATGCTGGCATCGGTATTCGAGCCGCTCACGTCAAAGGTTGCCGAAATATCCCAGGAGCCATCGCTGCGGCGCCAGGCGTCCCACTCCAGTGACGCGGCGCTGACGCCCAGCGTGCTCAGGCGGACGCCGACCATTTCGCCCAGTGAGGCCGGCTCGTCGCCGAAGGCCGAACGGTAGGTGTCATGCCCCTGCGGGGTGGAAACCTCGATGCCGCGGGCCAGCTGGGCGATGTAGTCGCGTTCCGCGCGCACCGGACCCTCATAGCGCAGCACATGGTCCAAGGGCAGGCCCGATTCCTCGGCCACCTGCTCAGCGGTGGACCCGGTGCGGATCCGGGCCTGGATCTCGCGGGGGGACAGCGCGGTGGGCGCATGTTCCGCAGTGGACGCGGCGGGGCGTCCAATGGGCCGGGCGGTGGCAGCCCGGAGCGCCTCGTCGATGCGCAGCACAAAGCTGGACCCATCGTCACTGCCCAACAGCAGGTGCTCGCCATCCTCTTGGACACCTACGAGCCGAAGTTGCTGCATACTTTCCCTCCACGGATGCCTACGTACGGGTAAGACTCTGCCACTGGACCCCGTGATAATCCGTCATTTGCCGTGGTGTGGCGCGGTTTGTTTGGGCCCCGGGGACCCGGCGGGGACGGCCGCTGGGCCTGGCTCCCGGGCTGTTCCGCACCGGGATTTGGAATTCTCCGGCCGATGGTGAACAATCTGTCCGTCACGGGCACAAAATGCCCGGTCGGGGCGTTGTGCTTCACGGGACGGAAACACTGGATCGACCCCTGGGGGCGGTCTCCGATTCCCAGGATCAATTCCCCGTCCAGACACCGATCCGGGAGTGCGGGCACCCGCCCGCGCGGACCGATGACCAGCGAAGAACCGGAGCGTGACCGAGAGAATATGGCGACCGACTACGATGCGCCGCGCAAGAACGACGACGATACCAAGGAAGACTCCCTCGAGGAGCTCAAGGGCCGTCGCACCGACAAGCAGTCGGCGGTGGTTGACGAAGACGAAGCGGAGGTAGCCGACTCCTACGAGCTGCCCGGCGCCGACCTCTCTGGTGAAGAACTGCTGGTCCGTGTGCTTCCGGCGCAGTCAGATGAGTTCACCTGTGCTTCGTGTTTCCTGGTGCGCCACCGCTCCCAGGTGGCGAAGGAGAAGAACGGGCTCTTCTACTGCAAGGACTGTGAGGGCTAGCCAGCTCACGGCGGCGGTCCCCGACGATACGCCAGGGCCCGCCCATGACCTGCGGGGAGGGACTTACGCCCGGGCGCTTTCCTGCAGGGCGCGCTGCAGTTCCTCCGGGCGGCGCGTTGACGCGAGCCAGTAGGGGGTGGCGTCATTCGGGTCGATGATCTCGAGCTTGGCCACCGGGTCGACCCAGCCGCGCAGGCACAGGAATGCGGTGCCGTTGAGTCGGCGTCCACGCTCCAGGGTGGCTTCCTCGCCGCGGTAGACCGAGACCTCACCGATGAAGCGTCGTTCAATGCTGGCGCGACCGACCTTCAACCAGTCGGCGGTCAGACTGATGGTGGGGGTGGACGAGAGCATGATGATCCCGACCGCGATGAAGACGATGATGCCCACGACAATGGAGAGCTCCAGGTTGACCGGCAGGAACATGGCCATTCCGGCGAACCCGGTCCCCACGACCAGGATCCACAGCCACCAGGCGGGCCAGAGCTTTTCGCGGTAGATCTCGGGGGACGATGTGGAGGCAGTCTGATCAGGCATGACACCAGCTTATTCTGCCGGGGCGTCCTGCCGTGCATTGGGGCTGCGGGGCAATCGGGCTAGAGTGAACTCGTTCATGAACCGCAACGCCCTGGAGATCCCGGCCACGATGCCCGACCAGCCCACCACCACCCTTGACGTCCAGCTGAAGATGCTCGATTCCGGCTTGGAACCGCCGTCGTATGCCCACCCGGGTGATGCGGGCGCGGACCTGCGGGCGCGCGAAGACGTCACCCTGGAACCGGGGGAGCGGAAGCTCGTTCCCACCGGGGTTGCCCTGGCCCTGCCCGACGGATTCGTCGGCTTGGTCCATCCACGCTCGGGTCTGGCCACCAAACACGGCCTGACCGTGGTCAACGCACCGGGAACCGTCGATGCCGGTTACCGTGGCGAGATTTCGGTGACCCTGCTCAATACCGATGCCCGGACCCCGATCGTGCTGCACCGCGGTGACCGCATCGCGCAACTGGTCATCCAGCGCGTCGAGCATGCCGCCTTCATCCCCGTTGAGGACCTGCCCGATTCCGTGCGCGGCGCCGGGGGCTTCGGGTCCACCGGCGGCTTCACCCCGTCGCCATCGCGTTGAGCACCGTCATCCCCTTGTCACCAGCTGCGGCCCCGAGGGGCCGGGAGGAGCACCCATGATCTTCAAGCGCAAGACCACCAAGACCACCGACGACGCAGTGTCCGAGGCCCGGACCGGGCAGGACGCTGCGGATTCGGAGACCGCCTCGGGCGCCGGAACCGATGACGGCCTCGAGCCACTGGCCCCGGGAAATGAACAGGGGCCGTTCGATATCGACGATGCCCCCGATCACGAGCACTACATCGACCTCGGTGCGCTGAAGGTCGAGCCCGTCGAGGGCATGCAGCTGCGCCTGGAGGTCGAGGAGGGCAGCCAGCGCGTGATCGCCGCGGCTCTGGAACTCGACGGGTCCCGGCTGCAGCTCCAGGTTTTCGCCGCACCGAAGTCCTCGGGCCTGTGGGACGGCATTGCCGCGCAGATCGAGCAGAGCATCGGCGAACAGGACGGCAAGATCGACCGGGTGGAGGGCCGCTTCGGCACCGAACTCATCGCCCGGGTTCCCGCCGAAGGTCCGGACGGCACCCAGGGATACATGGTCGCGCGGTTCCTCGGCGTCGATGGCGGACGCTGGTTCCTCCGTGGCGTCATCGGTGGCCCGGCCACCCTGGATCGCGCCCAGGCCGAGCGCCTCGAAGACCGGTTCGCACGGGTGGTTGTCGACCGCGGTGACCAGCCCATGCCGCCGACGGAGCTCATCCCGCTGACCATGCCCGCCGGCGCCGTCGCCCGTGAGGAACCCGCCGACGGCACCGACGACGGCGACTCGGGTCTGGATGGGCGGCCCGAACGCGGGCCGGAGATCACCCAGATTGGCTGAACGCTCCCACCCGACCCGGCGCCGGGGCTCCGACCTGGGCCCCGGGCGCCCGGTGGCAGCCGACGCCGAGCAATGCTCTGCGCTGAGCCAGCTGCCCGTCCGCGGACGGATCCAGGCCCGCGGCTTCGTTGAGCACATCAGGATCCTTCCGGGCGGGCAGGCCCCGGTTTTCACCGCAGGCGTCGTGGACACCCCGGCTCCCCCCGGAGGACGCCGCACCCCGGTGAGCCGGATCCGTCTGGTCTGGACGGGTCAACGTCGCGTCCCGGGCATCGAAGCCGGCACCCGGCTGCGCTTCGAGGGCATGATCGCCCCGGTCGACGGACTCCCCACCATCTACAACCCCCGGTACGAGATCCTGCCGGAACGCGAACATCCCCTGGAGGACACATGAGCCACGGCCCGGAGAACGGCCAGCCCCCGGAACCGGAGATGAACCCGGCCGATGACCTGGGCCGCCGCCTGGCCGAGGGATCGGGAATCCACCGGACCGCCAGCGGACAGGTCGACGTGCTCAAGACGGTCGGCGGTGTCCGCGGCCTCGTGGAAGCCCTGCTGCCGGGCATCGTGTTCCTGGGCGTTTTCATGGCGACCCAGGAGTTGAACCCCGCACTCATCTCCTCGCTGGCCATCGCCGCCGTGTTCACGGTGGTCCGTTTGGTCCGCAAGTCAGGACTCAGCCAGGCACTGGCCGGGCTCTTCGGCGTCGTGATCTGTGCCCTGGTGGCGCGCACCACGGGCAATGCCCGCGACTTCTACGTCCCCGGTTTCATCCTGAACGGCGCCTACCTCCTCGGCCTGGCGCTCTCCGTGTTCGTGCGTTGGCCGCTGATGGGACTGGTGTTCGGTTTCATCCGGGGCGAGAACACCCAGTGGCGCCAGGAGCCGCGGCGGAGGACCGCCTACAACGTGGCGACCTGGGTGATCGTTGGAGTATTTGCTGCCCGGTTGGCCGTGCAGCTGCCGTTGTACGCGGCGAACAACGTCGAGGCGCTGGGGGCGGCCCGCATCGTCATGGGCATCCCGCTGTACGCCATGGGACTGTGGTTGTCCTGGATGATTTCCCGCCCCGCATCCACGCCCGGGACCGGGGACGCCGCAGAGCGCCCCTGACCCCGGCTGACGCCCACGCGCCTATCTCATATCGGCTAGGCGCGGAAGGCGTCGGCGGCGTCGTCCTCGATGCCGTCGGAACGGGTGCGGGTCTGCGAGCGCAGGACCGTGCGCAAATCGTCCTCGGCGGCAATGGCGGTGATGAAGAACAGCTCGTCGCCACCCTCGATCACGTCATCGGGGCTGGGGGTGATGGCCAGGTCATCGCGCAGGATCGCCACCACCGCGGTGTCCTGCGGCCACGGGACCTCACCGAGCGTGCTGCCAATCAGGGCTGCATCGGCCGGGACGGTGAATTCGACCATGGAAGTGACACCGGTCTGCAGGGTCAGCAGCCGCACCACGTCGCCGACCTCGACGGCCTCCTCGACCAGCGCGGTCATCATGCGCGGGGTACTCACCGCCACGTCGACACCCCAGGCGTCGTCGAACATCCAGTCGTTCTTCGGGTTGTTGACCCGCCCCACCGTCCGGCCGACGCCGAACTCGCTCTTGGCCAGCAGCGAGACGACCAGGTTCACCTTGTCGTCGCCGGTGGCGGACACCACGACGTCGACCTCGCCGAGCTGGGCTTCCTTGAGCGTGGTGAGCTCGCAGGCGTCGCCGAAGAGCCAGGTGGCCCCCTGGACGCCGCTGCGCCCGACTACCTCGGGCTTCTCGTCGATCAGCAGGACCTGGTGGCCGTGCGAAATCAGTTCCTTGGCGATGGAGGAGCCGACGCTGCCGGCCCCCGCGATGACGATCTTCACTGCTGCTCCTCATCGTCGTCCGGTGTGGCCGCCGGTGGCTTGGACAGGATCCTGTCGATGTCGCCCATGGTCCGCACGGCCATCATGGCGTGCAGGATGTCGCCCTGCTGCAGGCGGTCATCCGAGCGCGGGATCATCCCCTCGCCGAAACGGGTGAGGTAGGCGACCCGGATGCCCGAGACCTCCTCGATGTCGGCCAGGCTGTGCCCGTACCATGCGTCGTTGACGGACACCTCCCCGAGGATCAGGCGGCCGGAGGCCTCGCGGAAGTCACCGTTGATGCCCTGCTCGGGAAGGATCCGACGCAGTACCTGGTCGGCGCTCCAGCGCACTGCAGCCACGGTGGGGATCCCCAGCCGCTGGTAGATCTCCGCCCGGCCCGGGTCGTAGATCCGGGCCACGACGTGGGGCACATGGTAGTTCTCGCGGGCTACGCGGGTGGCCAGGATGTTGGAGTTGTCCCCGCTGGAGACGGCGGCGAAGGCGTAGGCGTTGGCGATATCTGCCCGTTCCAGGGTCTCGCGGTCGAACCCGACACCGCTGACCTTCTGGCCGGCGAACCCCCGGCGCAACCGCCGGAACGCCCGCTCGTCCTGGTCGATGATCGCCACGGTATGTCCGGCGTCGTCCAAGGTGTGGGCCAGCGTGACGCCGACGCGTCCGCACCCCATGATGACGAAGTGGGCCATGCATTGCTCCCCGGGTCGTGGTCGTGGCGGTGGCGCCGTCGGCGTCCCGCAAGTGGTTCCCAGTCTCCCACGCCGGGCACCCGGCGGGCGCTGGAGGCGCGGCGTGTATGACAGATAGACCATGCACGGGCTAACTTTGACTGGTGCTGACGTTCCTCGACGCGCTGAAGCGGATCCTGGTTGGCAGGCCATTCCGCACCGAACGGCTGAAGCAGGCGCCGCTGCGCCGCCGGCTCGCGCTTCCACTGCTTTCCTCCAACGCGCTCTCCTCGGTGGCCTACGCCCCCGACGAGGTGCTGATGACGTTGGCCATTGCCGGGTTGTCGGCCATCTATTTCTCGCCGGTGGTGGGCATCGCCATCATGGCCGTCATGCTGGTGATCATCGCGTCCTACCGGCAGTCGGTGAAGGCCTACCCGTCGGGCCGCGGCGACTACGAGATCGCCAGCGTCAACCTGGGACCACGCGCCGGCACCACCGTCGCGGCGGCGCTGCTGGTCGACTTCGTGCTCACCGTGGCCGTGTCGATGTCCTCCGCTGCCCACTACGTCGTTGCGGCCTTCCCCGCGCTCAACGGCCACCAGACGCAGCTGGCCAGTGCCGGCGTCGTGCTCTTGGCCCTGCTGAACCTGCGCGGGCTGGGCCGCTCCCGCCTGGGCAAGGCGCTGCCGACCTACCTGTTCATCGGCACCATGCTGGTGATGATCGTGACCGGGGCGATCGGCGCGGCCCGGGGCAGCCTCGGGGCGGCCCCCAGCGCCGGGTTCGAGATCCTGCCGCAGGCCGGCTACGACTCCTCGCTCACCGGCCTGCTCGGCGTGGTGCTGGTGCTGCGCGCCTTCTCCACCGGCTCCGCCGCGCTGACCGGCATCGAGGCCCCGATCTCCAACGTGCAGAACCTGGCCCGCCCCCGCGCCCGCAATGCAGCATCGATCCTGCTGATGCTCGGCGTCATCGCCACCGTGTTGACCCTGGGCACCATGTTCCTGGCCCGCGCCACCCGGGTGCACATGGTGGAGAACCCGCAGGCCAACCTGCTCGCCAACGGGGGGCCGGTGCCCGGGGACTACATCCAGAACCCCGTCCTGGGACAGCTCGCCCAGGCGGTGTTCGGCGCCGGCAGCTTCGGCTTCTTCGTGATCCTCGCCGCCACCGTCGCCGTGCTGTGGATGGCAGGACACACGGCGTTCACCTCGTTCCCGAACCTGGCCTCGCATCTGGCCACCGACGGCTACCTGCCCCGCCAGCTGCGCAAACGCGGGGACCGGTTGGGCTTCAGCAACGGCATCATCGCCCTGGGCGTCGGCGCGCTGGCCCTGGTGCTGGTCTTCAACGCACATGTCGCCACGCTCATCCAGCTCTACGTCGTCGGGGTCTTCGTGTCCTTCACGCTCAGCCAGCTGGGCATGGTCAGGCACTGGAGCCGGCAGCTGGCCAGCACCGCCAAGGCCCGGGTGAGGCACCGGATCATGCGCTCGCGGTTGCTGAACCTGGTCGGGTTCGTGCTCACCGCCGCCGTGCTGGTGATCGTGCTGGTCACCAAGTTCATCTTCGGTGCCTGGCTGGCGGTGCTGGCCATCGTGGTGCTCTACCTGGTGATGTATTCGATCCATGCCCACTACGCCGCGGTGGACCGTGAACTGTCGATCGACACGGCCGGCACCGCCAAGGCGCTGCCGGCGCGGGTCCACGCGCTGATCCTGGTCTCGACGCTGCGCAAGCCGGTGCTCCGGGCCGTCGCCTTCGCCCGCGCCGGCCGTCCGTCCAAGCTCGATGCGATCATCGTGGACATCGACCAGGAGGCCACCGCCCGGACCGTCGCCGAATGGGACCGGCTGCAGATCCCGGTGCCGATCACCGTCCTGGCCTCGCCCTACCGGGAGACCGCGGCACCGATCATCGACTACATCAAGGGCATCAAATCCGATTCCCCCCGCGACCTGATCGTGGTCTACATCCCCGAATACGTCGTGGGACGCTGGTGGGAGCAGCTGGTCCACAACCAGACGGCCCTGCGGATCAAGACGCGGCTGCACTTCGAACCAGGGGTCGTGGTCGCCAGCGTCCCCTGGCAGCTGTCGGAGGAAACCCACGGACGGGCCCTTTTCGAGAACGAACGCGGCGATCCATCCGCCGAGGACAACACACCACAGCACGACGGCGGGAGCATCAAGTGAGCATGCAGGCAGAGGCGATCACGGGGGAGACGATCGAGGTCGAGATCGGGGCGCCGGCCCACGGAGGGCACTTCGTGGCCCGCCACGAGGGCCGGGTGGTCTTCGTGCGGCACGCGCTGCCCGGGGAGCGCGTCAGGGCGCGACTGACCGACGCCGGGGAAGGCGCCAGGTTCTGGCGGGCCGACACAATCGAGGTCCTGGACGCCTCGGAGCACCGGGTGCCGCACTTCTGGGACGCAGCCGACTCGCTGGCCCGCCACGCCGCCGGGGAACTGCCCGTGGGTGGCGCCGAGTTCGGCCATGCCGAACTGGGCTACCAGCGCGAGTTGAAGTCCGCCGTCGTCCGCGAGCAGCTGGAACGCCTCGCGGGACTGCAGGCAGCAGACGTGGGGTTCACCGGTGTGGAGGCGGCGCCGGGGGAGCGTGCCGACGGACTGGGCTGGCGGACGCGGACGGCCTTCAGCGTCGACGCCTCCGGACGGCTGGCCATGAACGCCTACCATTCCGAGCGGTTGGTGCCGATCACGCAGATGCCGTTGGCCGTGGCAGCGATCAACGACCTGGGCCTGGCCGATCTGCCCCTGCACGGCCTGGCCCGGATCGAAGTGGCAGCCCCCTCCGCCGGTGGGGCTCCGCTGGTGCTGTTGGTCGAGGATCCGGCCGCACGGCCAGGAGCCGCCGGACGCCTGGCCAAGGCGCTGCCCGAGGGCAGCAATGTGGCAGTGATCACCCAGCAGGGTGGTTCCGCGGCGGACGGCGCCGGGACGCTGCGCCGGCTGCGCGGCAGGACCTGGGTGGCCGAACGGGCCGCCGGCAACGACTACCGGGTCACCGGTGAGGGGTTCTGGCAGATCCACCGCAGCGCCCCCGACGCGCTGCAGGACGCGGTGCAGCAGATCCTGGCTCCGGAGCCAGGCCAGTCCTTCGCCGATCTCTACGCTGGGGCCGGCCTGTTCACCGTTCCGTTGGCCCGTGCCGTGGGGCCCGAGGGCGCCGTCGTCTCGATCGAAGGAGCCCCGGGGACCAGCAAGGACGCCCGCCGCAATGTCCACGGGCTGGACCAGGCCATCATCCGGCAGGGACGCGTGGAGAAGGTGCTGCGCCAGGAAATCGACAAGTTGCCGGGAGCCGTGGACGGGATCGTGCTGGACCCTCCGCGTACCGGTGTGGGACGGGCCGGTGTTGCCGCGGTGGCCGCCGCCCGGCCCGCCCGCATCGCCTACGTATCCTGCGATCCGGCATCGTTCGCCCGGGACATCCGGGACTTTGCGCTGAAAGGTTACGCGCTCGAATCCCTGCGGGCCCTCGACCTCTACCCGCACACCCACCATGTGGAGTGCGTCGGGGCGCTGGTTCCGGCGCCGAAAGGATAGACTGGCCGCGAGCTCTGCCGCCATCCCATCGTGCAGCGAAGCCGGTTAGGTTCGCCTTACTGGCGGCGTGCACGGGCGTGCAACAAAGATGAAAGTCTGGCGAGAGGAGTCCCAGTGAGTAATGTGGACAGCTTTGGTGCCAAAGGCGTATTGGACGTCAATGGCAACGAGTATGAAATTTTCCGGCTGAACGCGGTCGAGGGCAGCGACAGCCTTCCGTACAGCCTCAAGATCCTTCTGGAGAACCTGCTTCGGACCGAGGACGGCGCCAACATCACGGCCGACCACGTCCGGGCATTGGCCCAGTGGGATGAGAATGCCCAACCAAGCACCGAAATCCAGTTCACGCCGGCGCGCGTGCTGATGCAGGACTTCACCGGCGTGCCGTGTGTGGTCGACCTCGCCACGATGCGCGAGGCCATCAAGGAACTCGGCGGCGACGCGACCCGCGTGAACCCGTTGGCACCTGCCGAAATGGTCATCGACCACTCGGTCCAGATCGACGTCTTCGGCAACAAGGACGCTGTCGAGCGCAACATGGACATCGAGTACCAGCGCAATGGCGAGCGGTACCAGTTCCTGCGCTGGGGCCAGACGGCGTTCGACGACTTCAAGGTCGTCCCCCCGGGAACGGGCATCGTCCACCAGGTCAACATCGAGTACCTGGCCCGCACCGTGATGACCCGCGAGATCGACGGCAAGCTGCGCGCCTACCCCGACTCCTGCGTGGGCACCGACTCGCACACCACCATGGTCAACGGCCTGGGTGTGCTGGGTTGGGGCGTTGGCGGCATCGAAGCCGAGGCAGCGATGCTCGGCCAGCCCGTCTCCATGCTCATCCCGCGCGTGGTGGGCTTCAAGCTCTCCGGTTCCATCCCCGCCGGCGCCACCGCGACCGACGTGGTGCTGACCATCACCGAGATGCTGCGCAAGCACGGTGTGGTTGGCAAGTTCGTGGAGTTCTACGGCGAGGGCGTCGCCCAGGTGCCGCTGGCCAACCGCGCCACCATTGGCAACATGAGCCCGGAGTTCGGCTCCACGGCCGCCATGTTCCCGATCGACGACGTCACCCTGGACTACCTGCGCCTGACCGGCCGGTCCGAGGAGAACGTTGCACTGGTCGAGACCTACACCAAGGAACAGGGCCTGTGGCACGATCCCAGCCGCGAGATCCGCTTCTCCGAGCGTCTCGAACTGGACCTGTCCACCGTGGTCCCCTCCATCGCCGGCCCGAAGCGTCCCCAGGACCGCATCGAGCTGACCAGCGCCAAGGAGCAGTTCCGCAAGGACATCCACAACTACGCCGACGGTGACGCGGACAGCCTGAACATCGGCCGTCCCTCCAAGTCGGTCGACGTGAAGATGGCCGATGGTCGCGAGTTCACCGTGGATCACGGCATGGTCTCCATCGCCTCGATCACCTCGTGCACCAACACGTCCAACCCCTCGGTGATGCTGGCGGCCGCGCTGCTGGCCCGCAACGCCGTGGACAAGGGCCTGGCGTCCAAGCCGTGGGTCAAGACCTCCGTCGCCCCCGGCTCGAAGGTCGTCACGGACTACTACGAGAAGTCCGGCCTGACCCCGTACCTGGAGAAGCTCGGCTTCTACATCGTCGGCTACGGCTGCACCACTTGCATCGGCAACTCGGGCCCGCTGGAGCCGGAGATCTCCGAGGCCATCCAGACCAACGACCTCTCCGCCACCTCGGTGCTCTCGGGCAACCGCAACTTCGAGGGCCGGATCAACCCGGACGTGAAGATGAACTACCTGGCCTCCCCGCCACTGGTCATCGCCTACGCCCTGGCCGGAACCATGGACTTCGACTTCGAGGTCGACGCCCTGGGCACGGACGATGCCGGCAACGAGGTCTTCCTCAAGGACATCTGGCCGAACCCGGTCGAGGTCCAGAAGGTCATGGATGCCTCCATCGACAAGCAAATGTTCGCCAAGGGCTACGAGGGCGTCTTCGACGGCGACGACCGCTGGAAGGCACTTGACACCCCGGCCGGCGACACCTTCGAGTGGGCCGAGGATTCCACCTACGTCCGCAAGCCCCCGTACTTCGAGGGCATGAAGGCGCAGCCGGAGCCGGTCTCCGACATCGAGGGAGCCCGCGTGCTGCTGAAGCTGGGCGATTCGGTCACCACCGACCACATCTCCCCGGCCGGCTCGTTCAAGTCCGATTCCCCGGCCGGCCAGTACCTGCTGGCCAACGGTGTGGACCGCAAGGACTTCAACTCCTACGGCTCCCGTCGTGGCAACCACGAGGTGATGATCCGCGGCACGTTCGCGAACATCCGCATCCGCAACCAGCTCCTGGACAACGTCGAGGGTGGCTACACCCGTGACTTCTCCCAGGCCGGTGCACCGCAGGCCTTCGTGTACGACGCAGCCGTGAACTACGAGGCAGCCGGCACCCCGCTGGTCGTCATCGCCGGCAAGGAATACGGTTCGGGCTCCTCGCGTGACTGGGCCGCCAAGGGCACCGCACTGCTGGGCGTGAAGGCCGTCATGGCCGAGAGCTACGAGCGCATCCACCGCTCCAACCTCATCGGCATGGGCGTGCTGCCACTGCAGTTCCCCGAGGGCGAGTCCGCGGCCACCCTGGGCCTTGAGGGGACCGAGTCCTTCTCCATCTCCGGCGTGACCGAGCTGAACAACGGGACCACCCCGTCGACGCTGAAGGTCACCGCGACCGCAGAAGACGGCTCCACCAAGTCCTTCGATGCGGTACTGCGCATCGATACCCCCGGTGAAGCCGACTACTACCGCAACGGCGGCATCCTGCAGTACGTGCTGCGGCAGATCTCCGCCAAGTAGGCAGAGCACACCGCACCACGAGGGCGGGCCATCCGGGACACCGGGTGGCCCGCCCTGCGGCATTTAACCCGGGCGGGACGCGGCGCCGGGCCTTGAGCGGTTTCATTTTCCTGGATCCAGCGCGCCTAGATGGATTGCCGGTAGCCGAAGAACTCGTGGTCGTTGTTGTAGCCGCCTTCCCCGCCGCCGAAGTCCTTGAAGTCCTCGACGAATTCGATGCCCTTGATCCACTTGACGAGTTTGAAGCCGAGCTGGACTTCGTTGCGTAGCCGCAGCGGCGCTCCGTGGCCGTAGGACAGGGCTTCGTTGTTCATGTCGTAGGCGAGCATGGTCAGGTGGTACCCCATCTGCTCGATGGGTTGGGCATCGTAGTAGATGCCGCCGTCGGGTCCTTCGGCAAAGGAGTAGAAGATGACCCACTTGGCCTCGGGCTTTGGCTTCACCAGATCGACGATGGTCTGCAGGGATACGCCGCCCCACTTGGCGATGCCGGACCAGCCCTGAATGCAGAAGTGCTGGGTGATCTGCTCGTGGTAGGGCAGATCCCGCAGCTGCTTCAGGTCCAGCTCCGCGGGGTTCTCGACCAGACCGGAGATCTGCAGGCGGTAGCCGGCGAAGTTGTTCTCGTGGAGCTCCTGGTATTCCGGCGTCTCGGGGTACTTGCCGTTATGCCACATGTAGGGCGAAATGTCCTTTTCGGTGTACTGGCCTGGCCTGGAATCCAGATGCTCGAACAACCGCTGCACGGGGCCGATGAGGGCGTAGCCGATGCGCTGGACGGCGCGCGGATGGCGGTAGGTGAAGGGCGTGACGGCAACCCAGAGGACGATCATCACGACCAGCGACGCGGCGAAGACCCCCAACCCGATCCAGCTCTCGGCGTCGTTGCTGCTCGTGTACATCATGTTGAAGTTGTGCAGGGCATCGGTGGCCACGACCAGGGTGACATGCATCACGATGAACAGCAGGAACCAGACCAGAACCAGGAAGTGCAGTGAACGTGCGAATTGGATGCTGAAGATCCTGCTGATCCACCTGAACTTCGTCGACAGGGCCGGTGACATGCCCAGCCCCGTGATGAAGGCCAGCGGGGCCGCCACGAAGACGGTGATGAAGTAGGCGACGAGCTGGAGGCTGTTGTAGGCGACCCAGGCGTCGTCAGTGGGCCAGTCGAGGGAAAGGTACTGGATCATCACCGAGAAGGCGTTGGGGAAGACTTCCCAGCCGGTGGGGACCAGCCGCAACCAATGGCCGGTGGCAAACACCAGGATGTAGAAGATGATCCCATTGAGCAGCCACAGGGTGTTGATGCCCAGATGCCACCACCGGGCGAGGCCGATGGAGTGACGTCGTCCCGGCAAGCCGATGCCGTCGGGCAGCGTGATGGAATCCTGCTTGGCGGTCCAGAGGGGATCTGCTGGCACCGGTTTCTGCACCCGGAACCAGTCCTTGCCCGGAGTCGAGTGCCGGGTCCAGTAGAAGCGGGGGTGGTCCGCGATGATCGTCAACCCGGAGCGGATGATGGGAATCATCAACAACATGTTGAAGAAGTGCTGCCACCCCAGCCATGCCGGGAACCCGGTGCCCGCTTCCGGACCGCTGGGGACAACTGTGCCGGGGTACTGGTCGATGAACCCGGCGACTGCGGGCATCTCGCGCACCCCCTTGGCCACGGCAATGCCGATGATCAGCAGCACGAAGCCCAGGGGGACCAGCCACAAGAGGTTGAACCACCTGCTGCGTCCGATGCGTATCCGCGGTGCCACCCCGTACTGTGCCGGTACGGATCCCGCCCACGAACTGTCCACGGCGTCGTATTTCCGCTGATCCAGCTCACGCCGGAATCCGGCCAACGCCCGGGGGGTGATGTTGGAGGCGGCCGGTGCGGGCAGATCATCGGGAGTAGGTCCGGCTTGGGGTGTCATGAGGGCGCTCCTTCGCGCCGGCTTCGCTTCCGGCGGGTTCTCGTCAGATCAGAGGTGAGTCGGCGGATTGACCTGAATATCAGTCGCCGCAGAACCGAGGAGCTGCGTCAGTACTCCTTGCTGTCTACCACGGTGGCGGACTCGCTGGCTATGTCTTGTCCAGCCGTCGGGAACGGCCCCTAGACTCAACCCATGGAGAACCCGACGATCCCCTGGCCGCTCTTCGCCCTGCGCCTGGCCACACCCCGCCTGGTGTTGCGCCTGGTCACCGACGATGACCTTCCGGCGTTCATCGCCGCCGCCGAGTCCGGGATCCACGACCCGGCACACAGTCCCTTCTCCTTCCCCTGGACCGATGTCCCGCCCGAGGAGCTGCCGGCCAACATGGCGCGCCACGTCTGGCGCACCCGGGCCCAGACCGAAGCCGCGGCGTGGACGCTGCCCTTCGGCGTCTGGCACGAGGGGGAGCTGGTGGGCATGCAGGACCTGGTGGCCACCGACTTCGCCACCCTGCGCACTGTCTCCACCGGATCCTGGCTCCGCCAATCGGCCCAGGGCCGGGGCCTCGGCACCGAGATGCGCACCGCCGTCGTGCTCTATGCCTTCGACCACCTTGGCGCGGAAGCAGCCGAGACGGAGGCCGCGAGCTGGAACGAGGCGTCGTTGGGCGTCTCGCGCGCCGTGGGCTATGCGCCGAACGGGACCACCCGGAAGTCCTGGGGTGGAAACGCGCAGGACGTGCAGCACCTCCGGCTGGAACCGCAGGGACTGAACCGTCCCGACTGGACGCTGCGTGTGCAAGGGCACGACGCCGTCGCCTCCTTCCTGGGGCTGCGCGCGGATGCGCACGCCGACTCGTGAACGGGGCAGCGGCGGCAGTACGATGGAATGATCTTCCCGGCAGCGAAAGGACGACCCCGCATGGGACTGCTTGAGAGCATCCACGAGCCACGCGACCTGCGTGGCCTGAGCCTGCCGCAGCTACAGGACCTCGCGGAGGAGATCCGCGCCTTCCTGGTCGCCAACGTCTCCCAGACCGGCGGGCACCTGGGACCCAACCTGGGGGTCGTCGAATTGACGTTGGGCATCCACCGCGTCTTCGATTCCCCGCGCGATTCGGTGGTCTTCGACACCGGCCACCAGTCCTACGTGCACAAGCTCGTCACCGGGCGCCAGGACTTCTCCACGCTGCGCCAACAGGGCGGCCTGGCCGGCTATCCGGACCGCGCGGAGTCGGAGCACGACATCGTCGAGTCCTCCCACGCCTCGTCCTCGCTGTCCTGGGCCGAGGGCATCTCCCGGGCCCGGAAACTGGCGGGGGAGGGGGACCGCTACGTGGTCGCCGTCGTCGGCGACGGCGCCCTGACCGGCGGCATGGCCTGGGAGGCAGTGAACAACATTGCCGCCGACCCGGACCGGCGCGTGGTGATCGTCGTCAACGACAACGGCCGCTCCTACGCCCCGACCATCGGCGGGCTGGCCGAACAGCTGGCCGGGCTGCGCCAACGCACGCTGGACAAGGTCCGCACCCACCCGGTCTACGAGGACACGCTGTCCTGGTGGAAGGACCGCCTGCAACAGGGCGGGGCCGTCAGCCGTTTCACCTACAAGTCGCTGCACGCCACCAAGAAGGGCATCAAGGACTGGTGGGCACCCCAGGGGCTCTTCGAGGACCTGGGCATGAAGTACATCGGCCCGATCGACGGCCACAACCTCGCCGCCGTGGAGGAGGCGTTGCAGCAGGCCCGCAACTACGAGGGCCCGGTCATCGTGCACACGCTCACCGAGAAGGGCAGGGGCTACCCGCCGGCCCTGGCCGACATGGCCGACCAGATGCATTCGGTGGGCGTCATCGACCCCGAGACCGGTGAACCCGTCGAGCGGCCCGGCGCCCAATCCTGGACGTCGGTCTTCGGCGAGGAGATCGCCGACATCGCCGACGAACGCAAGGACATCGTCGCCGTCACCGGTGCCATGCTCATCCCCGTGGGCCTCTCCGCCATGGCAGCACGCCACCCCGAGCGGGTCATCGACGTCGGCATTGCCGAACAGCACGCGCTGACCAGCGCCGCCGGCATGGCGTTCGGGGGACTGCACCCGGTGGTCGCGCTCTACGCCACTTTCCTGAACCGTGCCTACGACCAGCTGCTCATGGACGTGGCCCTGCACCGCGCCGGCGTCACCATCGTGCTGGACCGGGCCGGGGTCACCGGACCCGACGGGCCCAGCCACCACGGCATGTGGGACATGGCCCTGCTGCAGTCGGTCCCCGGGCTGGCGCTGGCCGCCCCGCGCGATGCCACCCGGCTGCGCGAGGAACTGCGCGAGGCAGTCGCCATCAACGACGCGCCCACCGTGCTGCGCTATTCCAAGGGCAGCGTCGGGGCCGAACTCGAGGCCATCGAGCGCCTGCACGACGGCGTCGACGTCCTGGACCGCCGCGGTGACGGGGAGAAGGACGTGCTGATCGTCGCCGTCGGGTCCATGGCCACCCTGGGGCTGGACGTCGCCGGCCGGCTCGAGGCCCAGGGCGTCACCTCCACCGTCGTGGACCCGCGCTGGGTGCTGCCGGTGGCCCGCTCCATCATCGGCCTGGCCGCCCGCCACCGCATCGTGGTGTGCATCGAGGACGGCGTGAAGGCCGGGGGAGTCGGCTCGCGGATCCGCCAGGAAATGCGTGCCGCGGGCGTGGACACCGCCCTGAACGAGGTGGGCCTGCCCTCCGAGTTCCTCCAGCACGGCTCGCGCAACCAGGTCCTGGAGCGCGTCGGGTTGACCGCCAACCAGATCACGCAGGACACCCTGGCGCAGGTGCTGGGAACCAAGGTCCCCTTCGCCCGCCCGCTGCCGGGCCAGGAGCTGCCCACCGGCCAGATCCCGCGGCTGTGAGCCTGCCGCAGGGCCTGGCGGCCGCCCCGGACGGCATCGCCGTGGGGGATTTCGTGATCGCCCGGGCCTGGAAGTACGACGGCGGCGCCCACTGGGTGGTTCCCGGCAGGTACCTGGGTGCCGATCACCACGGGCACTGGGTCATCCAGCCGCAGGGTTCGCTGGTATCGCGTCCCGGTGCAGGCTTCGCTGCGGAATCGGACGCCGTCTGCCTCTTCCCCCACCAAGGCGACTGGGTGGCGACCTGCTACGACGAGACGCATCCGGGGGATCTGCGGGTGTACATCGACGTCTCCTGCACCCTCGGCTGGCGGCCGTTGAAACCGCAGGGCTGGGAGTTCAACTCCATCGACATGGACCTGGACGTCGTCCGCTCCACCACCCGGGGCGTCTACCTGGACGACGAGGACGAATTCGCCGACCACGCCCGCTTGCTGGGCTACCCGGATGAACTGGTCCAGCGGCTGCAGTGCGCAGCCGATGACCTGTTGACCCGGGTCCGCGCCGGAGATGAACCGTTCGGCACCACCGCCGACGCCTGGTTCGTGCGCGGACGCCGCCTGATCTCGCAGGCAGTAGGCTAGATGCTGCACCGCGCCGCCCCGGAAACCGAGGCAGCGCGGACCGCGAGGACACCGACGCCAGAACCCAGGAGAATCCATGCCCATCCAGCGCACCTACCGCCGTGACGACGACGGGATCCTGCAGTTCCGCGAGGCCTGGTTCGAACAGGCCGACGGCGAGGCCACCGGCCAGTTCGTGGTCAACCACGGGACCGTGGGCCACCAGTCGACCACCCAGGAAGCGGTGGACGTCGACGCCGCCAAGGGCGCAGCCCTCATGGAGGCCTTCGGCCAGCAGTGCACCGAGGACGGCTACGCCGAACTCACCGACGCCGAACAGTCCTGGGTCATCGCCCAGTACGCGCTCAAGTCCACCGAAGGCACCTCACGCGACGAATACCTGCGCGACAAGGCCCTCGAGGCGCTGCGCGGGCATCTGGCCTGGCGCGGCCTCGGGACGGTGGAGTCCAGCGACTTCGCCCCCCGCAAGCTCAACATCCGCATCCTCTCCCCGGAACCAGCCAAGGCAGTCACCGCCATCACCGTCTGCATCCGCCAGGCGAAGCTCGACTTCACGAAGCTCTCCGTCGGCGTCGCCCCCTTCGAGGATCCGGAGTCCGCGAAGCAGAAGTACCCGATGCCGCCGAAGGGCAAGTTCTCGCTCTCCTGAGCGCCCCAGAGACGACAGCAGGCCCAGCCGACCACCCCCGAAAGGACCCACCGACGTGAGCAACGCCAGCAACTCGACCCGCAACACCACCGAGCCAGCGCATCCCGAGATGGAATACCGCCGACTGGGCCGCTCGGGTCTCACGGTGTCGGTGGTCGGCCTGGGCTGCAACAACCTCGGCCGCAGCGGAACCGCCACCGAATCACAGCAGGGCAGTGACGCCGTCGTGCATGCGGCCTTGGACGCCGGGATCACGTTCTTCGACACTGCCGACACCTATGGCCGCGAGCCAGGACTCTCCGAGACCCGGCTCGGCAAGTCCCTGGGTGGGCACCGCGACGACGTCATCGTCGCCACCAAGTTCGGCATGGACACCTCCGGCGCCAACGGCCGTGATTTCGGTGCCCGGGGCTCGCGCCGCTACATCATGCGAGCCGTGGAGGCCTCGCTGGGCCGGCTGGGTACCGACTACATCGACCTGTACCAGTTCCACACCCCAGACCCGCTGACCCCGATCGACGAAACGCTCGCCGCCCTGGATGACCTGGTCGCCTCCGGGAAGGTGCGCTACGTCGGGCACTCCAACCGGGCCGGCTGGCAGATCGCCGAGGCAGAATTCACCGCCCGCTCGGGCGGGTACACGCGCTTTGTCTCCAGCCAGAACCACTACAACCTGCTGGACCGGCGCGCGGAGCTTGAGGTCCTGCCGGCGTCCGCTGCCTACGGTTTGGGCGTGCTGCCCTACTTCCCGCTGGCCAACGGTCTGCTGACCGGCAAGTACTCCTCCGGGCAGGCGCCCGAAGGCAGCCGGCTGACCCACTCGCGCCAGAACCTGCTCGAGAAGGCCGACTTCGGCCAGCTGGCGGAGCTGGGCGACTTCGCCGCGGCCCGCGACCTCACCTCCGTCCAGGTGGCGTTCTCCTGGCTGGCCGCGCAGACCCCGGTGTCCAGCGTCATCGCCGGGGCGACCCGGGTCGAACAGGTCAGGCAGAACGCGGTGGCCGCGTCCTGGAAGCCCACCGCCGAGGACCTGGCCGAGCTGGACCGGATCTTCCCGCGCGAACCGAAGGTTGCCCTCTTCTAAGGGGGACACACCATGTCCACGCCGCGCGAGCTCCTCGACGCGCCGCCGGAGTTCGAACGCTGGGAGGTGTTCCGGGACGGCGGCCAACGGGTCGGTGCGATGCGTCGCGTCTGGAAGTATTCGGTGCTGTTGACCCGTGTCGCGATCGAAGGCGACGACGGGGCCTACCTGGCCGAATCGCGGATCCGCTTCATTCCGGGCATCGACTGGGACCTGAGCTGGTTCCACGCCACGGGGATGGCCGAGCCCGTGCTGCTGCACAATCCCGCCAGCTGGACCCACACCGGGAGCCTGCCCGTCATTGGCACGACCCTGCGCACCCGTGACGAACGTGAACTGCCGCCGGGACTGACGCGGCACGTACCCGCCGGCACGCTGCCGGGCTACGGCGAATACCTGGTGTTGAAGCGGCTCCTGTCCACCGGCGGGCTCCACGCAGCGTGGACCTCCGTCGACGACGAGACCGGAACCCCGCAGGAGACCCGGTTGGTGGCCGTGGAGGAGCAGGAACCACCGGCGGCGATCCGGGCGGCCGTCACGGAGCCCGGGACCTTGCTGCGCTACGACCGGGAGGTCGACGGCGTGAGGCAGGCCAGCCACTGGGCGGTGGAGCAGCGGGTGGTGGCCAGCGAATGGAACGGGCTCCGTTCCCTCGCGATACCCGATCAGGCGGGCTCGGCGGGCTGGGAGGCCATCTCCGGGTTGGAACGCGACAACGCCGACTTCCTGCTTCACGGCGTCCGGCGCTGAGCGCTTCCCTAGAGGTAGATCATCACGTCCTGGCCCTCGATGGCGGCTGCGTAGCGGGTCAACGGCTTCTTCGCCGGACCGGCCACCCGGGACCCGTCCTCATGGGAGAACTCCGATCCATGGCAGGGGCATTTGAAGTCCGTCTTGCCCAGGCCGACGGTGCAGCCCTGGTGGGTGCAGACCGCAGTGTAGGCGTAAACGGTGTTCTCGTCCTTGCGCCAGAGCAGGTAGTTGTTCCCCTGCACCGCCACCGATGCGCTCGCCCCGGGCTTCAGCTCGGTGGTGGTCGTGGCCTTGGTGGGCGTCCCACTGGGTTCCGGGACCGGTTGGGTCTTGTTCGACCCGCCGCACGCCGTCAGCGCAGCTCCCGTCCCCAGCACCAGCGATCCTCCCAGGACTGCCCGGCGTCCTGTCATATGGGCTGTGAACTGTTCCATGGGCCCATTGTGGCACCGTGGGCGCCCGTACGGCGAGAGCCGGCGCCGGACCTACGGGTAGAGCAGGATCTTGCCGTCGGAAATCTCCGCTGCATACCGGGTCAGGGCGCCCCGGGCCGGTCCGGCGGTGGCCGTTCCGTCCTCGGCGCTGAAGTGCGAATCATGGCAGGGGCAGTGGAAGTCGCCCTCGCCGGGCCCCACCCGGCACCCGGCGTGCGTGCAGACCGAGGTGTAGGCCAGTACGGTCTTCTCGTCCTTGCGGTAGATCAGGTAGGCGTCCTTGGACCCCTCACGGGCCACGTTGACTGAGGTGCCCACGGGCAGATCCACCGCCTCGGCGACGGTCACCGGGTCGCCGGAGGGCGCGGGGACTGCCTGGGCGTTGTTGTTCGGGGCGGCCGATGACCCGTCTCCACAAGCGGTGAGCGTGGCGGCTGCGCCGACGGCGAGCGTTGATCCGAGGACAAGGCGGCGACAGGGGTGCACGGTGGTACTCATGCCACGATTATTTCATGTCGGGGGCGCCGGTTCGGCCCGGCGGATGCGTGGTGCCGGGCACCATGACCAGAGCGGGGCACCGGTATCGGTGCCCCGCCGTCGTCATGTCCTGGCCGCAGGGATCAGGCAGTGTGGAACGTCGCCCCACGTACCCGCTCCGACGCTCCGACCCGATCCAGGTACGGGGTGATCCCGCCCAGGTGCATGGGCCAGCCCGCACCGAGGATCATGCACAGGTCGATGTCCTCGGGGCCTGCCACGACGCCCTCGTCGAGCATCATCCCGATCTCCTGGGCCAGGGCATCCTGGGTCCGCACCAGCAACTCCTCGGAGGTGCTGGGGGAGTCCCCGAAGTCCAGCAACGCCAGGGTGGACTCCGGGATGGACTGGGTGCCGTCGTCGTTCTTGACCCAGAGAGACTTCAGCCCGTTGTCGATCAACGCCTGCTGGTTGGCCGACACACGGAAACGGTCACCGAACGCTTCATGCAAGGACTCCATGACGTGCTGGGCCACGGGGATGCCGACCATGGCCAGCAGCGTGAACGGGCTCATGGGCAGGCCCATGGGCCGCAGCGCGTTGTCCGCGACCTCGGCTTCGGTGCCGTCGTCGAAGGCGTTGGAGACCTCGCCCATCAGGCGCAGCAGCACCCGGTTGACCACGAAGGCCGCGGAGTCCTTGACCAGGACCGCCGTCTTGCGCAGCTGTTTGGCCACGGCAAACGCCGTCGCCAACACGACGTCGTCCGTCTTGGGGGCACGCACGATCTCGATCAGCGGCATCACGGCCACCGGGTTGAAGAAGTGGAACCCCACGACGCGCTCGGGATGCTTCAGATCGGCGGCCATCTCCGTCACCGACAGCGATGAGGTGTTGGTGGCCAGGATGCACTCGGGGGAGACCACTGCCTCCACTTCGGCGAAGACCTGCTTCTTGACCTGCAGCTCCTCGAAGACCGCCTCGATGACCAGATCGGCATCGGCGAACGCATCCTTGGTGACGGATCCGGTGACGAGGCCCTTGGTCCGGTTGGCGGCATCGGGTGAGATGCGCTTCTTGGCCAGCTGCTTGTCGATCTCGCCGTGGATGTAGGCCAGGCCCTTGTCCACGCGCGCCTGGTCGATGTCGGTGATGATGACCGGGACCTTCAGCGCCTTGGCGAAGAGCAGTGCGAACTGTCCGGCCATCAGGCCGGCGCCGACGACACCGATCTTGGTGACCGGTCGGGCCAGCTTCTGGTCGGGTGCCCCGGCGGGACGCTTGGCGCGCTTCTGCACCAGGTCCAGGAAGGCGTAGACCGTGTCCTGGAACTGCGGGGTTTGCATTAGTTCGGTCAGGGCGGCGCACTCGAGTTCCGCGGATTCGGCCTGGCTGATGGTCTTGCCTGCCTCGAAGACGTCCAGGACCTTGCCCGGTGCCGGGGCGGCATTCGCCGTCTTGGCTTCCACGAAGGCCCGCGCCTTGGCTGCCGCAGCGTCCCAGCGCTCGGCGGCCGCGGCATCGGTGGCGGGATCGACGGCGTTCGGGCGTTCGACGGAGGCACCGGAGAGCACAGAATCTGCCCAGGCCAGTGACTGCTCGACGAAGTCTGCCGGCTCGAAGATGGCGTCGGCGATACCCAGCTGGTGGGCAGCAACACCGTTGAGCGAGCGGTTGTTGTTCAACGGGTTCTCGATCATGACGGTCATCGCGGCCTCGGGGCCGATCAGGCGCGGCAGTCGGTAGACGCCGCCCCAACCGGGGACCAGGCCGATGAAGGCCTCCGGCAAACCGATGCCGTTGGCTCCGGTGGAGACCGTGCGGTAGGTCGAGGCGAGGGCGATTTCCAGTCCGCCACCGAGGGCTACCCCGTTGATGAAGGCAAAGGTCGGGACCCCGAGGTCGGCCAGCAGGTCGTAGGCTGCATGACCCAGTTCGGCCATGAGCGTGCCGCTGTCGGAGTTCTTCAGGGTCTTCACGGTGGTCAGGTCGGCCCCGGCCACCAGGAAGTGCGGCTTGCCGGTGACGGCCAGCGCGGCGATCTCCCCGGACGCGGCGCGCTCCTGTTGGCGGGAGAGCTCCCGTCCCAGCTCGATGAGCGTTGCCGGGCCCAGGGTCGTGGGCTTGGAGTGGTCCAGCCCGTTGTCCAGGGTCAGCAGCGCCAGCGTCTTGCCGGAGGGCAGCTGGACGTCGGAGACCAGGGTGTGGGTGACGACCTCGTCCGGGACCTGATCGGCGAGTACCCCGAAGCGGTCAAAATCCTGTGTAGCCATTTTCAGGCGTCCTTCCCATAGTCGGCGTGGTGGGGGTTTTCCCAGATGACGGTGCCGCCCATGCCGAGCCCGACACACATGGTGGTCAGCCCATAGCGGACCGAGGGGTCGGCCTCGAATTGGTGGGCCAGCTGGTTCATCAGGCGGACGCCCGAGGAGGCCAGCGGATGCCCGACGGCGATGGCCCCACCATAGCGGTTCACGCGGGGGTCGTCGTCGGCGATGCCGTAGTGGTCCAAGAAGGAGAGCACCTGTACGGCGAAGGCCTCGTTGATCTCGAACAGCCCGATGTCCTCGATGGTCAGGCCGGCCTGGGCCAGCGCCTTCTCCGTTGCCGGTACCGGGCCGATGCCCATGACCTGGGGTTCGACGCCGGCGAAGGCGTAGCCCACCAGGCGCATCTTCGCGCTCAAACCGAGTTCCTCGGCGGTCTCGGCGGAGGTCAACAGGGCTGCGGTGGCCCCGTCGTTGAGTCCTGCGGCGTTGCCCGCGGTGACGTGTCCATGCGCGCGGAACGGCGTGCGGAGTGAATCCAGGTCTTCCATGGTGGTGCCGGGACGGGGTGGCTCGTCGACGGAGTTCAGCGCCCAGCCCTGGCCGGGACGTCGCGTGGCGACGGGCACCAGGTCGGGCTGGATGTTCCCGGCCTCGTAGGCGGCCGCAAGTTTGGTCTGGCTGGCGACGGCATAGCGGTCGGCACGTTCCTTGGTGATGGCCGGGAACCGGTCATGCAGGTTCTCCGCGGTGTTTCCCATGTTCAGCGCGGCCGGATCGACCAGGCGTTCGGAAATGAAGCGGGGGTTCGGATCGGCTCCGGCTCCCATGGGGTGGTTGCCCATATGTTCGACGCCGCCGGCGATGACGACGTCGTAGGCGCCGAAGGCGATCGATCCGGCACTGGTGGTCACGGCGGTCATCGCGCCGGCGCACATCCTGTCGATGGCATACCCGGGGACCGACTGGGGCAGCCCTGCCAGCAGGGCAGCAGTTCGGCCGATCGTCAGGCCCTGGTCGCCGGTCTGGGTCGTTGCTGCAATGGCCACCTCGTCGATGCGTTCGGAGGGCAGTTCGGGGTTGCGGCGCATCAGGTCGCGGATGCACTTCACCACGAGGTCGTCGGCACGTGTGCCGTGGTAGATGCCCTTGTCACCGGCTTTGCCGAAGGGGGTGCGGACACCGTCGACGAAGACGACGTCGCGAACTTGCCGGTGGCGCGGTAGTGCGCGCGGGGTGGTGGGGCTCACTGGAGTGACTCCTTGCGTGGAATGAATGTGATCCACTCCATATGTTACCGGCGAGTAACCAGTGGTGCAAGGAGACGGGCGCGTGCCAGTTGACGAATCCAGCGCGGTCCAGTGGGGTCAGCGGCCCCGCGGCATTCAGCCCTTCGCCGCTGCACCCTTCTTCGGCAGCGGTTCGGGGTCCAGAAACGCCACGGTGATGATGGGCGCTGTCTGTTCCACCTGCCACGGGCGGGCCCCCAGGTCCTCGAGGGCGGCGGTGATCGTCTCGGGATCGATGCGAGCCGGCGGCCGCCACGCGATGCGGCGCAGCGTATCCGGCGTCAGCAGATTCTCGATCGGCAGATCCAGTTCCTCGGCCCGCCGGGCGATGCGCGGCTTGGCAGTGTTCAGCCGGCGTGCTGCGGCCTCGTCCTTGTCCGGCCAGGTCCGGGCCGGCGGGGGAGCCGATGACGGGATATGCATGGGCGGCAGATCCTCCGTGGTGCGGGCCTGCTGGAGGCACCGCAACCAACGAGGTCCTTCCTTGCTGGCCGCACGCCCGTGGAACCCGGGGGTCTTCAACAGCTGGGGCACTGTCGAGGGCATGGCCTTGGCGGCAGCAATGAGGGCCGCGTCGGGGATCAGCCGGCCCGGTGCCACGTCCCGGTTCTCCGCCAGGGATTCGCGTTCGGACCACAGGGCGCGCACTGCAGCCAGTTGGCGGCGGTCGCGGAGTTGGTGCAGGCCTGAGGTCCGCCGCCAGGGATCGACCCGTGATGCAGGTGCCGGAGCGGTGCGGATGGCTTCGAACTCCTGGAGGGCAAAGTCCAGCTTGCCGGCGTCCCGGAGCAGTTCCATCAGCGCCAGGCGCAATTCGTCGAGCACCTCGACGTCCAGCGCCGCATACCGCAGCCACGGCTCGGGAAGCGGCCGCGTGGACCAGTCGGCGGCGGAGTGCTCCTTGGCCAACTTCAGGCCCAACAAGGATTCCACGATGGGCCCCAGCCCGACGCGGGGCAGGCCTGCGAGCCGTCCGGCCAGCTCGGTGTCGAACAGGGCATCGGGGCGCATCCCCAACTCGCCGAGGCACGGCAGATCCTGGGTGGCCGCGTGAAGGATCCATTCGGCTCCGGACAACGCCTCGTTGACCACCAACAGGTCCTCAAACGGAACGGGATCGATCAGCCATGTGCCGGAACCCTCTCGACGCAGCTGGACGAGGAAGGCCCGCTGGCCATAACGGAAGCCAGACGCCCGTTCGGCGTCTACGGAGACCGGCCCCGTACCGGCGGCCAGGGCACGTGCCGCGCGCCGGAGGCCAGCGTCGGTGTTGACGACCGGGGGGACGCCATCGCGCGGTTCGGTCAGAGGTGTGGGCTCGGGCTCCGGTGGGGCCAGATCCCCGGCGTCAGGGGTTGCAGGGGGGCTGTCGGTGCGCGAATCGGTCATGGTGGAACCAATTCTAGTTGATTTAGTTCCTGCGCCGCAGGGGAAGCGCCGTCACGCCCTCCGGAAGGGGCGGCAATCCGGCGAACGTGCAGACCATGTCATTCCATGCCTCCAGATGGGCACGGACATCCGAGCTGTCGGGCGTCCAGGAGGCCCTGAGCTCGATGTCGATGGTTTCCGGGCGTTCCTGGAGGCTTCCGAAGCTCTGCGATAACATCCGCGTGGCGGTTCCGCCGGCCTGGGAATACCGGGCATCGTTCTCGTGGAGTGCATCCAGCAGCCACGTCCACGCCACCGACCCGAGCATCTGGTCATTGCCCATGGCGGCATCGAGCTGTGCGCGGATGTAGGTGACGATGCGGAAGGTCCCGTTCCACAAATCCGACCCCGCGGGATCATGAAGCAGGATGAAGCGTCCGGTGGCGAGTTCGTCATCCTGGTTGAGCGTGCGTGCCTCGGCCAGGGCAGCCGCGGCCGGACCGTGCAGCGATCCGTGGCCGGCGGCGGGTGGTTCGAACACCTCGGCCGAGAGGGCCACCGCGAAGGGGGCCAGCCGGGCTGGAGCCGGGATTTCGGCCAGGCGCATTTCGGGGCGGCAATCCGCCTGACGAAGCGCCGATAGCGCTGTCATGAAGTCTGGGGGAACCTGTGCCAGGTTGCCAAGGGCGCTCACCTTCCCGAGTCTAGGGCCGGTCATGGCGGGCGGCCGGAAGGCACGCCGCTGCACGGAAGCCTCACAGAAAGACGTTCCTTTCCCCTTGGTTCGCGCCGTGTGGGAAGGGGAGCCCCGTGTACTACGGTCTGTGGAGGAGCCTGGCGCCCCCGGCATTGCCGGGCCATGGAGGGAACCGAGGGAGGTGGGCCGTGCCTGCGGTCGCAGCAGCGATACCGATCGTCTTGGCGGTCGTCCTGTTCTTCCGGGGTGTCCGGGCCACGCGTATCGCCGTCTGGTCGTTGGGTGTTGGCATCGTCGTTGCCGTGGTGTTCTTCCCGACAGCACCGTCGGTGGTCCTGGGGTCTCTGGCCCGGTTCTCCCCGACGATCATCGAGATCATGCTGATCCTCTACGCCGGGGTCCTGCTGAGCCGGATCTTGTCCAGCACAGGTGCCATGGCAGCTATCTCCGGCTGGTTGCAGACCAGTGCCCCGTCGCGACGGGCCGGAACCGTGCTGGTGGTCTTCGGCTTGGTCCCCTTCGCCGAATCGGTCACGGGTTTTGGCATCGGCGTGACGGTTGGCGCGCCGATCTTGAGGATGCTGGGGCATTCGGTTCCCCGGACCACGTTGTTCTCGTTGTTGGGTCTCCTCGCCGTGCCCTGGGGCGCCCTGGGGCCGGGAACGTTGTTGGCCTCGGAACTCTCGGGGACCTCGCTGACCGAGGTCGGCGTACGATCCGCCCTGTTGTCCCTGCCGGCCATGCTCGGGGCCGCGGTGCTGCTCACGTTCCTGCTACGCCACGACGGGGGAGCGGGACGCCTGTTCGTTGGTGCGGCCGGCAGCGCGGTGCTCCTCTGGCTCGGGATCCTGGGAGCGAACCTCGTCGTGGGGACCCCCTTGGCGGGAGTCCTGGGATCTCTGGTGCCGATCGCCGTGCACCTGCTCGTGTACCGCTGGCGGGGCAGCCTCGTACCTGCCGGTGAGGTCGTGGTCCGGGCCGCGGTACCCTATGCCGTCATGGCCGGCGGCCTGCTGGCCGCCCGGGGCCTCACAGCGCAGCTGGAGCCGAACCTGTTCATGCGCGCTGCCAGCAGCCCCGCCATCTGGCTCGTCGTGGCGTGCCTGGCGGCCCACTTTGGCCCCGGACAGCGCGAGGGGTCCGCCGGCCGAGTCGAGGCACGACTGGGCCACCGCGCTGCGGCGGCCTACCGCAGCTGGAGGCCCGTGGGCATCGTGACCTTGTGCTTCACAGTGCTTGGATCGCTGCTGGCGGCGACTGGCATGGGTGCTGCGTTGGGTGCTGCCCTGGCCAGGATGGGTGGCAGCTACCTGATCCTCGCGCCGGCGGTGAACGCACTGGCGGGATTCATTACCGGGTCGAACACCGCGGCCAACGCCATGTTGACGGTCACCCAGGCGCAGGTCGCGACCGATCTGGGTAGTTCGGTCCTCCAAATTGTTGCGGTCACCAATGTGGCTGCGTCCCTGGCCACCATGGCAGCGCCATCGCGGATCCTGCTCGCCTACGAGCTGGCTCAGGCGACGCCGGCCCCGGTGGGGACGGCTGCCCTGGGCGCCGCGGAATCCGAATCACTGGTGAACCGGTGGGTTCTTCCGCGGGTCTTCGTCCTCGTGGCGGCCGTGTCGCTGCTGCTGGGGCTCCTCACGTGGTGGCTCGATTAATGCGCTTGCCGGTGGAGGCCCTCCGGCGCGAGTTCGGGTTCCGGTTCCTCGGGCGGGTAGACCCAGGTCACCAGGACCACTGAAATGATCATCAGGAGCAGCCAGGAACCCAATTTCGCCACGGAGACCAGCTGCCAGCCCTCCAGCTGGTCGGGGTAGGCCCACGCGTTGGACCAGGTGGCGATGTTCTCGGCGAGCCAGATGAACACGGCCACCAAGAGGAACGCCAGGACCAATGGCATGCGCAGGCGCACCCGGAAGATCCTGAAGTGCATCCAACAACGGCCGAACACCAGAACAACGGCGGCGAGCAGGAACCAGCGAAGGTCCCAGATGTAGTGATGGGTGAAGAAGTTCAGGTAGATCGCCCCCGCCAGGACCGCGGTGATCCAGCGTCGTGGATATCGCTGGAACCGGAGGTCGAAGAGGCGGAACACCCGGACCATGTAGGAACCGACGGCCGCATACATGAAGCCGCTGTACAACGGGACGTTGCCCAGATGGAGGAACCCCTCACCCTGGTAGATCCAGGAACCGACACTCGTCTTGAACAGTTCCATGCCGGTCCCCACGATGTGGAACAAGATGATGACCCGCAACTCGCGCAGCGTCTCCAACCGGAAGGCGACCATCAGGATCTGGATGGCAATCGCCGCCAGCGTGACGGCGTCGTTGCGGGCCAGCGCGATGCCCTCGGGATACCACAAACGGGTGGCGAAGAGCACGGCGAGCATCGCCGCGCCGAAAATGCAGGCCCACGCCTGTTTCAGCGTGAAGACGGCAAACTCGACGAGGAGCTTGGCCCCCTTGCTCCGGGGGAACCTGTCAAGGACCCGATGGGCAGCGGCATCGATCCGCTGCTCGAGTGGCGTGGTGGTGCGCCCGTTCACCCGGGTCTCCTTCGCTGGACTGATCGGGGAAACCCCGTGGCGGGGGCGAGGGCACCGGAAGAGTGACCCGGCACCCTAGCCGGCGGCGACTTCGGCGCGGATGGCCGCCGCGAAGCGGTCCACGTCCTCCTCGGTGGTGTCGAATCCACACATCCAGCGCACCTCTCCGGTGGCCTCATCCCAGTCGTAGAACCGGAAGTCCTGGCGCACGCGGTCAGCCGCGGCGGAGGGAAGCTTCGCGAACACGGCGTTGGACTCGGTGGGCTGGGTCAGCTCCAGGCCCTCGATTTCCTGGACCGCAGCACGCAGCCGCTGGGCCATGGCGTTCGCGTGGGAGGCCGAACGCAGCCAGAGGTCGCCCTCGTAGAGCGCGATGAGCTGTGCGGAGATGAAGCGCATCTTCGAACCCAGCTGCATGTTCATCTTGCGCAGGTACTTCAGCCCGGTGGCGGCCTCCGGGTCCAGGACGACGATCGCCTCGCCGTACATCAGGCCGTTCTTCGTACCGCCCAT
The DNA here is from genome assembly GCF_039526245.1 of Arthrobacter rhombi. NCBI lineage: Bacteria > Bacillati > Actinomycetota > Actinomycetes > Micrococcales > Micrococcaceae > Arthrobacter > Arthrobacter rhombi. Next base: position 328,756 of record NZ_BAAAIV010000012.1, read on the forward strand.
GCTCAGGATGTCGATGCCGGCGTCGCGGGTGAAGGCACGGAGGGGGACCCCCAGGGCGGCCGCGGCGTTGGAGAGACGGGCCCCGTCCATGTGGACCTTCATGCCGCGTTCGTGGGCGTGGGCCGTGATGGCCTTGAGTTCCTGGACCGTGTAGAGGGTGCCGAGCTCGGTGGACTGGGTCAGCGACACGGCCAGCGGCTGGGCTCGGTGCTCGTCGCCCCAGCCCCAGGCCTGGCGGTCGATCAGTTCAGGGGTCAGCTTTCCATCGGGTGTCGGGACGGTGAGCAGCTTCATGCCCCCAACGCGTTCGGGGGCGCCGTTCTCGTCGACGTTGATGTGCGCCGTCTCGGCGCAGACGACTGCACCCCACCGGGGCAGCAGCGATTGCAGGGAGGTCACATTGGCTCCGGTGCCGTTGAAGACCGGGAAGGCCTCGGCGGCGGGACCGAAGTGGGAGAGGATCACGTGGCCGAGGCGTTCGGTGTATTCGTCCTCGCCATAGGCGATCTGGTGTCCTCCATTGGCGGCGTTGATGGCCTCCAGGACTTCCGCGTGGACGCCGGAGTAGTTGTCCGATGCGAAGCCGCGGACCATGGTGTCATGCAGGGAAGTGCTCACGTTTATCCTCAGGAGTTGCTGGTGGGAAGTGTGTTCAGTCTATGCCCGGGGCACCAGTGAGAGCCGGGTGCCGTTCAAGGAGGCGGCGTCGGCGTCGAACAGCCCGGCCACCGCCGTTCCGAAGTCGGACACGTCGGTGAATCCCGTGAAGTCCCTTGCGGGTTCCCGGCTGCGGGCTGCGGCGTCGACGAAGGCCTTGATGACCAGCACGGTGGCTGCCGAATGCTGGGCGACGGGTGAGTGCTTGTTGCCGGACTGGGCCGCCCGCAGCCCGGCGGCTGCTGCCATGGTCCAGGCCTCGGCTGCCGCCTTGGCCGCCACATAGTTCGCGCCCGACCCGGTGGGGTGCTGGACGGCGGTCGAGGAGACCACCGCCAGACGCCCCACCGGGGAGCCGGAGAGGTCGGCGAAGAAGGCCCGTGACGTGTTGCGCAGGGTCAGGACCACATGGCGGTGCAGGAAGTCGTAGTCCTCATCCGACTGGCCGGCCAGCCCCTTGCCGCCGCGCCACCCACCGACCAGGTGGATGAGACCGTCGAGGGGTCCAAAGTCGGTGTGGATCTGCTCGGCCAACGCGTTCGTCGCCGCGGCGTCCGAGAGGTCAGCGACGTACCGCCCGGCAGCGAACGGCAGGCGTTCGGCGAGCCGCTCGGCACTGGTGCCGGCGACGAGCACCCGGGCACCGGCGTCGTGCAGGGCCTGTGCAGCGGCGACGCCGGAGGAGGAGGTGGCACCGGCGATGAGGACGGTGGGGGATTGGGCTGCGCTCATGGGTGCAGTCTAGGCCGCGGCCGGCTCATCGGCTGCGGTGATGCCCACGGTGGATTCGATGACCGGCTTCATCTTCTTGTCCAACGCCTCGTAGAACATCGAGAGCGGGAACTCGTCATCCAGGACCTGGTTGGTCATCTCCTTCAGCGGTTCGGTCAGCGGCAGCGCTCCCTTGCCCTGCGCCCAGACGGAGGCCGGATTCGGGGTGACGGTTGCGGAGACCAGTTCGTAGGCGGCCAGCCAGTGGGCCAGCTTGGGGCGGTCGATCGAGCGCCAGTAGAGGTCATCGATGGCATCACCCAGGGCGCTGACCACCTCGGGGACGGCCTCCCAGTCGATGGTGAGCTTCGTATCCGTCCAGTGCAGGACGTGGTGCTGGTGCATCCAGGCGAAGAGCAGCTGTCCGCCGAGGCCGTCGTAGTTGCGGACCCGGTTGCCGGTGATGGCGAAGCGGAAGATCCGATCGAAGATGACCGCGTACTGGACCAGGCGGGCATGGCGGGCCGCCTCGGGTGCGGAGTCCGGGCTGGCGGCGATCTTGACGCATTCGCGGAAGGCAGTCAGGTCGCAGCGCAGCTCCTCGAGCGAGTACAGGAAGAAGGGCATGCGCTGCTTGATCATGAACGGGTCGAAGGGCAGGTCCCCGCGCATGTGGGTGCGGTCGTGGATCATGTCCCACATCAGGAACGTCTCCTCGGCCAGTCGCTGGTCGGCGACCAGTTCGGCGGCTTCGGCGGGCAGTTCGAGGTTGGTGATCTCGGCGGCGGCCGCCACGACGCGGCGGTAGCGGGCTGCCTCGCGGTCCTGGAAGATGGCTCCCCAGGTGAACGCCGGGGTCTGGCGCATGGCCACGGATTCGGGGAAGAGTACCGCCGAGTTGGTGTTGTAGCCGGGGGTGAAGTCCAGGAAGCGCAGCGGGACGAAGAGCGCGTTCGAATAGGCCCCGGCCTCGAGCTCCGCGATGAAGTCGGGCCAGATGACCTCGACCAGGATGGCCTCGACGAGGCGGTTGGTCGAGCCGTTCTGGGTGTACATCGGGAAGACCACGAGGTGGCGCAGCCCGTCGACGCGGTCCAGTTGCGGTTGGAACGCCTGCAGCGAGTCCAGGAAGTCGGGGACGCCGAATCCTCCGTCGGCCCAGGTGCCGAAGTCCTCGACCAGGCGGTCCAGATAGGCGCCGTCCTGCTCGAAGTGGTGGCGCAGGTCGGTGACAGCCGTGGTGATCGTGGCGGTCAGTTCGGCGGCGCGGGCGTGGTCGGCCGGTTCGGGGACCGACCCGTCCTTGACCTGCAGCTGCTGCAGCGCGGTGGCCGCTGCCTTCAGCTCCAGCCATGCCGGTTCGCGGGCGATGTCGCCGGCGGCTTTGTGGTGGGTCTCGTGCGTGATGGTTGCCTGGGACATCGTCCTGCACCTCGAATCGTTTCCGGGGCCGCGCCGGGTGCGGCGGCCTGCTGCCGTGATGGTGCTAACAGCCTAGAAAAGATCAAGCAGTACTGGTGTCGAGATGGGCCGAGAATAAGAAACCGTCAGGCTCGGGGGCTCGAGCCGCCCCCGCAGGCCCAGCGGTGGTCGCGCTCCCTACGCGTCGGCGGGGCGCAGGCTCAGCGACACCGAGTTGATGCAGAAGCGCTGGTCCGTCGGGGTGTCATACCCCTCGCCCTCGAAGAGGTGTCCCAAGTGCGAATCGCAGGAGGCACAGCGGACCTCGACGCGCTCCATGCCCATCGTCGAATCGTGCAGGTAGCGCACGGTGCCGTCGGCCAACGGGGCGTAGAAGGACGGCCATCCGCAGTGCGAGCCGAACTTCTCCTTGCTGGTGAACAGCTCGGCACCGCAGGCGCGGCAGGCGTAGACGCCCTCGGTCGTGGAGTCCCAGTATTCGCCGGTGAACGGCCTCTCGGTTCCGGACTGGCGGAGGACCTGGTACTCCTCGGGCGTCAACTCTTGCTTCCACTCCTCGTCGGTCTTGACCACGGGAAGGGACGGGGCGTTCGAATCAGGAAATGTACTCACGCCTACTCCAACGTCGCGGACCGCCGGGTCATTCCCAAAGCGAGCCGCCAGGTTGCCGGGGTTGCCTCACCGACGACGGTTGCGCGGGTGCTCCCGGGCGGTGCGTTCATTGCCGCGTTTGTAGTTGCCCGTCAGCCGGGCCATGAGCTCCTGCGGATCCTCGTTCTGGACGTCCGCCAGGAACCGGGCGGCGACACCGCCCCGGAGGGTTGCCGCGCGCCGCCCGTGGTGCTCGATCACGACCTCGTCCCCTGTCTGCCTGAAATCGAATCCCTGCGGTGGTTGCGTCATGGCCGCCAGCCTGCCACAAAGGTGCTTCCGCCCGCGGGAACTTGGCGGTGAACCGATGACTTGCAATGATGGGGGACATGCGCGAGTACACGTCGACCGCCACCCCCGCCGAGTCCACGGCCCCCATGATGCGGTGGGCCGCACTGGGCGCCATCGTCGGCGTCGGTGCCGGCTCCCTGCTGGCCGGCAGTGCCTCGGCACTGGCCGGATACTTTGCCCGGCAGGTCGTGACCCCGGTCCGCAGGACCGAGGACCTGGCGATCCTCGCCGTCGTGCACGGGAACGAGGGGCTCGAGGTGATCCTGCCGGCCACCCAGGACACCACCGCGCCGGGCACCTATTCGCTCTACTTCCTCGGCGGTCGCGGCCATGCCCGGATCGGTGAGGTCCTGTCCTTCAGCCCCGCCGAGGGCACCGTCGCCCGTCGGGTCGAGCACGTCTATTCCGGCGACCTGTCCGTCGCGGTCCGCGGCTGGTGGTCCGGGGTGGTCTACGAGACCCCCGAGGACGCCGGCGTCACCGCCGAACGCGTCGGGATCCCCACCCCGGTCGGCGAGGCGCCCGCCTGGCTGGTGGAGGGTACCGACCGCCACCAGACGTGGGCCATCCTGGTGCACGGACGCGGTGCCTCGCGCACCGAGGGGCTGCGCGCGCTCTCGACCACCGGGAGGCTCGGCGTCACCTCCTTGCTGGTTTCCTACAGGAATGACGGTGTGGCCCCCTTCGCCGCGGATCAACGCTACGGGCTGGGCACCACTGAATGGGAGGACGTCGAAGCGGCCATCGAGTTCGCGTTGGCCCGAGGCGCCCGCGACATCATCCTCATGGGTTGGTCCATGGGCGGGGCGATCTGCCTGCAGGTGGCGGACCGCTCGCGGCATAAGCGCCATATCCAGGCGCTGGTGCTCGATGGTCCGGTGGTGAACTGGATCGACGTGCTCCTGCACCAGGCGAAGCTGCACCGCATTCCCGAGGCCGTCGGCAGGATGGGCCAGTGGCTGCTCTCCAACCGGGCCGGCCGGGCCATCACCGGGCTGGCCACCCCGTTGGACCTCAAGGCGTTGAACTGGATCGACAAGGCCGACCAGCTGCGGGTCCCGACGCTGATCCTGCACAGCGAGGACGACGGGTTCGTTCCCGTCGGGCCCTCCGCCCAACTCGCGGAGCTCAATCCCGACATGGTCACGTTCGAACGCTTCACCGTGGCGGATCACACCCGGGAATGGAACGTCGACCCGCAGCGCTGGGAGCAGGTCGTCACCGCCTGGCTCGGCCGGATGATGCAGGCCCCGCGCCCCGGCGGGCCCTCAGGCCCCCCGGTCCTCTAGGGGCCGGCCAGCGGCGCAGGCACTGCAGCGGTGAGCCGGGACAGGTCTGCCGGGTCCACTTCGATTTCCAGACCACGGCGTCCTCCGGAAACCAACACCGTCTCCCACTGGGTGGCGGAATCATCGAGCAGGGTGGGGGAGCGGTGGCGTTGCCCCAGCGGCGAGATGCCGCCGAGGACGTAGCCGGTGCGGCGCTGCGCATCAGCGGCGTCGGCCATCTTCACCTTCTTGACGCCCAGTGCGGCCGCCGCGGCCTTCAGGTCCAGTGAACCGGTCACCGGAACGATGGCGACTGCCAGGGCGTCGGCACCGCCACGGCCGGTGTCCACCAGCAGGGTCTTGAACACCCGGGCGGGGTCGACCCCCAACGCGGTGGCGGCCTCCAAGCCGAAGGAGGCCACCGAGGGATCGTGCTCATAGGCATGGGTGGCGTAGACCGCGCCGTCGGCATCCAGGACCAGCGTGGCCGGTGTGCCGGAGACCTCGTGGTGTCGGTGGTGTGCCTTGGTCATGCGTTCGCGCCCGTCAGGCGGAGAGTGCCGCGTTGACCTGGCGCTTGATCCGCCCCAGCATCGAGGTCATGCCCCGCATGCGCAGCGGGGTGATGGCGCGGGTCAGGCCCAACCGGTCGGGCATGTCGTCGGGGACGGCCAGGATCTCGGCGGCCGGGAGCCCATCGAGGCCTTCCTTCAATACCCCAGCGAAACCGCGGGAGGTCGGGGCCTCCGGCGGCGCGGAGAAGAACAGGCTGACCTCATGGGCCTCAGTGGCCGCGATCTCCACTGTCAGGAACAGCGGCGACTGGCATTCCACCACCTGCTCGAGCAGTTCCGGGTGTTCGGAGAACCGCTCGGGTAGTGCTGGCAATTCGTCGGAGAACTCCAGCAGCAGTTCCAGGCGTTCACGCTCGGTGACCGCGTTGAATTCCTCGATGATCTCCGCCAGGGCGGCGGGGACTGCGGTTTCGCTCATGGTCGGATGCTCCTTCGGTGGCAGGGGTGCTCAGTTGCGGGCGGAGGCGGGCACATCTCCGCGCTCGGTGCCCACGGTGATGGGTGCGCGGACAGCGTTGCCCCATTCGGTCCAGGAACCGTCGTAGTTGCGGACGGTCTCGAAGCCGAGCAGGTGCTTGAGGACAAACCAGGTGTGGCTGGAACGCTCGCCGATCCGGCAGTAGGCGATGACGTCGTCCCCCGGGGCCAGTCCGGCCTCGTCCAGGTACAGGGCTTCCAGCTCGGCACGGTCGCGGAAGGTGCCGTCCTCGTTGGCCGCCTTGGCCCAGGGGACCGACGCCGCGGTGGGGATGTGGCCGCCGCGCAGCGTGCCCTCCTGCGGGTAGGCCGGCATGTGGGTGCGTTCCCCGGTGTACTCCTCGGGGGAGCGCACATCGATCAGCGGCTTGCCGAAGTGCTCCGTGACGTCTTCGCGGAAGGCCCGGATGGCGTCGTCGTTGCGCGGCACCACCGGGTAGTCGGTCGATGCCGGCGTCGGCAACTCACGGGTGGTCTCGCGTTCCTCGGCCAGCCACTTGTCCCGGCCGCCGTCCAGCAGGCGGACGTCCTCGTGGCCGAACAGGGTGAACACCCACAGGGCGTAGGCGGCCCACCAGTTGCTCTTGTCGCCATAGACCACGATCGTGGTGTCGCGGGAGATGCCCTTGGCCGACATCAGCCGGGCGAAGGCCTCCCCGTCGATGTAGTCGCGGGTGACCTCGTCGTTCAGGTCCGTGTGCCAGTCGATGTTCACGGCCCCGGGAATGTGTCCGGTGGAGTAGAGCAGGATGTCCTCGTTCGACTCCACGACAACGATCCCCTCGTCGCCCAGATGCGCGGCCAGCCAGTCGGTGGACACCAGGCGCTCGGGGTGGGCGTAGGCGGCGAACTTCGCTGCGGTATCAGGGGCAATGCTCATGGGTTTTCCTCACTTCACATGACGGTACGGATCTGCCATCCAGCCTAGTCCTCCACCCCGGTGGTCCGGGTCCTGCGGGTCATCTGCGGCAGTGTATTGCGCGCGGGGCGTAAACTTGGCAGTGGTGCGCCCCGCGCGCCGGCCCGTCCCCGCACCTAAGGAACCGACCCCGCCCGTGGCACACATTGAACACCTGACCGAACGCACACCACAGGTCTCCCCGGATGAGCTCCTGGCCGGGTTCCACCCGTCCTACCGGTTCGGGGTGGTGTCCTTCGACACCTACCGTCCGGATCCTGCGCAGCCGACACAGACCGAAGCGGTCGAGGCGCTGAAGGCGTTCGCCGCAGGCATCGGGACAGGGAAGAAATCGCTCATGGGCCGGCTCTTCGGCGGCAAGACGCCGCAGACCAAGGCGGGGATCTACCTGGATGGCGGATTCGGCGTCGGCAAGACCCACCTGTTGGCCTCGCTGTGGCATGCTGCCCCCGGCCCCAAGGCCTTCGGCACGTTCGTGGAGTACACGAACCTCGTCGGGGCCCTGTCCTTCCGCAAGACCGTCGAGGTCCTCAGTGGCTACCAGCTGGTGTGCATCGACGAATTCGAACTCGATGATCCCGGCGACACCGTGCTGATGTCACGGCTCATGCGTGAATTGTCCGACGCCGGCGTGAAGCTGGCCGCAACCTCCAACACCCTGCCGGGTTCCCTGGGCGAGGGCCGCTTCGCGGCAGTGGACTTCCAGCGGGAGATCCAGGTGCTCGCCGACCAGTTCGACGTCCTGCGCATCGACGGCGAGGACTTCCGCCACCGCGGCCTGGCGGAGGCGCCCGTGCCCGAGGACGACGCCGTCCTGGAGGCCACCGCCACCGGGCGCTACCCGGACAAGGTGTTGGCCGTCGACGATTTCGCTGAACTGGTCAACCACCTGTCCTCGGTGCACCCGAGCCGGTACCGCCAGCTCGTCGACGATATCGACGTGCTGGTGCTGCACAATGTGCACACCATCACCGAACAGGCACTGTCGCTGCGCTTCGTGGTCCTCGCAGACCGGCTGTATGACAAGGACGTGCCGATCGTCGCCAGCGGCAAGCCCTTCAGCAACCTCTTCACCGAGGAGATGATGGCTGGTGGCTACCAGAAGAAGTACTTCCGTGCCGTTTCCCGCCTCACCGCCCTGGCCCGCGAAGGACAGCAGGTCGAGGAAGCCGCCCTGTAGGGGTGCGCTCAAGCTGCGCCCGGGCCCAGATGCCGGCCGCGGCATCCATTCATTAACAGCATGGTGCCGGTCCCGTCTCTCGACGGTACCGGCACCATGTTTGCCGTGCTCGTGGGCAGGGCGGGCGCCTCGAAGGCGCAGGGAAATCCTAGGCGGGCGGGGCGGTGTCGTTGCCGCTGGCCTTGTCGAGCAGGCCGTTGGCTGAATCCTGCAGGTGGTTCACCTGGCTGGAATACTTGCCATCGGTCTTTTCGTCGACGAAATTGCCAACGCCATCCACGGCACCGCGGAGCTTTTCGGCTCCACCCTCGGCCATGTCAGCGGCCTTGTCCTTGAATTCCCCGACCTTGCCCTTGAGCTCGTCAAAAAGAGCCAAGTGACACCTCCTTTCGTCCGGGAGGCCAAAGGCGCCTCCATCTGATGTCCATCCTAGGGACGGGGGACCCGAAAATTCGAGGGGTGGACGGGAAAATCTTCTGCGCCATCGGCGAAACCAGGCCGGGCGCCCCGCCGCGTCGCCGCCTTCATGGTGTCGGCGGCATGCAAAAACCGCCGGGGCCCAGGGGGCCTCCGGCGGTCGCGGAGCGGACAACGAGATTCGAACTCGCGACCTCCACCTTGGCAAGGTGGCGCTCTAGCCAGCTGAGCTATGTCCGCATAAAAAAACTCCGCCGTGGCGGAGCCTTTTCAGTGGGCGATACTGGGTTCGAACCAGTGACCTCTTCCGTGTCAGGGAAGCGCGCTACCGCTGCGCCAATCGCCCTCTTCAGGGTGCAACATTACCGTATGCGAGGTGGGGACGGGATTCGAACCCGCGTATACGGCTTTGCAGGCCGCTGCCTAGCCACTCGGCCACCCCACCGTGACCCGAACTGGTTTCCCACTTCCGGCTTGGACGACGAATCGACCATTACAGTGACTTGCGAGCGGACAACGAGATTCGAACTCGCGACCTCCACCTTGGCAAGGTGGCGCTCTAGCCAGCTGAGCTATGTCCGCATGTTGATTTGCTGCACCGTTCCGGCCCTTTTGAAGCTGCCGTTCCGCTGCGTTCCAACGAGTAAAAACTCTATACGACGTTTCCCCGAAGTTCCAAATCGGCGTCTGTCGCGCAGCGTGTCCCGCGTGTTTTCGGGGAAACCGCGGCCCCACAGGGAACGACGGCGGGGCGCAACCCGTCGGGACGGCATGCCAGAATCGAGGTCATGACTTCACCAGCCCTGGCCCACCAGACGTCGTATGGCCGCATGTACTCCCGCAAGATCGATGGATTGCCCGAGGTCCCCTCGATCACCACCGTGATCGGCCAGGCCTCCATGTCCCTGGACGGGTGGATCGGCCACATGGCGGCCACCGCCGTCACCCAGGACGATCGCCTGCCCGCCGCGGTCGGGAATGCCGCCAAGCTGCGCACCGTGGCCCGCGATGCCTCCAACGCCGCCGAGGTGTACCGCAACGCCGCAGCCGAACGCGGGGACCGCGTCCACACCTACTGCGAACAGGTGGCCCTCAGGGCGCTGGGCCGGCCGCATACGGCAGCCGAGGCACGCGAGGCACTGCTGGAGAAGGACGAGGGCGGCTTCGCCTCGCGCTTCGATGACTGGTGGGACGAGTACCGGGTCGAGCCCATCGCCGCGGAGGTCACCGTCTGGAACCATACGGTGGGCTACGCCGGGACGCTTGACCTGGTGGCCCGCATTGGCGGGCGGTTGTGCCTCATCGACTACAAGACCAAGGGCACCGACCGTGACGGCCGCGTCAAGGCCCTGGACCCGAAGGTCGTCATGCAACTGGCCGCCGGGTACAAGGCCGAGGAGGTCGTGGTCGACGCCGCAGCCGGGACCTGGGAGCCCTGGCCGCATGGCGAGGACCCCATGCTGCTCGGCGTCGCCGTGGGGGAGACCGAGGTGCGCACGCTCATGGCGGCCCCCGAGGTCCTGCCGGCGTACTGGAGCAGGTTCTTCGCCCTGCGGCGCGTCTGGGAATCGGGCATGAAGGTCGCCGAGGCCGGGACGCCCCTGCGTCCCGTGGGCCCCCCTCCGGCCCCGTAGACTGGTGGGGCGCACCGGACAGGCCCCTCCCCGGGGATCCGTGCGACTTTCCACAGCACATTGCCGGGCACTCGGCGTCAGGAGCATGAAGTCATGACGATTCTGGAAATCCGCATCGTGGGCGACCCCGTGTTGCGCACCCCCGCCGCAGAGGTGACGGCCTTCGGGCCTGAACTGGCCCGGCTCGTTGCGGACATGACCGAGACGATGGACGCCGTTGACGGCGCAGGATTGGCAGCACCCCAGGTCGGCGTCGGCCTGCGCGTTTTCACGTACCGCGTCGATGGACACGACGGTCACGTGGTGAACCCCGTGCTGGAAGTCGGCGGAACGCAGGAGCAAGGGGCCTCCGAGGGGTGCCTCTCGGTCCCCGGACTGGGCTACCGCCTCCCGCGCGGCAGCTGGTCCCGGGTCACCGGCTTCGATGCCTCCGGCGAACCCGTGGTCGTGGAGGGCGAGGGCATGCTCGCGCGCTGCCTGCAACATGAAACCGACCATCTGGGCGGGCGCCTCTACATCGACCGGCTTCGCGGGGCGGACAAGAAGGACGCGTGGGGAAAGATCCGCACCGCCCGCTACAACGACGTTGCCGAGCGGATCAGGAGCGACCGGGCTCCGGCCGTCGGATCGAGCTACGGTGGCACGTTCGGGGCCGGCCGATGAGGGTCCTGTTCGCCGGCACCCCCAGCGTGGCAGTGCCCTCCCTCGACCGCCTCGTGGCCGATGGCCTGGACGTCGTGGCCGTGCTGACCCGTGAGGATGCGCCCCAGGGCCGCAAGCGCGTCCTGACCCCGTCGCCGGTGGCCGCCCGTGCCGGAGAACTCGGCCTGCCGGTCATCAAGGCCAACACGATCGATGCCGCGGCCATCGCGGAGATCACCGCGGCGGACGCAGACGTCGCCGCCATCGTCGCCTACGGGGGACTGGTCCCCGCCCCGGCACTGGATATTCCCCGCCATGGCTGGGTCAACCTGCATTTCTCGTTGCTGCCGGCCTGGCGCGGCGCCGCCCCGGTCCAACACGCGATCATCCACGGCGACGACGTCACCGGGGCGGTGACCTTCCGGCTCGAAAAGGGCCTGGACACCGGCCCCGTGTACGGCACGCTGACGGAGGACATCGGCCCGGACGACACGGCCGGCGTCCTGCTGGAGCGGCTCGCCGACAGCGGCTCGGTCCTGCTGTCCCAGACCCTGCACGGGATCGACGCCGGTGCCCTGGTCCCGGTGCCCCAGTCCGGCGAGGTGAGTCTGGCCCCCAAATTGCTGCTGGAGGATGGCCACATCGCCTGGGACCAACCCGCACTGGCGATCCGCCGGCGCATCAACGGCACCACACCCGAACCGGGACCCTGGACGGAACTGGACGGGCAACGATTCAAACTCGGCCCCGTCGCCCTCTGCCCCGAGGTGACCGACCTGGCCCCCGGCGTCGTGCAGGTCCTGCCCGGCCGGAGACCGCAGGTCCTGGTGGGCACCGGATCCCACGCCGTGCAACTGATCACGGTCCAGCCACCGGGCAAGAAGATGATGCCAGCCGCCGACTGGGCCCGCGGGCTGGGCGCCGGAACCACCGATACCGGGAAGCAGGTTTCCTTCGCATGAGCAACGGACCACAGCACGAACGCCGCAACGACTCCGGCCGCCAGCGCAACCGCGGAGGCAGCGGAAGCCGCCACTTCAGCACCGCAGCGCCCTCACAGCGCCGCCGCATCGCCGACCCGGCACGGCTGGCCGCCTACGAGGTGCTGCGTGCCGTCGTCGACCAGGACGCCTACGCCAACCTGGTGCTTCCCGGACGGCTCCGCGAGCACGGATTGAGCGGCCGCGACGCCGGCTTCGCCACGGAGCTGGCCTACGGGGCGCTGCGCGGGAGGGGACTCTATGACGCCATCCTCGCCCGCTGCGTCGACCGCCCGCTGGACAAGCTCGACCCCGCGATCCTGGACGCACTGCGCCTGGGCGCCCACCAGCTGCTGGCGATGCGCGTTCCCCACCATGCGGCCCTGGACGAGACCGTCGGCCTTGCCCGGGCGGTCATCGGGGCAGGACCCTCGGGGCTCGTGAACGCCGTCCTGCGCAAGGTCACCCGCCAGGACGCCGCGGCGTGGATCGCCGAACTGCTCGTGGACATCGATGACCCGGTGGCCCGCCTCGCGCTGGAACACAGCCACCCGGAATGGGTGGTCCGTGCCATGCGGCAGTCCCTGGTCGCCCACGGACGCACCGCAGAGGACATCACCGCGCTGCTGGAGGCTGACAACCTGGCCCCCGTGGTCAACCTGGTCGCCCTGCCCGGGATCGGCTCGCTCGACGAGGCACTGGAACACGGGGCCACCCCCGGCTCCCTGGCGCCCGACTCGGCCTACTACGCCGGCGGCGACCTGTCCCGGATGTCATCCATCCACCGCGGCACGACCCGCGTCCAGGACGCCGGCTCCCAGTTGCTGGCCCGGGCCCTGGCCGCAGCCACGATCGAGGGACGGGACACCGACTGGCTGGATCTGTGCGCCGGCCCCGGGGGCAAGGCGGCGCTGCTGGCCGCCCTCGCCGCCGAGCGAGGAGCCGAGGTCACCGCCAACGAACCGGCCGAGCACCGCGCCGAACTGGTGCGCAAGGCGCTGCGGCCCGTGGACCACGACGCCTGGAACGTCGTGGTCGGCGACGGGCGCCGCTACGTGGACATCCCCGCCGACCAGCGCTTCGACCGCATCATCGTGGACGCCCCGTGCAGCGGACTCGGCGCGCTCCGGCGCCGCCCCGAATCCCGCTGGCGCAAGAGCCCCACCGACATTGCCGGGCTCACCACGTTGCAGGGGGAACTGCTCGATGCTGCCCTGAAGGCGTTGCGCCCCGGCGGCGTGCTGGCCTACGCGACCTGCTCGCCCCACCCCGCCGAGACGCTGGCCGTGCTGGACGACGCCCTGCGGCGCACGCCCCGGGCCCGACTGCTCGATACCGCGGCGACGGTCAACACCGTGGCCCTGGACGGGGGGATCGAGGGGACCGCCCACGCCTCCGGCGGCACCACGGTCCAGCTCTGGCCCCATGTGCACTCCACCGATGCCATGTTCCTGGCACTCATCACGCTCGACGACGACGACGAAATCCCCGCGCCAACGAAAGGCTGACCCATGTCCGGTTGCCGGATCCACCCCAGCATCCTCTCCGCTGACTTCGCCAACCTCGAGGCGGAACTGCACCGCATCGAGACGGCCGACGCCGTCCACGTCGACGTCATGGACAACCACTTCGTCCCGAACCTGACGTTGGGTCTTCCCGTCGTGGAACGGATCGGACAGGTCAGCGCGCTGCCGTTGGACGTGCACCTGATGATCGACGACGTCGACCGGTGGGCCCCCGGCTACGCCGACCTGGGCGTCCAGTCCGTCACCTTCCATGCCGAGGCAGCCGCGGCACCGGTCCGGCTGGCCAGGGAACTACGCTCCCGCGGCACCCGGGCGGCCATGGCCCTGCGCCCGGCCACCGCCGTCGAACCGTATCTCGACATGCTGCCGGAGCTGGACATGCTCCTGCTCATGACGGTGGAGCCGGGATTCGGCGGGCAATCGTTCCTGGACATCATCCTGCCCAAGATTCGCAGGGCCCGCGCGGCGATCGACGGTGCCGGGCTTCCCGTGGCGCTGCAGGTTGACGGCGGCATCACCCGCGAGACGATCCTGCGCGCGGCCGAGGCGGGAGCCGATGTGTTCGTGGCCGGATCCAGTGTCTACGGCACCGAGGACCCGGCAGCGGCGATCGACGCACTGCGACATGTAGTGGCCCCGGGCGGATCGGGACTATAGTTTAGGTCCATAAGTAAACACACGTGCTCCGGGGTCGGTGTAAGTCCGAACCGGCGGTTATAGTCCGCGACCCGAGGTGCCTCACGGCGCCGAGGTTGAACTGGTGGAATTCCGGTACCGACAGTTAAAGTCTGGATGGGAGAAGCACGTACAGGGCTGGTCCGTTGACCGGTGCGTCGGTGACGTACCGCCAACGATTCCCTCGCTGTCGTACCCCCGGAGCCGCCGCGGCTCACGAGGAGGAACGATGGAATCCCTGCGGTGGCTCATTGATTTGTTCAATGCCAACATCCCGGTCGGCAACAGCTCGCTGCTGGTGCGCGAGGTCGTCGGGAACATCTTCGGCCTGGCCAGCGCCGTGGGCGGCATGCGCCGCAAGGTCTGGGCCTGGCCCGTCGGCATCATCGGCAACCTGCTGTTGCTGACCGTCTTCCTCGGCAGCATCTTCGACACCGGGCATGCGGCGAACCTGTTGGGGCAGGCCGGACGCCAGATCATGTTCATCGCCGTCTCCTTCTACGGCTACCACCGGTGGAAGCAGGCCCGGGGCAGCGGCTCCGGGACCGCCATCTCGCCGCGCTGGGCCACACCCCGCGAACGCTGGACGCTGCTGGTCATCCTGGTGGTCGGGACCATCGCGCTGACCCCGCTGTTCAGGATCCTGGGCTCCTATGAACCCGTCTGGGCCGACGCCTGGACCTTCGTCGGTTCGCTGCTGGCCACCTGGGGGATGGCCAAGGGGTGGGTGGAATTCTGGCTGCTGTGGGTGGCCGTCGACATCGTCGGCGTCCCGCTGCTCTTCAGCGCCCAGTATTACGCCAGCGCCTTCATGTACCTGTTCTACGGATGCTTCACGCTGGCCGGGTTCTTCGTCTGGTGGCGGGTCAGGAACCGTGAACAAGCCATCGTGCAGACCGCCATGCCCGACCCGATCACCCGGAGCGCCCCATGAGCGGGCTGTCCGCGGCCGCCGGCGATTTCAGCGCCGCCGAACGCGCCGGCATGGACCACGCCCTGCGGCTCGCCGGAGACGGGGTGCGCGGTGCCAATCCGCTGGTGGGCACGGTCATCCTCGACGAGGACGGGACCGTGCTGGCCAGCGGGGCGCACCACGGCGCGGGCACACCCCACGCCGAGGCGGCAGCCCTGGCAGCACTCGGGCACCTGCCCGCCGATCGCGCGCGCCGGCTGACCTTGCTGGCCACCCTCGAACCCTGCAGCCACACCGGGCGGACCGGACCCTGCGCGGAGGCCATCATCCGTTCCGGCATCGGCCGCGTGGTCTACGCCAGTGCCGATGGCACCGAACGGGCCGGAGGCGGTGCCGAGATGATGCAACGGGCTGGCATCGATGTGGTGAGCGGACTGTGTGGCGACACGGCCCGCGAGCTGAACCACCGCTGGTTCGCTGCCCGGACCGCCGATCGCCCCTTCACCACGCTGCACCTGGCCCAGAGCCTGGACGGGCGGATCGCCGCAGCGGACGGCACCAGCCAGTGGATCACCGGCGACGGGGCCCGCGGGCATTCCCACGCGGTCCGCGCCCGGGCCGAGGCGATCATCGCCGGCACCGGCACCATCCTCGCCGACAACCCGCGCCTCACCGCCCGGACCCCCGACGGATCGCCCGCCGCGCGGCAACCGCTGCGCGTGGTGATGGGACACCGCGACGTGCCCGCCGGAGCCGCCATCGCCGACGGGCCCGACTACCTGCAGCTGCGCGAACACGACCCGGCGGCCGTGCTGGCCGACCTCGCCGGCCGGGGCATCGACCACGCCATGATCGAGGGCGGGGCCTCCATCGCCACGGCGTTCCTGTCCGCCGACCTCGTCGACGAGATCTGGCTCTACCAGGCACCCCTGTTCCTGGGCAGCGGACGCCACGCCGTCGGGGACCTGGGCGTCACCACGCTCGCAGACGCCGCCCGCTTCCGCTACGACGACCGCGGCGGCCCCGCCCACCAGCTGCTGGGTGCGGACGCCGTCCTGCACCTCGAACCCACACCGACCTCGGGACCCGCACAGGTCACCGACCACGAAAGGACCCGCTAATGTTCACGGGCATCATCACCGGACAGGGCCGCGTCGAAAACGTCGCCGACGTCCCCGGGCAGGACGCCGCCGTGCTGCGCATCAGCGCCCCCGGCCACGCAACCGACCTCGGGATCGGCGGATCCATCGCCGTCAACGGCGTCTGCCTGACCGCCACCGCCATCGACGGGGACCTCGTCGACCTGGACGTGATGGGGGAGTCGCTGCGCCTGACCACCACCGGGGCACTGCGCCCCGGCGACCCGGTCAACCTCGAACGCTGCGTGGTCGCCGGCGGGCGGCTGGACGGCCACGTGGTGCAGGGCCACGTGGACGGAACGGGCACCGTGCTCGAACGCGCCGACGAAGGCAACTGGGTGCGCCTGCGCTTCGGGCTGCCCCGCGAGCTGGCCCGCTACGTCGCCCGCAAGGGTTCCATCGCCGTGGACGGCGTCTCCCTGACGGTGACCGCCGTCTCGGGCGCCGGGGAGGCGGAGCAGTACTTCGAGGTCGGCGTCATCCCGACCACCCTGCGTGAAACCGTCCTGAGGGCCCGCACACCGGGGGCCGCCGTGAACCTGGAGGTCGACGTCATGGCCAAATATGCCGAACGGCTGGCGGCCTTCGCCGACGGGGTGGCACGATGAGCGCCCCGCAGCCAGGCGGCACCGCCGCCGCAGATCGTGAGGGCAACCTGCTGGATCCGGTCGACGCGGCCATCGCCGCGATGGCCGCCGGGCGCCCCGTCGTCGTCGTCGATGACGAGGACCGGGAGAACGAGGGCGACATCATCTTCGCCGCCGAATTCGCCACCCCCGAACTGATGGGCTGGACCATCCGGCACTCCTCGGGCGTGCTGTGCGTCCCGATGCCGGGCGAACGGGCCGACCGGCTCGGCCTGCCACCCATGGTGGAGCACAACCAGGACGCCAAGGGCACCGCCTACACGGTCTCCTGCGACGCTGCGGCCGGGGTCACCACCGGCATCAGCGGCGCCGACCGCGCTCTGACGGCACGCATCCTCGCCGATCCGGGCAGCGACCAGGGCTCCATCAACCGGCCCGGCCACATGTTCCCGCTGCGCGCCGTCGACGGCGGCGTCCTGCAACGCCGGGGCCACACCGAAGCCAGCGTGGACTTGTGCCGGCTGGCCGGGGTGCAGCCGGTCGGGGTGATCGCCGAACTCGTGCACGACGACGGCACCATGATGCGGGTGCCCGCGCTGCGGGCCTTCGCCGACGAGTTCTCCATCCCGTTGATCAGCATCGAGGACCTGGCAGCCCACCTGGAGGATCACGGGGCCACGGCACCGGAACCGGCCAGCTCCTCCGCGGTGCTCGGCGGACCCGTGGTGGCGGTACCCACCGCCCACGGGACGTTTGCCGTGCAGGCCTGGACCGAACGCGACAGCGGCCAGGAACACCTGGTGCTCACCGCCCCGACCCCCCAGCATGCAGGAGGCGAGGCCCCGCTGGTGCGCCTGCACTCCGAGTGCCTCACCGGGGACGTCTTCGGTTCGTACCGCTGCGATTGCGGTGAACAGCTCGACGCCGCGTTGGCCGCCATCGCCGCATCCGGGGGGACCGTCGTCTACCTGCGCGGACACGAGGGCCGTGGCATCGGCTTGGCCAACAAGATCCGCGCGTACTCGCTGCAGGACGGCGGGGCGGACACGGTCCAGGCCAACGAACAACTCGGCCTGCCCGTGGACGCCCGGCGCTACGACGCGGCGGCGGCCATCCTCCACGGCCTGGGGCTGGAGCGGATCCGGCTGATCACCAACAACCCGCTGAAGGCCAGCTGGTTGCGCGCGGCGGGCATCGACGTCGCCTCCCTGGTCCCCAGTACGATTGCGGCCCGACCGGAAAACACCAGGTACCTGCAGACCAAACGCGAACGCATGTCCCACCAGATCCTGGCCGAGGCGTTCACCGCGGCCACCCCCGATACCCCCGAAACATCCACCACGAAGGAGAACCACTGATGAGCGGACACGGAGCACCCACCACCGGAACGGAGCAGCTGGCGGCCGCCGGACGGGCCGGACTGAGCGCCGTCATCGTCGCGGCCAGCTGGCACCAGGAGGTCATGGACGGACTCGTCGACGGGGCCTTGCGGGCGGCAGCCGACGCGGGCATCTCGGCACCGGAGGTTATCCGCGTTCCGGGGACCTTCGAGCTCCCCGTCGCCGCGGCACGCTTCGCCCACAACTTCGACGCCGTCGTGGCCCTGGGCGTGGTCATCCGCGGGGGCACCCCGCATTTCGATTTCGTCTGCCAGGGCGCGACGGCGGGGCTCACCGATGTCTCGGTGCGCACCGGCACCCCGGTCGGCTTCGGGGTCCTCACCTGCGACACCGAGCAGCAGGCCCTGGACCGTGCCGGCCTCCCCGGATCGGTGGAGGACAAGGGACACGAGGCCATGTCCGCGGCACTGCTGACCGCCCTGGTGCTCTCGGGCAAGTAGCAGGCCCCCGGCCGCCATCCCGCTCGTCGCTTTCGTCACATTGAAAGAGGCGAGTCGGGACGGCGGCCCCCCAACGGCTACCCTTGAGGGGTGAAAACCTTTGACACCCTCTTTGCCGAATTGGCCGACAAGGCACGGGAACGCCCCACGGGCTCCCGCACCATTGCGGAGCTGGATTCGGGTGTCCATGGCATCGGCAAGAAGATCGTGGAGGAAGCGGCCGAAGTCTGGATGGCCGCCGAATACGAGACCGATGCAGAAGCCGCGGAGGAGATCTCCCAGTTGCTCTACCACCTGCAGGTGATGATGCTGGCCAAGGGCCTGTCGCTCGAGGACGTCTACAAGCATCTCTAGCCGCCACACCCGCCACCGGCGGGACGGGCGGCACGTGATGCCACAGTACCGATGACCAGCACAGCCAGCACAGAAAAGAGCACCTGAATGTTGCGAGTAGCCGTACCGAACAAGGGCGCCCTCTCCGAGGCAGCCACCGCCATGCTCAACGAATCCGGATACCGCCAGCGCCGCGACAACCGCGAACTGGTCATGGTCGACCCGGACAACGACGTCGAATTCTTCTACCTTCGCCCCCGCGACATCGCCGTCTACGTGGGACGCGGCATCCTCGATGTCGGCATCACCGGACGCGATCTCTTCCTGGACGCCGGGGTCAATGGCGACGCCGAGGAACTGTTGCCCCTGGGCCTGGGCGCCTCGACGTTCCGCTTTGCCGGACCCGTCGGCGACTTCTCCTCGGTCGGCCAGCTCAACGGCAAGCGCATCGCCACCAGCTACGACGGCCTGCTGCGTGACTTCCTGGACCGCGAGGGCATCGACGCTTCCGTCGTCCGCCTCGACGGCGCCGTGGAGTCCTCGGTCCGGCTCGGCGTGGCCGACGCCATCGCCGACGTCGTGGAGACCGGCAGCACCCTGCGTGCCGCCGGCATGGAGACCTTCGGGGACCCCATCCTCGAGTCCGAGGCCGTACTGATCGGGCGCACGGGGGAGAACCCCCACGGCCTGGAGATCCTCACCCGGCGCCTCCAGGGCGTGCTGGTGGCCCGCCGCTACGCCATGCTGGACTACGACATCCGCAAGGACCTGGTCGAACGGGCGTGCGCCCTGACCCCGGGCCTGGAATCCCCGACCGTCTCCCCGCTGCAGGACGGCGATTGGGTGGCCGTGCGCTCCATGGTCAAGCAGGCCCAGGCCAACAACATCATGGACGAGCTCTACGAGCTGGGCGCCCGCGCCATCCTGGTGACCAACATCCACGCCATCCGCATCTAAAGAGGACCACCCCGTGAGCGTAGCCATCCGTGTCATCCCCTGTCTCGACGTCGATGCAGGGCGCGTCGTGAAGGGTGTGAACTTCGAGGGCCTGCGCGATGCGGGGGACCCGGTCGAGTTGGCCAAACGCTACAACGCAGCCGGCGCCGACGAGCTGACCTTCCTGGACGTGACCGCCAGCTCGGGCAACCGCGAGACCACCTTCGACGTCGTGCGCACCACCGCCGAAGAGGTCTTCATCCCGCTCACCGTCGGCGGCGGGGTCCGCTCCGCTGACGACGTCGACCGGCTGCTCCGGGCCGGCGCCGACAAGGCTTCGATCAACACGGCAGCCGTGGAGCGGCCCGAGGTCATCCGCGAGATCACCCACCGCTTCGGATCCCAGGTCCTGGTCCTGTCCCTGGACGCCCGCCGCAGCAACGACCCCTCATTGCCGTCCGGTTTCGAGGTCACCACCCATGGGGGACGCACCGGGTCGGGCAGGGACGCCATCGAGTGGGCGCGCGAGGCCGCCGAGAGCGGCGTCGGCGAGATCCTGCTGAATTCGATCGACGCAGACGGCACCAAGGAGGGCTTCGACGTCGAGATGATCGCCGCCGTCAGGGCCGCGGTCCACGTGCCGATCATCGCCTCCGGCGGTGCCGGTGACCCCTCGCATTTTCCCGCGGCCATTGCCGCCGGGGCCGACGCGGTCCTCGCCGCGTCGATCTTCCATTTCGGCCCGGTCGACATGATCGCGCGGGTCAAACAGGCCATCAAGGAGGCAGGCCATCCTGTTCGCTGAACCAGAAGAGCTTGACCGGCTGATGGATGCCGCCTGGCCGGCCCTGGAGAAAAGTGCCCTCGGCGGGTGGACCTTGAGGTTCTCCGCCGGCATCACCCAACGGGCCAATTCCGTCCTGCCGATCGCCATGCCCAACGACCTCGAGGCGGCCGTCGCCGAGGTCGAGACGCGCAGCGCCGCACGGTGGCTGAACTCCATATTCCAGATCAGCCCGGCAGCCCAACCCGCCGACCTGGACGACTACCTGGCCGCCCGCGGCTACACGGTGGGCACCCCCACCCTGGTGCAGGTAATGGATTCCACCGAGCTCGGACGGTTCGCGGACATCGAACCGGATCCGCGCATCGAGTTCTCCGACGAGCCCTCGCAGGAGTGGCTCGAGGTGTTCTGGTACCAGGATGGGCCGGCGGCACCGGATGACCGTGAGGTCTCCCGCCGGATCCTCAAGGGATCACCTGCCGTCTACGTCGGGATCCGGGTGGACGGGCGCATCGAGTCGATCGCCCGCATGGCCGTGGTGGGGGAGTACGCCGGCATCTACTGCGTGACCACCCGTCCCGAGGCCCGTCGCCGGGGCTACTCCCGGATGATCATGGAGGCCGTCCTGCACGAGGCGTACCGTCGGGTCCTCGGTGGGGTCTGGCTGCAGGTCCGCGAATCCAACGTGGGCGCGATCGTCCTCTACAACTCCCTGGGTTTCAGTACCGCGTCGAGCTACCACTACCGCACCCGCAGCCTGTAGGGGCCGGGCCGTGTGCCCACGCGGTTGACCTCAGGGCAGGGTGCTGGAGAACAGGGCCAATGCGTCCTCGGACCCCTCGAAGGTGACGAGCGCGTGGTTCCGCCGACCGTTGGCGTGCATCATCAACTCGCCGGGGACCCCGGTGATCGCCACCGACGTCGCCGCCTTGCGGACCACATGACGCTGCCCATCGGGACGACGCAGGATGACCCCCACGTCGACTCCGCGGTAATAAAGGGCCGCCCTGCGGATCAGCGCCTCCCACAACACTTCCGAGTATTCGTCGTCGAGCACGCGCGGGGCCCACCGGTCCACGCCGCGCCTGACATCCTCCGTGTGCACGAAGTACTCGATGAGGTTGGCTGCATGCTCCACCGCGGGGAGCCCCAGGGGCGACCAGGGTGCGGGGCCGCGGCGGAAGCGGTCAACGAGTTCGGCGTAGTGCCCCGGATCCTCGGCGCGTCGTGCCAGCCGGTCCAAGCGCCGTTCCATGGGCGCCTGCAGCGGACTGATGGCCAGGCCTGCAGCCCAGGGGCTGTGCTCGCGGAGCACCAGATGCGCGGCCAGGTGCCGGGTCTTCCAACCAGCGCACAGCGTCTCCTCGTCGGGCCCAGCAGCCTGCAGGACTTCGGCGAGGACTTCACGTGACGGGGGTACGTATCGCATTACCTTGAAACTAGCACGATCCCGGGCCCATGGAAGGGTTTGCCGGTGTCGCGGACTGCGTGGCGCGGGGCCCGGGCCACTAGACTGGACACGATGCCGCAGAACCCAGACCCCCAGCCCACGGAACCTGCCCTCGACCCGGGGATCGCCGCCGGACTCAAACGCGACGCCGACGGCCTCGTGGCGGCCATCATCCAACAGCACGACACCTCCGAGGTGCTCATGCTCGGATGGATGGACGACGAGGCATTGCGCCGCACCCTCACCTCGGGACGGGTCACCTTCTGGTCCAGGTCCCGGCAGGAATACTGGCGCAAGGGCGACACCTCAGGCCACCAGCAACTCGTCCGATCGGTCGCCCGCGACTGCGACGGCGACGCCCTGCTGATCCAGGTCCACCAGATCGGGGCCGCGTGCCACACGGGAACCCGCACCTGCTTCGAGGGCCGCGACATCCCGGCGGTCCAGGGCCCGGACCCGGACCACGCCTAGACCCGCCGACCACGCAAGGAAACCAGTACAGCATGCAAGAATTCGGTGTCATTTCCCCCACGCTCGAGCAGTTCAGGGAGCTCGCGCGGAACCGCAGCGTCATCCCCGTGAACCTGCGCGTGCTGGCCGACACGCTGACGCCCATCGCCGTCTACGAACGCCTCGCCGGTGGCCGCGCCGGCACCTTCCTCATGGAGAGCGCGGCCGCCGGCGGGGTCTGGAGCCGGTTTTCGTTCATCGGATGTGACTCCCGGGCCACCCTGACCACCCGTGACGGGCGGGCGCATTGGCTGGGTTCGCCACCGGCCGGCGTGCCCACCGAGGGCAGCCCGGTGGAGGTCCTGCGCGACACGATCGCGATGCTGCGCACCGAACCGCTGGACGGCCTGCCGCCCTTCACCTCGGGCATGGTCGGTTTCGTCGGCTGGGAAAGCGTCAGGCACTGGGAACGGCTTCCCGACCCGCCGCCGGATGACCTGGGGCTGCCCGAACTGGCCATGAACCTGGTCAGCGACATGGCCGTGGTGGACAACCGCGACTCAACGGTCACGCTGATCGCCAACGCCATCAACCAGGATGGTGCCGACACCGGCGTCGACGCGGCCTATCACGACGCCGTCGGGCGCCTGCGCTCCATGCTTGACGGGCTCACCGTTCCGGCCCCCGGCTCGGCGTCCGTCTTCTCCGGAACCCAGGTCCCCTCGGCGGAACTCATGGAAGCGGTGACCCACAGCTGGGACGAGGACGGTTACCGGCAGGCGATCCTGCGCGGCAAGGAGGCCATCGTCGACGGCGAGGTCTTCCAGGTGGTGGTCTCGCGGCGCTTCGAGCTCGAATGCACTGCCGACCCGCTGGACGTCTACCGGATCCTGCGCACGACCAACCCCAGCCCCTACATGTACCTGTACAACCTCCAGGATTCCGACGGCGGTGCCTACGCCATCGTCGGATCCTCGCCGGAGGCGCTGGTCACCGTGAACGACCGGGACGTCGTGACCCATCCGATTGCCGGTTCCAGGCCGCGTGGGGTGACCTACGAAGAGGACCACCTGCACGAAAAGGACCTGCTCTCCGACGAGAAGGAACGTGCCGAGCACCTCATGCTCGTGGACCTGAGCCGCAACGACCTGTCCAAGGTCTGCGAACCGGGCACGGTGGAAGTCACCCAGTTCATGGAGGTCGAGCGCTTCAGCCACATCATGCATCTCGTCTCCAACGTGGTGGGGCGGCTCGACGCCGCGTCGACGGCCTACGACGTCCTGGCGGCGACCTTCCCCGCGGGAACGCTGTCCGGGGCCCCGAAGCCACGCGCCCTGCGCCTGCTGGACGAGTTCGAGCCCCACCGACGTGGCGTCTACGGCGGTGTCGTGGGCTACCTGGATTTCGCCGGCGACATGGACATGGCCATTGCCATCAGGTCGGCACTGCTCAAGGACGGGCGTGCCTACATCCAAGCCGGGGGAGGGATCGTCGCCGACTCGGAGGTCGACGCGGAAGCCCAGGAAAGCATCAACAAGGCAGCAGCACCGATGCGTGCCGTCTGGGCGGCGCGCACGCTGCGTCCGGCCGTCGCCGAGGAGGAAGCATGAGCACCATCCACACCCCCACCGAACCGCAACGCAGCACCGGGAGCCGGTGGATGTCCAAGCGCTTCGTCGTGTTCGCCGGGGTCATCGGGGGCATCGCCGGGCTGGCCATGAGCACGCGGACGTGGATCCACGTCGTGCCGGCCCAGGGCGCCATCAACGTCCAGGAATTCGACGTCTCCGGCAAGGACGCGGCCACCGCCGTTGCCGCGTTGGCAGTGGTCGCCCTGGCGGGTTCCGTCGCAGCAGCCATCGCCGGTCGACTGGCGCGCTGGATCATCGCCGTCCTGGTCCTGCTCTCCGGGCTGGGCATCACCGCTTCCGCGCTGTCCGCGTTGTCGAACCCCATTGCAGCTTCCGTGTCGAAGGTCGGTGACGCGGCGGGAACCATGCGGATCCAGGGCGACTACCAGGTGACCTTCTGGCCCTGGCTGACCGTCATCATCGGCGTCTGGATCATGGCTTCGGCCATCTGGCTCGCCGTGGCCGGCCGGCGGTGGAAGACCAGCCGCAAATACACTCCGGCAGCGGCAGCGACCGGCGAAAGCACCGAAGCAGCCCGGGCGACGGCGCCAACGACCTCCGGCCAGGAGGGCGACGCCCCGGGGGAGCAGCCCGACGATTCGGGTTCCCTGGACGAAATCGACGGCTGGGACAGCCTCTCGCGGGGCGAAGACCCCACCCGGTGACGCGGGGCGGCCGTGCCCGTCGCAACATGGCGGCATCACGCCGAAAAGAGTGGCAGAATAGTAACCAGTTTGGCCCGGCACGACACCGGGATACCTGAGGCACCGAGGAGTAGATCAAAACATGGCAAGCAACGTGACCGCCCGGAACGCAGAGGGTCTTGACCCGGTTCTCACCGAACCTGTCGGCCACGGCAACAGCATTGCCGCCTGGACGGCAGTCGGCGTCATGCTCATCGGAACGCTCGTTGGGTGCATTGCCTTCGCCCTGCACGCCGCACTGGGCGTCTACATCGGCATTGCCATCATCGTCATCGGCCTGATCGCCGGCGGCGTCATGCGCCAGATCGGCTTCGGCGTCGGTGGCCACCGTTCGAACGGAAACGGCCACTAGGAGTGACCGTTCTCGAGGACATCATCACCGGAGTTCGCGAGGATCTGCACGAACGCCGACTCCAGATCGGCGACGCGGCCATCCGCGCCCGCGCCCAGGCGGCGCCCCCGGCGCGTGACGCCTACGCCGCTCTCGGCGGCCACCATGACCAGAGCCAACGGGACCAGACGCTGCGCGTGATCTCCGAGGTCAAGCGCCGCAGCCCCTCCAAGGGTGCGTTGGCGGACATTCCGGAACCCGCGGAACTGGCCCGGCAATACCGGGACGGCGGCGCCTCGGCGATCTCCGTGCTCACCGAACAGCGCCGCTTCGGCGGCTCGCTGGCCGACTTCGACGCCGTACGCGCCGCGGTGGACACCCCGCTGCTGCGCAAGGACTTCACCGTGGATGCCTACCAGATCCATGAAGCCCGCGCCCACGGGGCCGATCTGGTCCTGCTCATCGTCGCAGCATTGGACGACCACGACCTGGCGGCGTTCCTGGACCTGACCCACGACCTGGGCATGAACGCGTTGGTGGAAACCCACACCCCCGCGGAAATCGAACGCGCCATCCGGGTCGGAGCCCGCATCATCGGCGTGAACGTCCGCAACCTCAAGACGCTGGACGTCGACCGCGACAACTTCGCCCGTCTGGTCGGGGACATCCCGGACAACGTCGTCATCGTTGCCGAATCCGGCATCCGCTCCAGCGACGACGTGGCCTTGTACGGATCCCACGGCGCCGATGCGGTCCTCGTGGGCGAAGCCCTGGTCAAGGACCACGACCCCGTCACCGCCTTGCGGTCGTTCATTGCTGCCGGCAGCGCCGCCAAGCCAGCGCGAGGGCACTGAACGAAACCACCGACCTGCCATCCATCCCGCCAGCCCTAAGGACGGCCACGCATGAGCCAGACCCCAGAAGAACCCGCAGCAACGACCGGGGAACCGGCAGATGCCTTCCTGGCCGGACAGCACAGCCTGCGCCACGCGCCGGGACCATACTTTGGTGACTTCGGCGGCCGCTGGATGCCCGAATCCCTCATTGCGGCACTGGACGAACTCAACGACACGTTCGAGAAGGCCAAGGCCGATCCGGAGTTCATCGACGAGGTCAACGAGCTGAACCGCAACTACTCGGGCCGGCCATCCCTGCTGACCGAGGCCAAGCGCTTCTCCGAGCACGCCGGCGGTGTGCGGGTCTTCCTCAAACGGGAGGACCTCAACCACACCGGCAGCCACAAGATCAACAACGTGCTCGGCCAGGCGCTGCTGGCCAAGCGCATGGGCAAGACCCGCATCATCGCCGAAACCGGTGCCGGACAGCACGGCGTCGCCAGTGCGACGGCGGCCGCCCTCATGGGGCTGGAATGCGTTGTCTACATGGGGGCCGAGGACACCCGCCGCCAGGCGCTGAACGTGGCGCGGATGCGCCTGCTCGGAGCCGAGGTCGTTCCCGTGACCGTCGGTTCCCAGACGCTCAAGGACGCCATCAA
The DNA here is from genome assembly GCF_039526245.1 of Arthrobacter rhombi. Taxonomy (NCBI): domain Bacteria; kingdom Bacillati; phylum Actinomycetota; class Actinomycetes; order Micrococcales; family Micrococcaceae; genus Arthrobacter; species Arthrobacter rhombi. The sequence goes on from NZ_BAAAIV010000012.1 coordinate 355,374, forward strand.
CGAGGCACTGCGCGACTGGGTGGCCAACGTGGACAACACCCACTACCTGCTCGGCACCGCTGCTGGGGCCCATCCGTTCCCGGCCATGGTCAGGTACTTCCACGAGGTCATCGGCGAGGAGGCCCGGGAGCAGATCCTGGCCCAGACCGGTCGGCTGCCCGACGCGGTGTGCGCCTGCATCGGCGGCGGCTCCAACGCCATCGGCATCTTCCATGGTTTCCTCGATGACCCCTCCGTGGCCATCTACGGCTTCGAGGCCGGCGGCGACGGCGTGGACACGGACCGCCACGCCGCAACCATCACGCTCGGCCGCCCCGGTGTCCTCCACGGGGCGCGCAGCTACCTGATGCAAGATGAAGACGGCCAGACGATCGAATCGCACTCCATTTCCGCCGGCCTGGACTACCCGGGCGTTGGCCCGGAGCATTCCTACCTGCACGACATCGGCCGGGTCACCTACGAACCGGTCACCGATACCGAGGCGATGGAGGCCTTCAGCCTGCTCTGCCGCACCGAGGGCATCATCCCGGCCATCGAATCCGCGCACGCCCTGGCCGGCGCCCTGCGCGTGGGCCTGACGCTCGCCAAGGCCGGAGGCGACCCGCAGGAGAAGATCCTCATCGTGAACCTTTCGGGCCGCGGCGACAAGGACGTGGCCACCGCAGCCGAATGGTTCGACCTCATCGATACCGAAACAGGTGAAGCCAAGTGATCCGCATGACCTCCGAGGCAGCCATCGAGCGTGCCCGCAGCCAGGGCCGCCCGGCACTCATCGCCTATCTGCCGGCCGGCTTCCCCGATGTGCAGACCACCATCGACGCCGCCGTGGCAGTTGCCGAAAACGGTGCCGACGTCATCGAGATCGGCATCCCCTACTCGGACCCGGTGATGGACGGTGCCGTCATCCAGGCGGCCACCGTGCAGTCCCTGGCCCAGGGCTTCCGTGTGGCGCAGATCTTCGACATCGTCCGGGCCATCACCGAACGCTGCGACGCGGCCGTCCTGGTGATGACGTACTGGAATCCCGTCATGCGCATGGGCGTCGACGAGTTCTCCCGCCGCCTGGCGGAGGCAGGGGGCGCCGGGCTGATCACCCCCGACCTGGTCCCCGACGAGGCAGCCGAATGGTTCACCGCCTCCGAGAAGCACGGTCTCGAACGCATCTTCCTGGTCGCCCCGAGCTCCACCCCCGAGCGCATGGACACCACGGTCAAGGCCAGCAGCGGCTTCGTCTACTGCGTCTCCATCATGGGCGTCACCGGCGCCCGCACGTCGGTGTCCTCCGCGGCCCGTGCCGTGGTCGACGCGGCCCACCACGCCGGCGCCCCGCGTGCCTGCGTGGGCCTCGGGGTCTCGAAGGCCGAACATGTCCGCGAGATCGGCGCCTACGCCGACGGCGTCATCGTGGGCACCGCACTGGTCGCAGCACTGCGTGATGGCGGCGTCGAGGCGGTCGGCGAACTGGCCGCCGAGCTCAGCGGCCGCAGCGCCTGACCTTCCCCTGTCCCAGCACAGCTGACGACGGCGGTGGACACCGCCGTCGTCAGCTGTTTCCGGCCTTCCGTGCGGCACCCGGTCCAGCCCGAGGCCCGGGTGCGGGGCCACGACACAATTGCCGCCCCAATGTAAACGTTATGTTTCCGGCGGGGGATGCGGGCCCCTGAGGTGCTAATCTCCTTTTACGTTTCCCGTGAGGTTGGCATCACACCTGCCCGCGGTTAACAGCGGATGCAGCCCCACCGGCCACCACCCATGGACGCGGCTGCCTTTCACGACGACGTGGACCCGCCGACACGGTCCCTGTGCGCCCTTCCCCCGGCGTGGACCCTGCCGGCCGAAGGCCACGATGCTCCCCACCCCGGTTCACCGTCCTTCGGGACCCCTGCCCCCGTCCGTACCCCGTCCTGCCCGACGGAGCGCGGACTTTCCGATTGAGAGGAACCCATGAACCTGACTGGAGACCAGCAGAATGCCTCGCGAGTTCCAGGCGAGGTTGTGACCTCGCCCTTCACCCGCTTTGCAGCACTACCCGAGGCCCAGGGCCTCTACCATCCCGACCAGGAAAAGGACGCCTGCGGGCTGGCCATGGTCGCCACCCTGCACGGCAAGCCCACGCACCAGATCGTGGACAACGCCCTGCGCGCGCTGCGCAACCTCGAACACCGCGGTGCAGTGGGCGCCGACGAGGGATCCGGCGACGGCGCCGGGATCCTGACGCAGATGCCCGACGAATTCTTCCGGGCGGTCGTCGACTTCGACCTTCCAGCCCCCGGCCGCTATGCCGCAGGAACCGCCTTCCTGCCCGATGACCCGGCCGCCGAGGCCACCACCCGCTCCGGGCTCGAGGAACTGGCAGCCCAGCAGGACCTGCACGTCCTGGGCTGGCGCGAGGTCCCCATCGACGGGAACCTGATCGGTGCCATGGCCCGCTCCTGCATGCCGCGCCTGGTCCAGTTCTTCGTCGGCCTTCACGCTGCCGACGACACCGCCGAGCTCGACTCCCGCGCCTTCAGGTTGCGCAAGCGCGCCCAGAACAAGTTGGGGGTCTACTTCCCCTCCTTCTCATCCCAGACCATCGTCTACAAGGGCATGCTCACCACCGCCCAGCTCGAACCGTTCTATCCTGACCTCTCCGATCCGCGGTTCACCAGCGCACTGGCCATCGTCCATTCGCGTTTCTCCACCAACACGTTCCCCTCCTGGCCCCTGGCCCAGCCGTTCCGCACCATCGCCCACAACGGCGAGATCAACACCGTGCGCGGGAACCGCAACTGGATGCGCGCCCGGCAGTCCCAACTGGCCGCGCCGCTGCTGGGGGAGGACCCCGAGGAACTGTTCCCGATCTGCACCCCGGGGGCCTCGGATTCGGCGTCGTTCGACGAGGTCGCCGAGCTGCTCATGCTCTCCGGGCGTCCCATCACCCAGGCCATCATGATGATGATCCCCGAGGCGTGGGAAAACCACACCACCATGGACGAGGACCGCCGCGCGTTCTACCGCTACCACTCCATGCTCATGGAGCCGTGGGACGGCCCAGCGGCCGTCTCCTTCACCGACGGCCGGGTCGCCGGTGCGGTACTGGACCGCAACGGCCTGCGCCCGGCCCGCTACTGGGTGACCGACGAGGGCCTGGTGGTCCTCGCCTCCGAGGTCGGCGTCCTGGACATCCCCGAGGAACGCATCGTGCGCAAGGGCCGGGTGTCCCCGGGCAAGATGTTCCTCATCGACACCGATGCCGGACGCATCGTGGAGGACGAGGAGATCAAGGCAGAGGTCGCCGCCGCCAACCCGTGGCGCGAATGGGTCCAGGAAAACCTCATCTCCCTGGCCGAGCTGCCCGAACGCGAGCACGTCTCGCACAACCCGGCTTCCGTGCAGCTACGCCAACGCACCTTCGGCTACACGGAGGAGGAGAAGCGCATCCTGCTGGCCCCCATGGCCCGCACCGGAGCCGAACCCCTCGGCGCCATGGGAACCGACACCCCCATCGCGGTGTTGTCCCAACGCCCGCGCCTGCTCTTCGACTACTTCGTGCAGTCCTTCGCCCAGGTCACCAACCCGCCGCTGGACTCCATCCGCGAGGAACTGGTCACCAGCATGTCCACCTCGATCGGGCCCGACGGCAACCTGCTGGACCTCACCCAGGTCGGCACCCGGCACGTCTCGCTGGACTTCCCGGTCATCACCAACGACGAACTGGCGAAGATCGCCAACATCCGCGGCGCCGACGGCTCCAAGGCCTCGTTGAAGGTCAGGGGACTCTACCGTCCCGAGGGCGGGGCGACGGAGCTGAAGAACCGGCTCCAGGAGATCTGCGAGCAGGTCTCCGCCGCCATCAACCGCGGGGTGAAGTTCATCGTCCTGTCCGACCGCGACTCCAACGCCCAGTGGGCGCCGATCCCTTCGCTGCTGCTGACCTCCGCGGTCCACCACCACCTGCTGCGCAGCGCCAACCGCACCAAGACCTCGCTGGTCATCGAGACCGGCGACGTCCGCGAGGTCCACCATGTGGCAGTGCTCATCGGCTACGGTGCCTCGGCCATCAACCCGTACCTGGCCCTGGAAACCGTCGAGGAGATGGCCGACGCCGGAATCCTCGAGGGCGTCGGGGTCCAGACGGCCCACCGGAACCTGATCAAGGCGCTGGGCAAGGGCGTGCTGAAGATCATGTCCAAGATGGGCATCTCCACGGTGGCCTCCTACTGCGGCGCCCAGACCTTCGACGCGCTCGGCTTGTCGGCACCGGTCATCGACCAGTACTTCACCGGAACGCACTCCCCGCTGGGAGGAGTCGGCTTGGACGTCATTGCCGCCGAGGCAGCCGCCCGGCATCGTTTCGCCTACCCCGCCGACGGGGTGGAGGAACCGCATAAGCGCCTCGAGACCGGTGGCGAATACCAATGGCGCCGGGACGGGCCATCGCACCTGTTCAACCCGGAAACGGTGTTCCGCCTCCAGCACGCCACCCGGGAGCGGCGCTACGACATCTTCCAGGCCTATACCCGCGGCATCGACGACCAGTCGCGGGAACTGATGACCCTGCGCGGGCTGCTGCGCTTCAAGACCGGGGTCCGCGAACCGGTCCCGATCGAGGAGGTCGAGCCGGTCGCCGAGATCGTCAAGCGGTTCGCCACCGGGGCGATGAGCTACGGCTCCATCTCGCAGGAGGCCCATGAGACGCTGGCGATCGCCATGAACCGGCTGGGCGGCAAGTCCAACACCGGTGAAGGCGGCGAGGACGTCGAACGGCTGATGGATCCGGAGCGCCGCTCGGCGGTCAAGCAGATCGCCTCCGGCCGCTTCGGGGTCACCAGCCTCTACCTGACCCAGGCCGAGGACATCCAGATCAAGATGGCCCAGGGCGCCAAACCCGGTGAGGGCGGCCAGCTGATGAGCCAGAAGGTCTACCCGTGGGTGGCCCGGACCCGGCATTCGACCCCCGGCGTGGGCCTGATCTCCCCGCCCCCGCACCACGACATCTACTCGATCGAGGACCTCGCCCAGCTGATCTACGATGCCAAGCGTGCCAACCCGCGCGCCCGCATCCACGTCAAACTGGTTTCCGGGATCGGCATCGGCACGGTGGCCGCCGGCGTGACCAAGGCGCGTGCCGACGTCGTGCTCATTTCCGGGCACGACGGCGGCACCGGAGCCTCGCCGTTGAACTCGCTCAAGCACGCAGGGGCTCCCTGGGAGCTCGGGCTCGCCGAGGCGCAGCAGACCCTGCGCCTGAACGGGCTGCGCGACCGCGTGGTCGTCCAGGTCGACGGGCAGCTCAAGACCGGGCGCGACGTCGTCATCGCCGCCCTGCTGGGCGCCGAGGAATTCGGGTTCGCCACCGCACCGCTGGTGGTCTCGGGCTGCGTCATGATGCGCGTCTGCCACCTGGACACCTGTCCGGTGGGTGTGGCCACGCAGAACCCGCTGCTGCGTTCGCGCTTCACCGGCAAACCCGAGTTCGTGGTCAACTTCTTCGAGTTCCTGGCCCAGGAGGTCCGCGAGCTGCTGGCGTCGCTGGGACTGCGCAGCATCGAGGAGGCCATCGGCCAGGCACACCTGCTGGATAGCACCGAGGCCGTCCGGCATTGGAAGACCGAGGGGCTGGACCTCTCACCGGTCCTGGATGAATCGGTGGGCGGTGACGCCCCGGTGCGGAACCTGGTCCCGCAGGACCACCAGCTGGACCAGCACTTCGACAACCGGCTGATCGAGCTCTCCTCCGACGCCTTCGACACGCGCCAACCGGTACGCATCTCACTGGATGTGGTGAACACCGACCGCTCGGTGGGAACCATGCTGGGCCACGAGGTCACCCGCCACTTCGGCATCGAGGAGCTGGCGACGGACACCATCGACGTGACCCTGACCGGCAATGCCGGCCAATCGCTCGGCGCCTTCCTCCCGGCGGGCATCACCCTGCGGTTGCACGGCGACGCGAACGACTACGTCGGCAAGGGGCTTTCCGGCGGACGCATCATCGTGCGACCGGGCCGCGGGGGCCGGCTGGTGGCCGAGAAGAACGTCATCGCCGGCAACGTGGTGGGCTACGGTGCCACCAGCGGCGAGATGTTCCTGCGCGGGCTGGTCGGCGAACGCTTCCTGGTCCGCAACTCCGGGGCCACCGCCGTCGCCGAGGGCATCGGCGACCACGGCTGCGAATACATGACCGGCGGCACGGCATTGATCCTGGGGCCGACCGGCCGCAACTTCGGTGCCGGCATGTCAGGGGGCACCGCCTACCTGCTGGACGCCGACCGGGGTGCCTTCAACCGGCAGGCCGTTCAGGCCGGCGAGCTGGAGCTGCGGGCCCTCGACGCGGCGGACCGGGACCTGGTCAAGACGTTGTTGACCCGCCATGCGGAAGAGACCGGATCGACGCTGGCGGCGTCGCTGCTGATCGACTTCCCCGACACGGCGGCCCGCATGACTGCCGTGGTTCCCGTCCACTACGCAGCGGTGATGGCCACCCTGCAGGACGCGGAACGCGAAGGACTCGACCCGGACGGCGAGACCGTCTGGACCCGTATTTTGGAGGCACACCATGGCTGATCCCCGCGGATTCCTGACCGTCACCGATCGCGTCACGCAGCCGCGTCGCCCGGTGCCGGTGCGCATCATGGACTACCAGGAGGTCTACGAGCGCCAGCAGGACGGCGTGCTGAAGGAACAGGCCTCACGCTGCATGGACTGCGGCATCCCGTTCTGCCATCAGGGCTGCCCGTTGGGCAACCTCATCCCGGAATGGAACGACCTGACCTGGCAGGGACGGCGCTCCGAGGCCAGCGACCGGCTCCACGAGACCAACAACTTCCCGGAATTCACCGGGCGGCTCTGCCCGGCCCCGTGTGAGAGCTCGTGCGTGCTGGGCATCAACCAGCCGGCCGTGACCATCAAGCAGGTGGAGGTCTCCATCGCCGAACAGGCGTTCGAGGACGGGTCGGTCATCCCGGTTCCCGCGGAGCGGCACACCGACCAGACGGTCGCCATCGTCGGTTCCGGACCTGCGGGCCTCGCCGCGGCCCAGCAGCTGACCCGTGCCGGGCACACTGTGGCGGTCTACGAGCGTGACGACGCCATTGGCGGGTTGCTGCGCTACGGCATTCCCGACTTCAAGATGGAAAAGAACGTGCTGGAACGCCGGCTGGACCAGATGCGTGCCGAGGGCACCCGCTTCCGCACCAACGTGGAGCTCGGGCGTGACATCTCCTGGGACCAGTTGCGCCGCCGGTATGACGCCGTCGTGGTGGCCACCGGTTCCACGGTTCCGCGCGACCTGCCGATCCCCGGCCGGGAGCTGGACGGCGTGGAGTTCGCGATGGACTACCTGGTTCCCTCCAACCGTGCGGTGGCCGGGCAGGCCGACCCGGGGCTGATCGATGCGGCGGGCAAGCATGTGGTCATCCTGGGCGGCGGCGACACCGGTGCCGACTGCATCGGCACTGCCCACCGGCAGCAGGCGGCGTCGGTCACCACGTTGGCGATCGGCAAGCAGCCGCCGGGGGAGCGGCCGGGCCACCAGCCGTGGCCGATGTTCCCGACCTTGTTCGAAGTGGCGTCGGCCCATGAGGAGGGTGGGGAACGCACCTACCTCGCATCTACGGTAGAGTTCGTGGGAGAGGACGGTCGTGTGACCGGCGTCATGGTTGCGGAAACGGAATTCATTGACGGTGCCCGTCGGCCGAAGGCCGGGACGGAGCGCGTGATTCCCGCCGACCTCGTACTTCTGGCCCTGGGCTTCACCGGGCCGGAACCGGCTGGCCTGGATGAACAGGCCGGAATCGATTTTGATGACCGGGGCAACGTCGCCCGTGACGGTTACTACATGACCAACACGCCCGGCGTGTTTGCTGCCGGTGATGCCGGCCGCGGACAGTCGCTGATCGTGTGGGCCATCGCGGAAGGGCGCTCCTGTGCCGCCGCGGTGGACAAGTACCTGATGGGCGAAACCCGGCTGCCCGCCCCCGTGGCGCCAACCGACCAGCCCATCGGCATGATCTGACGGGGTGTGGATCCGTTCGCACCCCTCTTCGGGACGAGTAAAGGCGGATAGGCTTTCGGTATGAGACGCGCAAAGATTGTGGCCACCTTCGGGCCAGCCATTGGGACGTTGGAAAAGACGCTGCAGGCGATCCAGGCTGGTGTGGACGTGGCCCGGCTGAACATGAGCCATGGCGAGTATTCGACCCACGCCGAGAACCTGGCGAACGTCCGGCAGGCCTCGGAAAAGCTGGGCCGCCCGGTCGGGGTCTTCGCCGACCTGCAGGGACCCAAGATCCGGCTCGGTCGATTCTCCAACGGCCCACACCTGCTGGCCGCAGGTGACCGGTTCACCATCACCATCGACGACGTCGAGGGCACTAAGGACATCTGCTCGACCACGTTCAAGGGGTTGCCCCAGGACGTCGCCGTGGGTGACCGGCTGCTCGTTAACGACGGCCGCGTTGCCTTGCGCGCCGTGGAGGTCGACGATCGCCAGGTCGTCACCGAGGTCGTCACCGGCGGAGAAGTGTCCAACAACAAGGGCATCAACCTCCCCGGGGTGGCCGTGAACGTCCCCGCCTTGAGCGAAAAGGACGAAGACGACTTGCGGTGGGCCCTGCGCGCCGGAGTCGACATGATTGCCCTGTCCTTCGTGCGTAACGCCTCGGACATCCAGCGCGTGCACGAGATCATGGACGAGGAAGGCCGCCGGCTGCCCGTCATCGCCAAGATCGAGAAGCCGCAGGCCGTCGACAATCTCGAGGAGATCATCGACGCCTTCGATTCCATCATGGTCGCCCGTGGCGACCTCGGCGTCGAACTGCCGCTCGAGCAGGTCCCGCTGGTGCAGAAGCGCGCCGTCGAGTTGGCCCGTCGGTGGGCCAAGCCCGTCATCGTGGCCACGCAGGTCCTGGAATCGATGATCGAGTCCCCGACGCCGACCCGCGCTGAGGCGTCCGACTGCGCCAACGCCGTTCTCGACGGTGCCGACGCGGTCATGCTCTCCGGGGAGACCTCGGTGGGTGCCTACCCGATCGAGACGATCGAAACGATGGCCCGCATCATCACGGCGACCGAGGACCATGGGCTGGAGCGGATCCCACCGCTGGGCACGCGGCCGCGGACGCGCGGTGGCGCCATCACGCGTGCCGCCGTCGAAATCGCGGATCAGCTCGACGCGAAGTTCATCGTCGCCTTCACCCAATCCGGCGATTCGGCCCGCAGGCTCTCGCGCTTGCGCCCGTCGAAGCCGGTGCTCGGGTTCACCCCGTTGAAGCAGACGTACAACACCCTGACGTTGGTGTGGGGAGTCCAGCCCCGGCTGGTCGCGTTTGCGGACCATACGGACAAGATGACCGCCCAGGTCGACGAGTCCTTGCAGAACGAGGGGCTGGCGGAGGTCAACGACCTGGTGGTCATCGCAGCCGGTTCCCCTCCAGGACAAGCGGGTTCGACCAACTCGCTGCGGATCCACCGCGTGGGCGACATCGCCGATTCCGGACAACTGCTGGACGGTAGCCGGAACCAAGTGCCGGCCAAGGAGAAGGTCGGCCCCTGGCGCACCCAGGAGCAGGCAGACGAGGACCGCGCCGCCAGCCGCCGTGAGGCGAAGGGCGACTAGCGGCAGCAGCACGAGCAGAAAAAGTCCGACGGCGGTCGGCCCACCGTGGTGGGCCGACCGCCGTCGGACTTCTCGTGGTGTGGGGCTGGGTCGGTCTGGCCCTACTTCACCTGGGCGATGATCGTTTCGGCGACCTCGCGCATGCTCAGGCGGCGATCCATCGACGTCTTCTGGATCCAGCGGAAGGCCTCGGGCTCGGTCAGGCCCATCTTGGTGGTCAGGACCGACTTGGCGCGTTCCACCAGCTTGCGCGTGGCAAACTGCTCCTGGAGATCCCCGACCTCCTTCTCGAGGGCGATGATCTCCTCATGGCGGGACATGGCGATCTCGATGGCGGGGATGAGGTCGTTCGGGCTGAACGGCTTGACCACGTAGGCCATGGCACCGGCCTCGCGGGCGCGTTCGACCAGTTCCTTCTGGCTGAAGGCCGTCAACAGCACGACCGGGGCGATGCGTTCCTTCACGATGGTCTCGGCAGCCGAAATACCGTCCATGACGGGCATCTTCACGTCCATGAGCACCAGATCGGGGCGGTGTTCGCGCACCAGTTCCACGGCCTTCTCGCCGTTGTCGGCTTCGGCAACGACCTCGAATCCCTCTCCGGTGAGGATCTCGACGATGTCCAGCCGGATGAGGGTTTCATCCTCTGCGACAACGACCCGGCGGGCGGGCGTCGAGGTGGCCTCGGGGGTGGCTTCTGTCATGGCGTTACTCCTGGCTGCCCGGGGGAACGGGGCGATGGGTTCTCGGATTCCTCATCAAGCCTATCGGCATGTAGAGTTGTTTAGCGCAACGCATCCCTGTGATGTTTTCCCGGTCCTCGTGACTGGTTGGAACCCGGGGGAGTGGAGCAGGCCCGAGTGGCGGAATGGCAGACGCGTTGCACTCAAAATGCAATATCGAGAGGTGTGTGGGTTCGAGTCCCACCTCGGGCACCAACGGCCCCGATCCCTGAATATCCAGGGGTCGGGGCCTTTTTCATGCAGGGCGGTCCGCCCGGGCGCCCTCCCGCTGTTTCCGTGTAATGGCACATTCGACGTCCCCGTGTTCGACTCCGGGAATGGCCACCGGCCCGTCGGCGACGACGTGGCGGACCAGCCTCATCGTGCCGTCCCCATGTCCCGCCATGAGGCGACGCTGACGTCCATCGTGCTGGCGGTGGCTCGTCCGGCACCGAGCGTTGTCATGTCCCGGTCGATCGGGGCCGCCGCGCCCTCCCTTCCCCGGCCGTGTCCCCAGGCGGAACGCTGCGGCCGGTCTCCGAATCCAGGTTGGCCAGGAAGCGCATTCGGCGCCGGACGGAGGAGGATCCACCCGAGGGACTCGCCGGTCTCCAACTATTCGGCCGGCCAGGACCCGTAGCCACCTGGCCTGCTGTAGGAGGCGGGAAAAGCCGGCAGGATCCCCGTGTCCACATCCGGCCGCGGTGTTCCGTGACCGCCGGTGAGGACGTGCATGGCTGCAGGTCCGGCGTCGAGCCCACCGGGCCCACCTGTCTCGCGGGGGTGAAACAGCGCAGGCGAAGATGCCGGCACGCAAGCTGCGTGCCCAAGGGGCCAGTGGGACACCGACGCGCGGGAGTGGACCGTGGGGCAAGGAGCTCATGGACGCCGTTGTATTTATCGTTGCATTTATCAGTTATGATGGAAGCATGGCAACGAATCAACAGGTCAGTCGTTTCTGGTCATGGCGCCCCGACGCGTCCCCGGCGAAGACCGCCGTCGAGCGTGTCTACGTCGGCGTCAGTGCCGATATTGTCGGAGGCTCCCTGACCGGGGGAACGTTGATCACTGAAGGGGAGATGGCCGAGCGGTTCGCCGTCAGCCGGACCCCGGTCCGGGAAGCCTTCCTGGTGCTTGAAGCCCAGGGCCTGCTGGTGCTCTTCCCCAAGAAGGGTGCCATCGTCACCACCCCGGATGCTGCCGAGAACCAGCAACTGCGACAGGTGCGCATCATGCTCGAATCACGGGCCGTGGAATTGCAGAACGGTTTGTCGGCAAGCGATTCCCCCCTATCGGCACAACTGACGGATTTGATCGAGACCCAGCGGCGGGCTGCGTCCACGGGCGACGCGCTGGCGTTCGCCCGCGCGGACCACCGGTTCCACGCGTGTGTCGTCGCAGCCTCGGGAAACCCCATCATCGATGACTTCTATGCGCAGCTGGGCCCACGTTTGGCGCGGTTGACGTGCCTGACCGTCCAGAATGCCGGTGAACTCCAGCGGTTCGTGAACGAACATACCCGGTTGGCCGAGCTGTTCCGCGTTGCGGACCACCACGGCTATGAGGAACTCCTCCAATCCCACGTGTCCGGGGCCTAGAACCTCCCATCTTGCGGCTGGCTGCCGTCCGGCCAGCCTGAACTACCCGCCGCCCGCGCCGCTGCGCGCCGGCACCTGAGGAAAGTGATCCCCCATGCGTGCGTTCCCCGCCGCTCCCTGGCTCCGTGTTGCCCCTGCCGTGCTGGTCATGGCGTGGGGAGGCAACCACTTCACGCCGCTGCTGGGCCTCTACCGCGACATCGGCCCCTACTCGGTGCTGAGCGTTGATCTGTTCCTGGGCACGTACGTCCTGGGTCTGGTCCCCGGACTGCTCATCGGCGGCCCGCTCTCGGATCGCCACGGCCGCAAGCCGGTGGCGGTGGCCGGCGTCCTGCTGGGGATCCTGGCCAGCGTCGTGTTGGCGCTGTTCTTCCACCAGGAAGTGCTGATGTGCGCCGGGCGCCTGCTGGCCGGGCTCGGTGTCGGAATCGGCATGGCCGTGGGCACCAGCTGGATCAAGGAATTATCGAGTGCGCCCTATGACGCGGCAGCCGATGCCACCGCCGGGGCCCGCCGGCCCTCGCTGGCGCTGACCCTCGGCTTCGGGCTCGGGGCAGGGGCCTCGGGTTCGCTCGCGCAGTGGGGCCCCGCCCCGGCGCTCACCCCATACCTGGTGCACATCGTGTTGAGCCTGGTCGCGCTCACCGCACTGGTGAAGGCCCCGGAGACCGTGGAGCGTGGACGCCAGACGACCACGCTGCGGCAGGACCTCAGGGTCCCGCTGGCTGGCCACCGGCGTTTTCGCCGGGTCGTGGTACCCGCCGCCCCATGGGTCTTCGCGACAGCGGGAGTGGCCTATGCGGTCATCCCCATGTTGGAGAGCGGGAAGCTCGGGGACCTGCAGCTGGGCTACGCCACGCTGCTGACCGTACTCACCCTCGGAGCTGGGGCGCTTGTCCAGCCATTCGTGGCGCGCATTGACCGGGTCACCGGTGGGCGGGCGCTGCTCGTGGGCATGGGGGCCATGCTGATCGGCCTGGGCATTGCCGCGGCCAACGCCCACTACCTCTCGTTGGTCGCGGGTGCGGCCGCGGCCGTGATGCTCGGTGTCGCCTACGGCATCGCCCTGGTGTCCGGGCTGGTGGAGATCCAGCGCATCGCCACAGGCCGCGACCTGGCCGGGCTCACCGGCGTCTACTACAGCCTCAGCTACAGCGGATTCCTGTTGCCCGTGCTGCTCGCTGGCCTGGCCAGCGTGGCGTCCTACACGATATTGCTCGGCGGGGTGCTCCTGGTGTGCCTGGCCTGCCTGGTGCTCGTGGCCGGGGGATTGCGGCGCACCGCGCTGCCCTGAGCCCTATTCGAAGGGGGTGGGGTCGCCCATGCCGACGCGCAGGATTTCCGGGACCCCACTGGAGAAATCGACCACCGTGGTGGGTTCGGTGCCGCATTCCCCGGAGTCGACCACCGCGTCGACCTGGTGGTCCAGCCGTTCCTTGATCTCCCACCCCTGCGTCAGCGGTTCCTCCTCGTCCGGCAGCAGCAGCGTCGTGGACAACAGTGGCTCACCCAGGGCGGAGAGCAGGGATTGCACGACGGCGTTGTCCGGAATGCGCACCCCCACGGTCTTCTTCTTCGGGTGCAGCAAGCGCCGGGGGACCTCCGGGGTGGCCTTGAGGATGAAGGTGTAGCTGCCCGGAGTGGCTGCCTTCAGGCTGCGGAAGACGGCGTTGCCCATCTCCACGAACTGGCCCAGCTGGGCGAAGCTGCTGCACATCAAGGTGAAGTGGTGCTTGTCGTTGAGGTGCCGGATGGTCCTGATCCGGTCCAGCGCGTCCCGGTTGCCCAGCTGGGCGCCGAGCGCATAACAGGAATCGGTGGGGTAGGCGATGAGCGCCCCCTGCTGCAGCAGGTCGACGATCTGGCCCACGGCACGCGGCTGCGGGTCCTGCGGGTGGACATCGAAGAATCTGGCCATGACAGGAGACTACGACCCGGAGGCCGAACATGCACGCATCCGCCCCTACCGTGGCGTCCGCCACAGCAGAGGCGGCGTGTCCGGGGCAAATGGCGCAGCCAGCGAAATGTGTGTGACCATAGAGTGAATTCTGGGTCGGACCCGTTCCCCCGTTCGGCCGTGCACCTTAGCCATCCCCAGATTGGTTCCTAGATGGAAATCTCCCTCATCGTTGTCCTGGTCATCGCACTGGCACTGTTCTTCGATTTCACGAACGGCTTCCACGACACCGCCAACGCCATGGCCACCCCGATCGCCACCGGTGCCATCAAGCCGAAGACGGCGGTCACCCTGGCAGCGATCCTCAACCTGATCGGAGCGTTCCTCTCCACCGAGGTGGCGACCACGATCTCCGGGGGACTGATCAACGAGGGGGACAACGGCTTCTCGATCGGACCGGAGATCATCTTCGCCGGTCTGATGGGGGCGGTGGTCTGGAACATGCTCACCTGGCTGCTCGGCCTGCCCTCCAGCTCCTCCCACGCCCTGTTCGGCGGGCTCATCGGTGCAGCCATCGCCGGCGCCGGCTTCGGCGTGGTCAACTACGGCACCGTGGTCTCCAAGGTCCTGCTGCCCGCCCTGGTGGCCCCGGTCATCGCCGGCCTCGCGGCGTACCTGTGCACCAAGCTGGCGTACTGGATCACCAAACGGCCCTCCGGGGTCTCCTCGCCCAAGCGCGGCGGGTTCCGCGTGGGCCAGATCTTCTCCTCCTCGCTGGTGGCCCTGGCGCACGGCACCAACGACGCGCAGAAGACCATGGGTGTGATCACGCTGGCACTGGTCGCCTCCAACCTGCAGGAATCCGGCAGTCATGTGCACATCTGGGTCATCACCGCCTGTGCCCTGGCCATCGCCCTGGGAACCTACGTGGGCGGTTGGCGCATCATCGCGACGATGGGCACCGGCCTCACCGAGGTCAAGCCCGCCCAGGGCTTCTCCGCCGAGTCCTCCACCGCGGCGGCCATCCTGGCCTCCTCGCACCTCGGTTTCGCCCTGTCGACCACGCAGGTGGCCTCCGGCTCCGTCATCGGTTCGGGCCTCGGCCGCAAGGGAGCCACCGTCCAGTGGCGGACCGCGGGCAAGATCGCCACCGGCTGGCTGTTCACGCTGCCCTGCGCGGCGGTCGTCGGCGCACTCGCTGCCGCCCTGACGTACCTGGGCACCATCGGGCTGGTCCTGGTGGCCGTCATCGGCTTCGGCGTCGTGCTGCTGATCTGGTGGCTCTCCCGCAAGAATGTCATTGGCCCGAACCACGCTGTCTCCGATGTCGACGAGGCCGGGGGTGCCGTGAGCATCCCGACCAAGAAGCAACGCCGGAAGATGCGCAAGGCCCAGCGCCGCGCCGAACGCGCGGAAACCGAACGCATGGCCCATGAGGCCCAGAAGAAAGCGGATCGCCGGGAGGCTGCCGCCACCACCACGGCGGATCGTCCGTCCACCGGTCCGGAGGAGACCCGATGAACATTGAATGGCTCTCGTTTCTGACCGTCGCGGTCGTCACCCTGATCTCCGCGCTGGCGCTGGTGACGCTCTACTCCTCGGCGGTGCGCCTGAAGGCGATCGCCGAGGACGGCGGCCGGGGCGCCACCCTGGCCAAGAGCGGGGCCGTGGCCTGCTTCGTGCTCTGCGGCTGCCTGGTCCTGCTGGGCATCTACCTGATCGTCCCGCAGCTCGGCGGCGGCGGAGGCCACTGATCCGACCCGTGGCCCGCATGGCCCGATGTGGCAGCATGGGGTCATGACACGCTTCCGGTACCTTGTGGCCTCCAGTGCCGACGGCTACATCGCCGACGAGCACGACTCGCTGGAATGGCTGTTCGCGTTCAACGACTACCACGTGGGTTTCGGCGACCCCGTGGAGGCCTTCATGACCGAGATCGGCTCCCTGGTGATGGGCGCCGACACCTACCGCTGGTTGACGGCGCACATGCGCTCGACCGGCGAACCCTGGCCCTACCCCGACCTCCCGTGCTGGGTCTTCACCCATCGTGAACTGGCCGCCGAACCCGGTGCCGACCTGAGCTTCATCCGCGGTGACGTCGATGAATGGGTCGGCGACATCGAAGCCGACGCCGGCGCGAAGGACGTCTGGGTCCTCGGCGGCGGGGGGCTGGCCGGCCAACTGGCCGAGGCGGGGCATCTGGACGAGCTGATCCTGTACACCATGCCCGTGCTGCTGGGCGGAGGCCGGCCCCTGGCCAGCCTGCGGGCGCCCCTGCTGCTGACCCCCACCTCGAGCCGCGAATTCGGCCTGGGCGTGAGGGAAACACGGTACGACGTCGGAAAACCTCCTGCCGTGAACCGCACCGAGTACTGACGGCACCGGCCGGGACGCCCGACTGGCGTCAGGCCGTTGGCCGCTCTAGGCTCGGACACGACCTCTGTACGCATCGAAAGGACATGTCCCATGAAACTCAGCCACCTGCCATTGCGCCTGACGACCGGTGCCTTCATCCTCAATTCCGGAGTGGGCAAGCTCCAGCTCGACGGTGAATCGGCCGCCGGCCTGCAGCAGATGGGTGCCTCTGCCTTCCCGCAGCTGGCGGATCTGGATCCCGAGCAGTTCGGCAAGGTCCTCAGCGCCGCGGAGATCGCCTTGGGTGCTGCCCTGCTGCTGCCCTTCGTCCCGAGCAAGCTGGCCGGCCTGGGCCTGACCGCCTTCTCCGCGTCGATGGTCACCATGTACCTGAAGACGCCGGGACTCACCCGCGAAGACGGCATCCGCCCGACCCAGAACGGCACCGCCGTGGCGAAGGACTTCTGGATGCTGGGCATCGGCCTGGCCCTGATCCTCGATTCCGCGAAGAAGAAGCGCAAGGTCAAGTAGCACCTGTCGCCGTCGCCGGCCGTATTCCCCTCCGTCTAGGGCTGGGGGATGCGGCCTGTCGCGTTAATGCCGGTCAGGACGGGTCCAGCAGCATGTTCGTGATCCGGGCCGTGCATACGCGCCGTCCGGCCTCATCGGACACGACGATCTCGTGGCTGGTGGTGCTCCGGCCCAGGTGCAGTGGCGTGCAGACACCGGTGACCAGTCCGGACGTCCCCGCCCGGTGGTGCGTGACGTTGAGGTCCAGGCCCACCGGGCGCCCACCGGGGCCTGCATGCAACGCCGCAGCGAAGGAACCCAGGGTCTCGGCCAAGGCTGCACTGGCCCCGCCGTGCAGGATGCCGGCCACCTGCTGGTTGCCCTCCACGGGCATGGTCGCCTCGACCCGCTCCACCGACATCGAGGTGAAGACGATCCCCAGCTTCTCCACCAGGGTTCCGACGCCGTGGGCCGCGAGCATCGGCCACATCACCGCGGGTACCCCGTGCCGGGTGAGCTGCTCCCGGAAGGGGTTCACCCCGTCGTCGTGTCCGGTGCCCGGAGCCACGGGGCCCAGCGTGTATTTGTCTGTCATGGCAACTAGGCTGGCACCTGTGAGTCCAGCAACCAAAACCGACGCCCCCGACACCCCGCGCCTGCTCGTCCTCGACGGGCATTCCATGGCCTTCCGCGCCTTCTATGCGCTGCCGGCGGAGAACTTCGCCACCGACACCGGACAGCACACCAATGCCGTCTATGGTTTCGTCTCGATGCTCATCAAGATGATCGAACAGCGCAAGCCGACCCACGTCGCCGTCGCCTTCGACCTGGACACCCCCACCTTCCGCTCCCAGGAGTATGCCGAGTACAAGGGGGGCCGCAACAAGACACCCGAGGAGTTCTACGGGCAGATCGACCTCATCCAAAAGGTCATGGAGGCCATGAACATCCCCTCCATCACCATGGAAGGTTTCGAAGCCGATGACATCATCGCCACCCTGGCCCACGTCGGCGAGGGTGCCGGCTGGGACGTCCTGGTGGTTTCGGGCGACCGCGATGCCTTCCAGCTGATCACCGAGAAGACCACGGTGCTCTACCCGAAAAAGGGCATCTCCGACATCCCCCCGATGGACATCGCAGCGGTCGAGGAGAAGTACTTCGTGCGCCCGGAACGCTACCCCGACCTGGCGGCACTGGTGGGGGAGACCGCCGACAACCTTCCCGGCGTCCCCGGGGTGGGACCCAAGACCGCGGCGAAATGGATCAACCTCTACGGCGGGCTCGAGGGCGTGCTGGAGAACATGGAGTCGATCAAGGGCAAGGTCGGCGAATCGCTGCGCGAGCACGTCGATGCCGTCCGCCGCAACCGGCACCTGAACCACCTGCTCACCGATCTGGACCTGCCCGTCGGCCTCGAGGCCCTGGAACTGGAGAACCCCAACCACGACGCCATCGAGGAATTGTTCGACGCGCTGCAGTTCAACACCCTGCGCAAGCGCCTGTTCGACCTCTTTGGCGAGGACGAGAGCGAGCCGGAACCCGAGCTGGAGGTCCCGGAACCGTCACTGCTCGATTCCGCCGCTGCGCTGGAGGCCTGGTTCCACGACCACGGCGCCCACAACATCGGTGTGCACCTGGAAACCGTCGGCTCCGCCGGGGGCGGCGATGACGCGGTGGGCATCGGCCTGGCCGCCGAATCGGCGACGGCGTACGTGGACCTCGAGGGCCTGGATCCCGAGGCGGAGGCGGCGCTGGCGCGGTTGTTGGGATCGTCCGACTACAAGCTGGCCATCCACGACTACAAGGCGGGCTACAAGCTGTTGGCCGCCCGCGGCATCGAGCTGGGACCGGTCGTCGACGACACGATGATCTCCGCCTACCTGATCCAGCCGGACCGCCGCAGCCATGAGCTGGCCGACATCGCCCAGCACCACCTGCGGATCCCCTTGGCCGCGGACGCCCCGGCGGAGTCCGGGCAGCTGGCGCTGGACCTGGGGGAGTCACGGTCCGCCGCACCGGTGGTCCGTGCCGCCTACGTGGTCCGCGAACTGAGCATCTACCTCACCGGGCAGGTCCTCGAACGTGGAGCCAGCACCCTGCTGGCCGACATGGAGTTGCCGCTGTCAGTGGTGCTCGCACGGATGGAACGCGTGGGCATTGCCGTGGACGCCGGCCGCCTCGCGGACCTGATGTCCGACTTCGGCACCACCATCGAGACCGCCACCGCCGAGGCCTTTGCCGCCATCGGCCACGAGGTGAACCTCGGATCCCCGAAGCAGCTGCAGGTCGTGCTCTTCGAGGAACTGGAGCTGCCCCGGACCAAGAAGATCAAGACCGGTTTCACCACCGACGCCGACTCGCTGGCCGATCTGCTGGCCAAGACCCAGCACCCGTTCCTGGCGTCCCTGATGGCCCACCGAGACGCGTCCAAGCTGCGCCAGACCGTCGAGGGGCTCCAGAAGGCCATCGCCGACGATGGACGGATCCACACCACCTACGCCCAGACGATCGCCGCCACCGGACGGCTTTCCTCGCTGAACCCGAACCTGCAGAACATCCCGGTCCGCAGCGAGGCCGGCCGGCGGATCCGCGAGGTATTCGTCGTCGGGGAGGGCTACGAGACCCTGCTGACCGCCGACTACTCGCAGATCGAAATGCGCATCATGGCCCATCTTTCCGGCGATGAGGCACTGATCCAGGCGTTCAAGGACGGGGAGGACCTCCACCGTTTCGTCGGTTCCCACGTCTTCGGCGTCGACCCCGCTGATGTCACGGCCGAGATGCGCTCGAAGGTCAAGGCCATGTCCTACGGCCTGGCCTACGGTCTGAGCTCCTTTGGCCTCTCCAAGCAGCTGGGCGTCCCCGTCGACGAGGCCCGGGGGCTCATGAAGGACTACTTCTCCCGGTTCGGAGCGGTCCGCGACTACCTGCGCTCCGTCGTGGACCAGGCGCGCAAGGACGGCTACACCTCCACCATCGAGGGGCGCCGCCGCTACCTTCCCGACCTGGCCAGCGACAACCGCCAATTACGTGACATGGCCGAACGCGCCGCCTTGAACGCCCCCATCCAGGGTTCCGCCGCTGACATCATCAAACGCGCCATGCTCGGCGTCGATGCGGGTCTGCGGGAACAGGAACTGAGCTCGCGCATGATGCTGCAGGTCCACGACGAACTCGTCCTGGAGGTGGCACCCGGAGAGTCGGAAGCCGTCACCGCGCTCGTGCGCGAACACATGGGATCCGCAGCGGATCTCACAGTCCCACTTGATGTCCAGGTCGGTACCGGCCACAGCTGGCAGGAGGCCGCACACTGATGACCACCACGAACACGACACCCACCACCGATGCCACCGGGCTGCGTCACGAGATCTTCTCTGCAGGATTCCTCCCGTCAGCCCCCGACGCCGAACCGCAGGTGGACCAGCGCACCGCCGACTGGTTCCGTGCCGTCCGCACCGGATTCCACGAACAGCCCTACACCGCACCCGAAGTCGCCCGCCTCGCGGGGACCTACCAGGTGGATGGCCGTGTGCTCGTCGGAGTGTACGACGACGAGGCCCCGGCGCCGTCGTTGGACGCCGGGATCCCGGTCGCTACCTTTGCCGAGTTCCGCAAGACCCTGAACACCGGAGGCGGGAACCTGGTCGAGAGCCACCTCATCACGGTCGTCACCGTCCGTCCGAGCCACCGGCGCCGGGGCATCCTGCGCCGGATGATGACCGACTCGCTGGATCGTGCCCGGGCCGCCGGCCTCCCGATCGCCGCGCTGACGGCCTCCGAGGCCACGATCTACGGCCGGTTCGGTTTCGGGCCGGCCACGTCGTTGGCCTCGGTCCACGTCGACGTCAAGGGGGGATTGCCCATCGTGGCGCCCGCCGAGGGACAGGTTGTCGCCGTCGATCCCGCATCCCTGCAGGACCTCGCCCCGGAATTGTTCGAACGCTTCCATGCCGGACACCGTGGGTCCATTGGCCGCCAGGAGGCCTACACGCTGCGGGCGACCGGCCGGCTGGCACCCGACGCCGCGAAGGACGATCCGACGCTGCGCGCTGCGGTCCACCTCGACGCCCACGGCGAACCGCAGGGGTTCCTGACGTATTCCTTCGCCGGGTGGGACACCTCCCCGGTCACCATGAAGATCCGTGACCTGGTGGCCGCCACCGGCGCCGCGCGCCGCGAGCTGTGGCGTTACCTGGGCGCCCACGACCTCGTCGAGCGCGTCGAATACGGTGCTGCCGCACCCGACGATTCGCTGCCCTGGATGATCAACGACCCGCGCCGGGTCACCGTCACCGAGACCGAGGACCTGCTGTGGCTGCGCATCCTCGACGTACCCGCTGCCCTGCGTGCCCGGGAGTACGCGGGCGATGGGTCCCTGCGGATCCGGGTCACCGATGCCCTTGGCTATGCCGCGGGGACCTGGGATCTGGGCGTCAACGGGGACACCGTCAGCGTGGACACCGTCGAGGACGGTTCCGCCGCGGATCTCGAACTCGACGTCGCCGTGCTCGGCTCACTTTACCTGGGTGGGGCCAGCGTGCGCGTTGTGGCCGAGGCCGGCAGGGTGAAGGTTTCCTCGGATGAGGCGTTGGGCCGGGCGTCGGCACTGTTCGACCTCCCGGTGGCCCCCTACGCCATCAACGGTTTCTAGGGGAAACGGGAGAGCCGGGATCCTCGCGCGGGTCCGCTGACGGGCGACGCGCCCGGCGTTTTGACCGGCCGCCAATCGGGGGACTAAACTCAAGTGGTGACTGCTGGGGTGTTCCATGCCCTCCGTCGCAACAATTTCAGTTCCATCTTCGGAGCATGCCGGGACTTCCGGCCCTTCGACTGACGCAATCTATCCACATCGGAGCCCCTACTACATGACCATCACCTCCAACGAGAAGACCGGTACCCCGCAGGTCGCCATCAACGACATCGGGACCGCTGAAGACTTCCTCGCAGCCGTCGACGCCACCATCAAGTACTTCAACGATGGCGACCTCGTCGAAGGCACCGTCGTCAAGGTCGACCGCGACGAAGTCCTGCTCGACATCGGTTACAAGACCGAGGGTGTCATTCCTTCCCGCGAGCTTTCCATCAAGCACGACGTTGACCCCGGTGACGTCGTCGCCGTCGGCGACAACGTCGAAGCCCTCGTCCTCACCAAGGAGGACAAGGAAGGCCGCTTGATCCTGTCCAAGAAGCGCGCTCAGTACGAGCGTGCCTGGGGCGACATCGAAAAGATCAAGGAAGAAGACGGAGTCGTCACCGGCACCGTCATCGAGGTGGTCAAGGGTGGCCTCATCCTCGACATCGGCCTGCGCGGCTTCCTGCCGGCATCGCTGGTCGAAATGCGCCGCGTGCGCGATCTGGCCCCGTACATCGGCCAGGAGATCGAAGCCAAGATCATCGAGCTGGACAAGAACCGCAACAACGTGGTCCTGTCCCGCCGTGCCTGGCTCGAGCAGACCCAGTCCGAGGTCCGCTCCACGTTCCTCAACAAGCTGGAAAAGGGCCAGGTTCGTCCCGGCGTCGTTTCCTCCATCGTCAACTTCGGTGCCTTCGTGGACCTGGGTGGCGTGGACGGCCTCGTGCACGTCTCCGAGCTGTCCTGGAAGCACATCGACCACCCGAACGAGGTTGTCGAGGTTGGCCAGGAAGTCACCGTCGAGGTCCTCGAGGTCGATCTGGATCGCGAGCGCGTCTCCCTGTCGCTGAAGGCGACCCAGGAAGATCCGTGGCAGACCTTCGCCCGCACCCACGCCCTGGGCCAGGTTGTGCCGGGTAAGGTCACCAAGCTGGTTCCGTTCGGTGCGTTCGTTCGCGTCGAAGACGGCATCGAAGGCCTCGTGCACATCTCGGAGCTGGCCGTGCGCCACGTCGAGCTGGCCGAGCAGGTCGTCTCCGTCGGAGACGAGCTCTTCGTCAAGGTCATCGACATCGACCTGGAACGCCGCCGCATCAGCCTGTCGCTGAAGCAGGCCAACGAGGGCGTCGATCCCGAGGGCTCCGAATTCGATCCGGCTCTGTACGGCATGGCCGCAGAGTACGACGAAGAGGGCAACTACAAGTACCCGGAGGGCTTCGACCCGGAGACCAACGAGTGGCTCGAAGGCTTCGACACCCAGCGCACCGCCTGGGAGCAGCAGTACGCCGATGCCCAGGCCCGCTGGGAGTCGCACAAGAAGCAGGTTGCCGAGCACCTGGCTCAGGACACGGCCGTCGCCGAAGGCGTCACCTCCGAGTCCGCGTCGACCAGCTACTCCTCCGAGGCTCCGGCCCCCGAGGCCGGCACGCTGGCTTCCGACGAGGCCCTCGCCGCACTGCGCGAGAAGCTCACGGGCGCCTAAGCCTGTAGCACCCGCAGAGAGGCTTGCCTCGCCGGGGCCCACGTACCTTCGGGTACGTGGGCCCCGGCCTTTTAACCACCCACCGGCAGAAGGACGACATCATGGATACCTCGGGCTGGCTGGTCACGCGACGTGACGACGGGGAAACCGTCGGATACCTCGAACCGCTGGCTGACGACTATTCACTCGTCCAGGCGCGGAGCCTCCTCGGCCACACCGTTGGTGGGCCTTCCGGGCTCCTGGAAGCAGAAGAGCTGCTCGTGGAACGGGGTATTTCCGAGCTGGCCGAGCGGTGGATGCTCCGTGACGCCCCCGAGGAGCTGGGCGACGGCGTCGTCATCCTCGAGACCTCGACGGACGGCATCGTCGTCGCCCATGCCGATCTGGCGTAGGCGGGGGTCTACGGTCGTCGGGTCCAGGTGGCGTGGCCCGATGTCCCCGGTTTCCTGCAGCGTCCCGACGAAGCGGCTCCTGGGGGTTCGGCGGCCGGTTAGCGCTTGGTTGAGACCGTCACGGTGAACTTGGGGTTCCTCGCCACCTGGCGGGTGGGTCCCACCAGTCGCGCCAGATGGCTGCGATACGCAAGATGCGAGTTCCACACGCACCAGAGTTCCCCGCCGGGGGCCAGCACGCGGCCGGCATCGGCCATGAGCTTCAGGGCGATGCCCGCGTGGACCGCGTTGCCCACGTGGAAGGGCGGGTTCAGCACGATGAAGTGGCGTGAGGAGTCGGGCAGGGCGTGGAGGGCGTCGTCGCGGACACACTGCAACCGCTCCTGTACGCCGTTGGCGAGGCCAGTGGCCCGGGTCGAGGCAACGGCCGACGCCGATTGGTCGCAGGCTTCCACCTGCAGCGCGGGCCGCATGAGCGCCAGATAGGTGGCGATCGTGCCATTTCCACACCCCAGGTCGACGGCGGTCTCAGATGAGCGGGCACCTTCAAGGTGGGGGAGCAGGAACCTGGTCCCGGGATCGAGCTTGGCACCGCCAAAGGTGGAGGCAAAGGCGCGCAATTGGAGGGGGCGGGCCAGGCCGACGTCGTGTTGGGAAGCCAGCGGAAAGCGGGGCGCCGGAAGGATCTCCAGTGCCCTGGGGCCGGTGGCGGTGAGCACCCGCGATTTATGCCCTGCCCGGCTGGCCGTGACGCTGCCGAAGTAGCGTTCCAGCACGGAATTCATGGCCAGGGTCATGTGCTTGACCCGGCCCCCTGCCAGGACGACGACGTCGGGATGTGCATGGCGGGCTACCAGATCCGCGATCTCCTCCAAGGCGTCGAGCGAGCGGGGCAACTGGAGCAGGACGAGACCCGCACCGGTGAAGAGTTCGGGTGTCAGGGTGACGTGCACGTATTGGCCCGCTGTGCCGTCGCGGCGGGCAGCGTTGGCGTCCACGGCTCGTTCTCCGGACAGGGCGTCCTGGTGGACGCGGAGTCCCGAGGCGCCGTGGGCGATCGCCCCCAGGGTGAGGGCGCCGTAATGGTCGTTGACGACGACCACCGAATTCCGGCTGCCCGGGATCAGCCCGCGGTCCGCGGCGGTCTCGAGCAACAGCAGGTCTGCGCCGTCGTAGGCCTTCAGCTCGGGGGACTCCACGTCCGGCCAGCGGCGTAGTGCCGAGGCATCAAATCCACTCATGGGGCCTTCCCGGGTTCCAGATCGACCCATTCGCTGCCGGTATGTACTGCTGTGGCACGTCCCGCGGTCAAGGTGGCCAGGCGGCCGGCAAAGGCCGCGGCGGCGTCGGGGCCATCGGGCAGGGCGATGCGCAGGGTGGCCAGCTTCGGCCCGTAATCGGTGCCCAGGACAGTGGTCCCCGCGGCGCGCAGTTCGTTTTCGAGGCGCCCGGCGCCGGCGTGGTCCGCATCGATGCCGAAGAGTGCCATGCGCTGCCGCACGATCAACGGGGCGCCGTCGAGGGCCGTGGAGACTGCTTCGGAATAGGCACGCACCAGTCCGCCGGCACCGAGCAGGATGCCGCCGAAGTACCTCACGACCACCGCGGTGATGTCCGATAGGTCGGTGCCCCCGTGGGGTGCCTGGCGCTTGGAGATCGCCTCGAGCATGGGGGCACCGGCAGTCCCGGAGGGTTCGCCGTCGTCATTGCTGCGCTGGATCCCACGGTCGGGACCGATCACGAAGGCAGAACAGTGGTGCCGTGCATCGTGGTGCCGTTTGCGCAGGCCCGCGAGCGCGGAGCGGGCCTCCTCTTCAGTTTCAGTGCGGAAGAGGTACGCGATGAACCGGGAACGCTTGATCTCCAGTTCGTGGCTGGTCGCCGAGGCCAGGGTCGTGTAGGCGACTGGTGTCGTGGCGGTCCCGGGCATCCCTCCAGTCTAGACGCGCGCGGTCCCTCCCGTGGCCCGACGAGGCGGGGCTTCCCACTAGACTGGGGGAATGCTTGATGTGGGACTGACCGGAGGAATCGCCGCCGGCAAATCTGCCGTTGCGGCCCGGCTCGTGGAGCTCGGTGCCGTGCTCATTGACGCCGACGCCATCGCCCGCCAGGTCGTCGAGCCCGGGACTCCCGGCTTGATGCGGATCGTGGAGGCGTTCGGGACAGACGTCCTCGACGACGCGGGCCGGCTGGACCGACCCCGGCTGGGCCAGGTCGTCTTTGCGGACGCGCAGGCCCGCGAGCGGCTCAACGGCATCGTCCACCCGCTGGTCCGGGCCGAGGCTGCCCGGATCCGCGACAATGCGACAGTGGGCGAGGCTCCGGGCCACCCGGTCATCGTGGTCCAGGACATCCCGCTGCTGGTCGAGACCGGACAGGCAGGCTCCTTCGACTTCGTGGTCACGGTCCAGTCTCCGCGCGAGGAACGGATCCGCCGCATGGTGGCAGACCGGGGCATGACCGCCGAGGACGCGGCAGCGCGGATGGCTGCGCAGGCCACCGATGCCGAGCGTGCAGCAGTCAGCGACGTCGTCCTCGAGAACTCGGGGACGACTGCC
Source organism: Arthrobacter rhombi (assembly GCF_039526245.1). Classification (NCBI taxonomy): domain Bacteria; kingdom Bacillati; phylum Actinomycetota; class Actinomycetes; order Micrococcales; family Micrococcaceae; genus Arthrobacter; species Arthrobacter rhombi. Next base: position 381,342 of record NZ_BAAAIV010000012.1, read on the forward strand.
CAGCTGCGGTCCGCTGTCGACGAACTCTGGACCAACCGGCTGCTTCCGGCCGCCGCTCTCGCAGTGGCCGGCACCACGGGGGAGGACGCATGAGCGCGTCCAAGCCGATCGGATACAGCTTTGGTGACGGCATGAAGTGGGTGACCTGGCTGTTCATCGCCACCGGCCTGCTCTGGGTCCTGGCCATTGTGCTGTGGCTCGCCGTCGGCGGCCGCAACGAATTCACCACCGGCCAGTCGCCGTGGACGTGGCACGTCCTCGTTCCTGCGTGGATGACCCTGGCCGGCATCGTGAGTGCCTTGGCCGGGTGCGTCGTCTTCGCCCAGCAGATGTTCGTGGCCATCCTGGGCCGCTTCGAGAACAACGGTTTCCTGGATGGCACCTCCCGCCGCCCCCGTGCACCGCGGGGCCCTCGCCCCTGATTCCAGCGCCCGGGGTTAAGCCGTCGGCAGGAACAGTGCATCGTGTCGGAGCCGGGGCGTAGCCTTGATCCATGAGTCTTGCCCAGGAAATCAACCGTGTCGTCGCCCCGTTCGAGGTCATCAGCGACTACGAACCGGCAGGCGACCAGCCCCAGGCGATCAAGGAACTAGCCGAGCGCGTCAACGGCGGGGAGAAGGACGTGGTCTTGCTCGGTGCCACCGGTACCGGCAAGAGCGCGACGACAGCGTGGTTGATCGAAAAAATCCAGCGGCCCACGCTCGTCCTGGTGCAGAACAAGACGTTGGCCGCCCAGTTGGCCAACGAGTTCCGTGAACTGCTGCCGAACAACGCCGTCGAATACTTCGTCTCGTACTACGACTACTACCAGCCTGAGGCCTACGTCCCGCAGACCGATACGTTCATCGAAAAGGACTCATCGGTCAACGAGGAGGTCGAACGCCTGCGGCATTCGGCCACCAACACGCTGCTCACCCGACGCGACGTCATCGTGGTCGCCACCGTCTCCTGCATCTATGGTCTGGGTACCCCCGAGGAATACGTTGCCGGGATGGTGACCCTGCGCAAGGGGATGGAGATGAACCGCGATGACCTGCTGCGCAAGTTCGTCTCGATGCAGTACGCACGCAACGACATGGACTTCCACCGCGGAACGTTCCGCGTGCGCGGGGACACCGTGGAGATCATCCCCATGTACGAGGAACAGGCACTGCGGATCGAGTTCTTCGGCGACGAGATCGAACAGATCCACACACTGCACCCCCTCACCGGGGACGTGATCCGCGAAGAGGAAGAAATGTATGTCTTCCCCGCCAGCCACTACGTGGCTGGCCCCGAACGCATGAACCGGGCCATCACCGACATCGAGGACGAGCTGCGCGTGCGGTTGAACGAACTCGAGGGGCAGAACAAGCTGGTCGAGGCCCAACGGCTCCGCATGCGCACTACCTACGACCTGGAAATGATGCAGCAGATGGGGTTCTGCAACGGCATCGAGAACTACTCACGGCATATCGACGGCCGCGGACCGGGAACCGCCCCGCACTGCCTGCTCGATTACTTCCCGGACGACTTCATGCTGGTGGTCGATGAGTCCCACGTGACCATCCCGCAGATCGGTGCCATGTACGAGGGGGACATGTCGCGTAAGCGGACCCTGGTCGAGCACGGCTTCCGTCTGCCCTCGGCCATGGACAACCGACCCCTGAAATGGGACGAGTTCCTCGACCGCATCGGCCAGACGGTCTACCTCTCGGCCACCCCGGGCAAATACGAGTTGGGCAAGGCCGACGGTGTCGTCCAGCAGATCATCCGCCCGACCGGACTGCTGGACCCGGAGATCGTGGTCAAGCCGACCAAGGGACAGATCGACGACCTGCTGGAGGAGATCCGCACCAGGACCGGCAAGAATGAACGGATCCTGGTCACCACCTTGACCAAGCGCATGGCCGAGGACCTCACTGGATACCTCACCGAACACGGGGTCAAGGTCGAGTATCTACACTCCGACGTCGACACCTTGCGCCGCGTGGAACTGCTCCGGGAACTGCGCATGGGCGTTTTCGACGTGCTGGTGGGCATCAACCTGCTCCGCGAGGGCCTGGACCTGCCGGAGGTCTCCCTGGTGGCCATCCTCGATGCCGACAAGGAAGGTTTCCTGCGTTCGGGAACTTCGTTGATCCAGACCATCGGCCGTGCTGCCCGAAATGTGTCGGGCCAGGTGCACATGTATGCCGATCGGATCACTGATTCGATGGCGCATGCCATCTCCGAGACGAACCGCCGTCGCGAGATCCAAGAGGCCTACAACAAGGAGCGCGGCGTGGATCCCGTGCCGTTGCGCAAGAAGATTGCCGACATCACCGATCAGCTGGCCCGCGAGGACGCCGACACCCAGGAACTGCTGAACAACCAGCGGCTCGCCAAGGGCAACCGCAAGTCCACCGCAAAGACCCACCAAGCCGAAGCCTCAGTGCGCCGAGACGGTTTGGCGGCCGTACCGGCGGAGGACCTGGTGGACCTGATCACCCAGTTGACCGATCAGATGCACGGTGCAGCAGCCGAACTGCAGTTCGAGTTGGCTGCACGGCTGCGCGACGAGGTCGGGGACTTGAAGAAGGAGCTGCGCCAGATGCAGCAGGCGGGCCACGCCTGAGCAAATGCTGTAGGATTTCGGGAGCGTAGGGGAGTATCCCAAACACTGTGGACGTCAACACGTGGGGCATCGTTGCCCCGCCGGGCACAGCGGCCGCCCCGGGGACCGGGCCGGCGGAGAGACTTGCGGCCATGCCCCATATCCCCAGCCGGCGCCTAGCGCGCCCGGAAAGGTTACCGTGTCGGAACACCTGACAACCCAATTCGAAGTGATCTCGTTCGTGGTCCTCGGACTGATCCTGCTCTTCGACCTCTTGTACGTGGTCAAGCGACCCCACGAACCCTCCATGAAGGAAGCCGGACTCTGGGTCGGCTTCTACGTGGCGCTGGCCATTGTCTTCGCTGGAGTCCTGTGGTGGCAGGCCGGACCCGACTACGGTCAGGAATTTGTGGCCGGCTGGGTCACCGAATACAGCCTGAGCGTGGACAACCTGTTCGTGTTCATCATCATCATGGCCAGGTTCTCGGTACCACGGAAGTACCAGCAGGAAGTGCTGATGTTCGGCATCATCATCGCGCTCATCCTGCGCGGGATCTTCATCCTGCTGGGCGCAGCGCTCATCGAAAACCTCACGTGGATCTTCTACATCTTCGGCATCTTCCTGCTGTGGACCGCCTGGAAGCAAGCCACCGGCAGCGATGACGATGAAGATGAAGGCGAAAGCGGTCTGGTCTCGAAGCTGACCGCCAAGCTGCCGGTCAGCAAGAACTTCGACGGCAACAACCTGCGCACCACCATCGACGGCAAGCGCATGTTCACGCCGATGGTCCTGGTCTTCATCACCATCGGCATGACCGACCTGCTGTTCGCCGTGGACTCGATCCCCGCCATCTTCGGCCTCACCCAAAGCGCGTTCATTGTCTTCACTGCGAACATCTTCGCCTTGATGGGGCTGCGCCAGCTGTACTTCCTGCTGGGTGGCCTGATGGAACGGCTGATCTTCCTCAAGCATGCACTGTCGATCATCCTGGCATTCATCGGCATCAAGCTGATCTTCCATGCCATGCACGAGAACGAACTGCCCTTCATCAACGGTGGCGAAGGCATCCACTGGGTACCGGACATCAGCACCGGCTTCTCGCTGATCGTGATCGTCGGGACACTGATCATCGCCACAGTGGCCAGCCTGATGAGCCCGGCCGGCAAGCGTGCTGCCGCCGAGGCCAAGGCGCAGTCTGCTGCGGAGCAGGGCACCACCGAGGATCCGGAAATCAACTACTAGCATCCCCGCCACGAAGGCCCGGAGAACCGTCTGAACAACGATTCTCCGGGCCTTCGTTCGTCCGTGCACCGCCTCCAGGCCGGAAACGCTGCTTGGTACGCTGCTGGGGTGACCGAGCTCCCCGCAGCAGAAGATCCGACGCCCGGCGTCCATCGGCGTCAGCAGCGCCGGGTCGTCACCACCCTTTCCGTGGCCCAACTGCTCAGCGGCATCGGCAACGGCTCCGGGCTGGCCCTGGGCTCGCTGATGGCCGTGGAATTGACGGACAGCAACGCCTTTGCCGGTGCCCCCACCATGGCGATCTCCGTTGCCGGCGCGCTTACCGCACTGCCCCTGGCCGGTATGGCTATCCGTCGGGGACGCCGTATTGCGCTCTCCACCGGCTTGATGATTGCCGCCCTGGGCGCGGTGGGCATGGCCCTGACGCCCGTGGTGGGTAGTCTCGGTTTGCTCCTGGTCTCTGCTGCTCTGCTGGGCGTGGGGAACGCTGCCAACCTACAGGCCCGCTTCGCCGCGACCGATCTGGCCGCCCCCGCAAGCCGCGCGCGCGATCTGGGCCTGGTGGTCTGGGCCATCACCATCGGAGCGGTGGCCGGCCCCAACCTGATCGGACCCGGCGCCGCCTTGGGGGCGCGCTTGGGTCTGCCCGAGATGAGTGGACCGTTCCTGTTCTCGCTGACGGGCATGCTGCTCTCCGTCGTCGTGCTCACTATCGGGTTGCGTCCCGACCCGTTGTCGCTGGTCCGGACGGAACCGACTGCCGACAGGACGGAGGCAGCCGCTCCATCGGCCATCCGCGGCGGGATGGCGATCCTGCGCGCCAACCCGGCAGCCCGGCTGGGCGTGCTGACCATTACCGGATCGCATCTGGTCATGGTGGCCGTCATGTCCATGACCCCCGTGCACCTGAAGGACCTGGATGCCCTGGCCTCCGGCGGTGCGGGGGCGCAGATGGCCGGACACCATCCCAGCCTGGACGTGTTGGTGCTGATTGGCTTCACGATCTCGCTGCATATCGCCGGCATGTATGCGCTCTCGCCGCTGGTGGGCCTGCTGGCCGACCGGCGCGGACGGATCACCACCATGCTCATCGGTGACGCCGTTCTGGTCGCTGCCCTGCTGACCGCCGGGCTGGGGGCCTCCCACACGCTGGCGGTCACCACGGGGCTCGTGCTGCTGGGGATCGGCTGGTCGTTGGCGACGATCTCGGGGTCGGCCTTCGTCGCCGAGTCCGTGGCGGCGGGCCACCGGGTCCCCATCCAGGGGCTCTCCGATGCGCTGATGGGAGTGGCCGGTGCGGTCGGGGCCGCCGGCTCCGGGGTGGTGCTGGCCCTCATCGGATTCCGCGGTCTGGGCCTGGCGTGTTTGGTGGTGGTGGTGCTCGTCGCCGTCGCGGCGGTGCGGCAGGCCCGCAGAACGGCGACGAGTACGCACGAGGCCACCACCGGTGTCCCCGTGCGCGGTGCCGACGTTCCGGACTAGGCGTTGCCTTCGTCGGTGGGTGTGGTCATGCCCAGCAGCCGGGCGAAGATGGCTGCACCGTCGTCGGCGATTCCGTCATGGTGGAAGTCAGCGGTTTCCCAGACCTGCAGGCCCCTGACCTTGTCGGCGGTGGCCCGGCTGATGTCCCGGTCCACGTAGACGTCGTCGGTGTACACGGCGGCGGCCACTGGCACCGCGTTGGAGGCGAGCTGTTCGACGTCGTACAGTGTTGGCCATTTCTCATGCTCGGCCAGGACACGGGCGACGTCCTCCAGCGGCCGCAGCGCGGGGTCTTCGCGGAAGTACCAGCTGTAGACCATTTCGCCGGTGAGCAGCGGCTCGACTGAGCCGGGGTCGAAGGCCGGGAACTCGACGGCGATGCGTTCGGCGGCCCAGTTGGTTGCCTCGCCCTGGGCGTAGATGGATTCGTGCATGAGCGCGTAGAGCGGGTTCGAGGCCCGGCTCGCCTGGTGGAAGAGGACCTCGGCGAAGGCGTCGGAGAGCCGTGGGCCCGCAGGAGTGGGGATGAAGGCGCCCTCGAGGACGAAGTGCAGCTGGTCCATACGGGTGTTGCCGCCCAGGAACTGGCCGAGCATCTGGACCAGGCCCCCGGTGATCCGGCGGCCGTCGGGAAGGTGCTCGTGTTCCTGTTCGACGTGGCGCATGATCCGGTTCAGCACGATCCGGTCCTCCGGGTAGCGCGCAAAGTACTCGGCGTTGCGCGCGGCCATGCGTGCGTAGGTGGCACGGTAGACGTCTTCCGGTCGCCCCTGCAGGGGGCCGAGTCCTCCGGTGACCAGGCAGCGGTCCAGCGCCGCCGGGGCCAGGGACAGGTAGGTGAGCGTGCAGAATCCACCGTAGCTTTGGCCGTAGGTGCTCCAGGAGGTGATACCCAGTTCGGTGCGGATGGCTTCGGCGTCGGCCACGATCGAGTCGGCCCGGAAGTGGGTGAGGTAGGAAGCCTGGGCCGCTGCGTCGCCACGCAACGGCAGGGACTGCCGGTTGGCCGGGGTGCTCAGGCCGGTGCCGCGCTGGTCCAGCAGCAGGATGCGGAACGTCTTGGCCGCTTCGGCCATCCACCCGGTCAGGCTGGATACGCGGGGGCCCTGTCCACCGGGACCGCCCTGCAGATAGAGCAGCCACGGCAGTGCGTCGGGAGCCTCGTGCTCGAGCGAGCTGATCTCCCGGGCGAAGATGGTGATGGATTCCCCGCCCGGCCGGCCATGGTCCAAGGGGACGGTGAAGTAGTGTTCGGTGGCTCGCAGGCCGCGGAATTCGTGGGTAGCTGCCACGCGGTGCATCAGGGCGGTCATGTGATCAACACTACCGGGCACGACGGCGCGCGGCGGCTCCCAGGTGTCGGTGGCGATGCCTAGGGTGGTTACGCGCGTTGGCCCGGGGGAGTCGGTCGACACTGCAGCCCCAGACACACCTTCCAGTGAAAGCGAGCCACCGCCCATGATGGGAGGACACCATGCAGCCAGCGGCGCAGCCGTCTGGATTGCCGCCACCACGCAGCCGGTGATCGCGTTGGGGCCGGTGGCGGAGCGCCTGACGTTCCTGCCCGCCGAGGTTCCCTTGGGTTTTGGCCTGCTCGATATCACCCCGGCGGGTGTCCTCGCCGGAGCGATGGCCTGTGCGGGAGCCGCCTTGCTGCCCGACGCCGATCACCGGCACGCGACGATTGCCCAGTCACTGCCCCCGGTTTCCAACGTGGTGTGCGCCGGGATCGGCGAGGTCGCCGGCGGGCACCGCAACGGGACCCATTCGCTGTTCGGCATCGCCGTTTTCACCCTGGCCGCCTACCTGTTGGGGTTGTGGCAGGTCGAGCTTCCGCGCTACGGCACGGTCTTCCCCGGGGCCGGCCTGTCAGCTGTCCTGCTCATCGCCTTTGCGCTGAAGGCCCTGAAGTTCATTCCCGACTCGATGCGGCGCCTGCCGTGGCTGGTGTCGATCCCGGCCGGTGCCTTTGTGGCGCTCTTCGCGCCCGAGCAGCAGTACTGGTTCGTGCTGGCCATGCTGCTGGGCACGGCGACACATATCGTCGGGGACCTGCTCACCGTCGGCGGCTGCAACCTGATCTGGCCGCTGAAGATCCGGGCACCCCGGATCGTGCGGCGGCTCCCCGTCCTGAAACACGTCTGGCGCAGGAGCGGCCGGCTGGCCGTCCCCGTGTTGGGCAAAGCCGGATCATGGCGTGAATGGCTGCTGTGCGTGCCGGTCTCCGTCTACGCCTTCCTGGGGATCACGGTCCCGGCCATAGAGATCGCCAGGACCCGGGCGCAGCCGCTGCTGGCACTGCTGCCCTGGCTCCTTCCGACGTCGGCGTAGCCGCTGTTAGGATCCACAAGCATGGACGATGAACTCAAGCGGTTCCTGAGGAATTTCAACACGCTGGCTGACACGGCAGCGTCGTTGCAGATCGGCGCTCACCAGGGCGAATAGGTGTGGGACGCCGTGGAAGCGCATTTCGGATGCGGCTCCGCAGGAATTCCCGCGGTCACCGAGGAGTTCGGTGGGCATCGGCTGGCCGACGCCTCCATCCTGCTCTCCGGCATGGACGGAATCGAGCGGTTGGTGGGTGTCGGATCTGAGGAACGACACCACATGTCCTTGGGTGACCTTCTGCAAAACCGGCGTCACCACAGGGCACCGATCGCCGAGCCGGACTACCGAACCGTCGACGTCGGACCCGATCAGAATCACCGTATTGTCGACTACGGACTGTTCCTGGTGGACGGATCCCACGGGCGCTTGGCAGTGCTGCTGCGAGGCCCCAATCCCCAATTTGGCAGAGCCGCGGCCAACCTGGAGATCCTGGGTGAGCATGCAGAGCAGGTTGACGCTTTCACCGCCTGGTTCCGTGGGGAAATGCGGGCCCAAAGCATCTACCGCGGACACGTCGTTTCCTTCTCCGCCAACGAGTTCGAGCCCACAACTGGCGGCGTGACGTTTCATCGGCGGCCGCAGATGACGGCCGGAGACATCATCCTTGCGCCCGGAGTGCTGTCTTCGGTGGAACGCCAGGTGATCGAGCTCGGCCGGCAGAGGGCAGCGTTGCTGCGGGCCGGACAGCACCTGAAGCGCGGGGTGCTGCTGTACGGGCCACCAGGGACTGGCAAGACCCACATGGTGCGGTACCTGCTCTCGCGTTCGGAGGGGACCACGGCGATCCTGCTGTCTGCCGGGTCGCTCTCCCTGGTTGCCGAGGCCGCGCGGATGGCCAGGGCACTGCAGCCGGCCATCGTCGTCCTGGAGGACTGCGATCTGGTGGCGGAAGATCGGGGCTTTGGCATGGGTTCCCAGCCACTCTTGTTCGAGTTGCTGGAAGCCATGGATGGACTCGACGCCGATGCTGACGTTGCCTTCGTGCTCACCACCAATCGGGTGGAGACCTTGGAACGCGCCCTGGCTCAAAGACCGGGGCGCGTCGACCTGGCCGTCGAAATCCCGAAGCCCGGTGAAGCCGAGCGCCGGGCCTTGCTCGGGCTCTACGCGGGCCCCTCGGGTTCTCAGAGGATTGCGTCAATCGGGCGGCCGAACAGACCGATGGGACCACTGCTTCGTTCGCCAAGGAACTCGTCAGGCGCTCCGTTTTGCGAGCGGCACTCCAGGACCGAGACGCCAGCGACGATGACCTGACGGCCTCCGTGGAGGAACTGATGGCTGCCGAATCCGCACTCACGCGGAGCCTGCTGGGCGCCGGTAGCGTACCGAACTCGGAGGACGACGGGGTCCACGATTTCGGCGGTACCGGAGAGGCGCTGACCTACGGATCGTCCTTCGGCTGGGCACCGTCACCCGGAGCGGAATCACGGATCGCCGGGTTCACCGACGATACCGAAAGCTAGCGCGGGGACTCCGGCAGACGGCCTAGCCCAGCCGGCCCACACCCGTCACGGTGACCACTGCCGAGCCGGCCTCGTCCGAGTCCGCCAGGTTGACGACCGCGTCGATGCCCCAGTCGTTGTTCCCGGCGGGGTCCTTGAAGATCTGCCGGACCTTCCACTCGGTCCGCGTCGGGGTGATGATCAGCAGCTGGGGGCCGCGCGCCGCGGGGCCGTCGTCGATGTCGTCGTGCTCGTCGAAGTAGGCGTCCATGGCATCGGCCCAGGTATCGGCGTTGAACCCGTTGTGCCCATCGAGGTCCCCGAGCGTCCCGTCCTGCTCATCGGCGAAGAGCTGGACACGGCGGAACATCTCGTTGCGGACCATCACCCGGAAGGCCCGTTCATTGGAGGTCAACCGCTCCGGGGCCGGCGGGGTGATCTCGGCAGCCAGGTCCCCGGGCGCCTCGCCCTGGGAGAGTTTCTCCCACTCGTCGAGCAGCGAGGAGTCCGTCTGGCGGACGAGTTCGCCGAGCCATTCGATGAGGTCCTCCAGGTCCTCGCGCAACGCATCGCGGGGGACCGTCTGGCGCAGGGCCTTGAACGCGTCCGTGAGGTAGCGCAGCAGGATGCCCTCGGAGCGTGCCAGCGAGTAGAACTGGATGTACTCACCGAAGGACATGGCCCGCTCATACATGTCGCGCACCACCGATTTGGGGGAGAGCTCGAAGTCGCCCAGCCACGGGGCACCCTGGCGGTACGTCTCGAACGCCTGTCCCAGCAACTCGGCCAGCGGCTGGGCGTAGGTGACCTCATCCAGCGCGTTCATCCGCGCCTCGTATTCCATGCCCTCGGCCTTCATCGCCGCGACTGCCTCGCCGCGGGCCTTCTTCTCCTGGGCGTTGAGCACCTGGCGGGGCTTTTCCAAGGTGGCCTCGATGATGGAGACCACGTCCAGGGCGTAGGTGGGGGACTCGCGGTCCAGGAGTTCCAGGCTGGCCATGGCGAAGGGGGAGAGTGGCTGGTTCAGGGCGAAGTTCTGCTGCAGGTCCACGGTCAGGCGCAGTAGGTTGCCGTGCTCGTCGGGTTCGGACAGGCGCTCCACGACGCCGGTGGCCAGCAGTTCGCGCAGGATGCCCAGTGCCCGGCGGAGCAGGATGCGCTGCCGTGCCGGCGGCTCGTGGTTTTCCGTGAGCAGGCGTCGGGCGGCGGCGAAGGAGTTGCCGGGCCGCTCCAGGAGGTTGAGCAGCATGGAGTGGGTGACGGTGAACGACGACGTCAAGGGCTCGGGGATGGAGGCGACCATCTTGTCGAAGGTCTTCTCCGACCAGGAGACGAAGCCCTGCGGTGGTTTCTTCTTCACGACCTGGCGCAGCTTTTTCTGGTCGTCACCGAACTTGGCGACTGCCTTGGTCATCGCCTTCTTGTTCTCGATCGCGAACTCCGGGGCCTGGACCACCACGGTTCCCGCGGTGTCGTAGCCGGCGCGTCCGGCCCGGCCGGCGATCTGGTGGAATTCGCGGGCGTTTAGCGGGCGGGTGCGGATGCCGTCGTACTTGGACAGGGCGGTGAGCATGACCGTGCGGATCGGGACGTTGATGCCCACGCCCAGGGTGTCGGTCCCGCAGATGACCTTGAGCAACCCGGCCTGGGCCAGCTGCTCCACCAGGCGGCGGTATTTGGGCAGCATGCCGGCATGGTGGACGCCGATCCCGTGGCGGACCAGGCGGTTCAGTGTCTTGCCGAAGCCGGTGGCGAAGCGGAATCCGGCAATGAGCTCGGAGATCCGGTCCTTCTCCTCGCGGGTGCAGACGTTGATGCTCATCAGGGACTGGGCGCGGTCGATGGCCTCGAGCTGGCTGAAGTGCACCACGTACACGGGCGACTGGTGGGTGGCCAGCAGCTCCTCCATCGCCTCCTGGACCGGCTCTTCCGAATAGTAGTTGTGCAGCGGGATCGGGCGCTCGGCATTGGCCACCGTGGTGGTTTGCCGGCCGGTGCGCAGGGTGAGCTCGTCCTCGAAGCGGGTGACGTCACCCAGGGTGGCCGACATCAGCAGGAACTGGGCCTGCGGCAGTTCCAACAGGGGCACCTGCCAGGCCCATCCGCGCTGCGGGTCGGAGTAGAAGTGGAACTCGTCCATGACGACGGGGCCCAGGTCGGCTTCCTTGCCCTCACGCAGGGCGACGTTGGCCAGGATCTCAGCCGTGCAGCAGATGATCGGGGCGTCCTGGTTCACGGACGAGTCACCCGTGACCATGCCGACGTTCTCCGCGCCGAAGATATCGCACAGGGCGAAGAACTTCTCGGAAACCAACGCCTTGATCGGTGCCGTGTAGTAGCTGCGTTCGCCACGGGCCAGCGCATGGAAATGTGCGGCAACAGCCACCAGGGACTTGCCCGAACCCGTCGGGGTGGCCAGGATGACGTTGTTCCCCTCGACGATCTCCATCACCGCCTCGTCCTGCGCCGGATACAGCGAGATCCCGCGGTCCTCGGTCCAGGTCAGGAAGGAGGCGTAGGTGGATTCGGCGGTCGCCCCGCGTGGTGGCGCATCGGGCAGGAGCTCAGTCAGTTTCATGATGCAACCAGCCTATCTCCCACAAGGCACGACGGCGGTGCCGGGCCAGGTGCGGTGCTGGCGGTACCAGCAGGGCAGTGGTGCCGGTTGTGGTTGTCCCGTTTGGCCGAACCTTCACCGGGCATTACATGCGGGACTCATCGGAACTGGTGGCTCGCCATGACGTCGTCATGAATGTCTAGTCCTAATGATGTCCTGCCGGTCCCGGTGGACGACCGTTTACCGGGCGCCATTTCGCTGTGCTCCGAACGGCTTAGCGAGCTCGAGGTGGCAAGAGACCTATGCACTCACTTCGAAGCGGTGTGAGGATGGCCTCCGTGAGGTCCTCCAGCTGGTTCAGTTGCTGATGGTCGAGAAGCTCGAACACTCGGGCACGGACTTCCGCGACGTAACCAGGCTCAACTTGGTCCAGAAGGCTCGCCCCCTCCGGCGTCAGCCTCGCGAGAGTTTTGCGCGCATCTGCTGGGTCCGCGCTTCGCGCGAGAAGATTTCGCTTCTCCAGCCGCCCGACAATCCGTGACAGGTGCGATGGCGTCACACTGGCAGTGGCAGCCAGGCGGCTCATGTGAATTTCGCGGTCCTCGCTCAGCGACAGACAACGCAGTACCCCGTACTCGGCGTGGCTGAGATCGGCGGATCCTGCCAGGTAGGTATCCAACTCCGCGGGAAGCCACATCATGACGCCCACCAGCAAGGACCACGTCCGGTCCTGTTGCGGCGAAAGGCGATCTGAAACTGGCATGGTCACATCATAACGTTACTTGCTGCGGAAAGGAATTCGGAGTAGCGTCATTTTCCGCAGCAAGCATTTGCTGCATGTTCCTCACCAGAAAGCAGAAATGACATGCGCGCTGCCCGCTTCCACGCATACGGCCCTCCCGACGTTCTCGTCATTGAGGACGCGCCGGAACCACATGCCAGTGAAGGTTCGATTCGGATCAAGGTGCACGCCACGAGCGTGAATCCCATCGATGTCATCGTGCGCGCCGGTCATCTGGACCAGTTCCTGCCGCTGACCCTGCCCGCCATCCCGGGTCGGGACGCTGTCGGTGTCGTCGACGAGCTCGGCCCGGGTGTGACAGATACCCAGGTGGGCGACGTCGTGTTCGGACTGGGCGGGGTCAGTGACACTACTGCCGAGTTTGCGATCCTGACTGCATGGAGCCCAGTCCCCGAGGGATGGTCGACTGCGCAGGCTGCCGCGGCGGGGCTCGCGTCCGTCACCGCCGCAGGTGTTATTGAAGCGTTGGGTGACCTGAGCGGCAGGACATTCCTCATCGAGGGTGCTTCCGGTGCCGTAGGCAGTGCAGCCGCAGCGTTCGCCCTCGCGGCCGGTGCCACCGTCATCGGCACAGGGCGCGAGAGCAACCATCCGTACCTGGAGTCGCTCGGTATTCTCCCAACAACATACGGTCCGGGGCTGGCCGAGCGTGTGGCTGTCCTCGCGCCCGGCGGGGTGGACGCCGCCCTGCATGCGGCCCCGTCCGACTCGTTACCTGACCTGTTGAGCATCGTGGGGGACACCTCCCGGGTAGTCACCGTCATAGACGACCAGGGCGCTGCGCAACTCGGCATCAGAAAGGTCGACGCCCGCAACGACTCGGCCCTCCTGCGGTATGCCGCTGCGCTCGGACGGGAAGGGCTCTACACGCCCCGCGTCAACCATGAGCTCTCTCTGCGGGACATCATCGAAGCCCACAGCCTGGCCGAAAACGGCGTGGGCAAGGTCGTCATCATGCAGCCCTGACCGCCGCGTCATGCTCGTTTCGCGGGACTGGGCCAACAGCGTTGAAGGATGCGCGCCGGGCGCGCGATGACGTCAAACACCATTCACACGAAGCCACGTCGCGACAAGTGGGCCCGTAGACTGTTCCGCTTGCGGAGACGGCACCTGCCCTTGAGTGACGGGGGCCTTGCCGCCCCACGAGTGCCACAGTAGGGGCCCGGGACGGTCGACGGTCCTGAAGTACTAGCTAGGCCGCACCAGATCGAAGCGGCCCTCGGCAAGGACCTCGAAGTAGGCACTTGGTCCGCCTGCGCGCAGAACCGGCTGGGCGAAGGCCGTCTGGTATATGCCGTTGGGAATCAGGGATTCATCGATGTGCACCGCGATGACTTCCCCGATCGTGAGTACGCCGGTAGACGTTTGCCCGTCTGACCCGCGCAAGGGAATGACGTCACTGACCCGGCATTCGAAGCTCACGGGCGAGGCTGCGACCCGCGGGGCACTGATATCTACGGAATCGGCGGCTTCCAAACCGGATGCGACGAATTCATCTACTTCGGACGTCGTCGATGTTGCGTTCATCTGTTCTGCCAGGGCGCGCGTGACAAGGTTCCAGGTGAATTCTCCCGTCAGCTCGGCATTGCGCGCGGTGTGCTTGCTCTCGGTACTTGAGAAGCCGATGAGCGGCGGCGTGTAGGAGAACGCATTGAAGAAGCTGTATGGCGCGAGGTTGCGAACTCCAGCCGGGGAAAGCGTGCCGATCCAGCCTATGGGACGCGGCCCGACAATGGCGTTGAACGGATCGTGCGGAAGCCGGTGGCCTTCTGCTGGGCGGTAGAAGTGCGAAGTCATGTGCTTAGTCAATCATCCATCGGACAGGACCGACTCGTTCTCTCCAGGCAGGCAATATCCCCCGGGTCCCACGGAAAATACCTGCGACCCCACGCTCGTCCTGGGGGTGATGAAAAGGCTGGTCCGTGCTGCCCGGTTCGATGCCAGTGCAGCGCCGCTTGAACATGGATATATGACGATGGACGAGTTGGCTGGTGTCCCGTATGCCGTTCCCCTTACGGGCACGCTTCTGGGCTTAGCAACGAGGACACTTTGCCACACTAGAGTTCGGTCCATGATCGTTTGGCTCAACGGCACCCACGGATCGGGAAAGACAACAACGAGTGCGCTCGTTCAGCGAATGCTGCCTGACTCTCGCATTCTCGACGCTGAAAAGGTCGGCGAGGTGCTCATGGACGTTAGGCCCGGGCTACCTGAAACGGGCAACTTCCAACACTGGGAGCCATGGCGGCCGCTCGTTGTCGAAACCGCGCGGCGCGTGCTTGAGTTCACCGGAGGCACCCTCGTGATGCCGATGACTGTCCTGGTCGAGCCTTATTGGCGAGAGATCAGCGACGGTCTGACCGGGCACGGCATTCCGATCCGGCATTTCGTGCTTCATGCCGACCAAGCGACGCTGCGCGATCGAATACAGAATGATCAAGATATGGGCCCCTCAGCGTTCCGCTTCGCATATCTGGAGCCATACGCTGAGGCCGCCCGTACCTGGCTCCACAACGACGCCGAAGTCATCGACACCACAGACATCACACCGCACCAAGCTGCCCGGCACATCGCGGACTCGGTGCTTGGCCGCTGAAGGTGCTGGCTTCCGGCATGCCAGTTTTCCTCTCTGCGTCTCGAGCGGAAGACTAGCGTGAAGTAGTTATTGGCTTCCGCATCCCACGATGGCTCAGCTGTTGCCGCAGTTGGCCGAGCTCGGCCTCCGGGACAGGCGAACCGGCAAAATTGGGTTCTTGACCCTCCGTGGGGGGCGTCGATGGCCAATTGCCTGGCCACTGGGTATCGACGAGCCACTTGTCGAACCATCACATCTGGTGAATCCACATAGGTGGATGCCACCGTACCGGGGAGGCGAACACGGCAAGTGTTCCGTGGGGAATCGGTGCAGAGCGGTTGCCCTGCACGGGCCGGCTTGTGAGCTTCAGTTACGGCGCTTGACGAAGCGGCCTGGTTCGCTGCTTCCAGAGCCCGTCCCAATGCTTCGGGTATTCAAAGGGCTGAACAATTACTTGCACGTCGTCGTCGTGCCTGATGACTCCAGGACGATTCGAGCGAAGCTCGACCCAAGGAATCTTGTAGTTGTCCAGCAGGGCCAGATACTCCCGGCACATGTCCAGTAGATGTGTGGCCGACGATTTGAACCAAGCGGAGGCGTCGCCGACGGCGTAGCAATCGGGAGACTTGATCGTGGGGTCCGGATAGAGGGCATTCGCCGTGCGGTTGGCTTCTCGGTGCCACGCCAAGTCGGCGTCGGAGAGCATCCCCTTGGCTGCCAGCCCATTCGCCAGGGCAAATACTCCAGGGAATGTTCCGCGGCGGTTGGGAACAGCACTCTGAAAACGAACGTAATCCATGAACCGAATCCTATTCAGCTTCGGGGCGGGTGACGTGCTTGCGACACCGGCGGCATGGCGGTGTCCGCATGGAGCCACCCCCGAGTTTCAGCCGGGTCGACGGCCGAAACGGGGAGATATTCAAGCGGCGCGAACGCGGACCGCCCGGACTGGATAGTCTGTCCCCATGAAATGGAACCCCGCCAAATACGTGCAGTTCGCCTCCCACCGTGACCGGCCCTTCTTCGAACTGACGCAGCGGATCAACGCGGATGCTCCACGGAAGGTGGTCGACCTGGGCTGCGGACCGGGCCCACTGACCGCCGCGCTCGCCGACCGCTGGCCTGATGCACACGTCTCGGGGCTCGACGCCTCGGCCGAGATGATCGGGAAGGCCGCCACCGACCACCAGCGCCCGAATCTGGCCTTTGCCGAATCCGACGCGACGACGTGGACGCCCGAGCCGGGAACCGATGTGCTGGTCAGCAATGCGATGTTGCAGTGGATCCCCGGACACCGGGAGCTGATGGCCGGGTGGCTCGACGAACTGGAACCTGGAGCTTGGTTCGCGGCCCAGGTGCCCGGTAACTTCGGGGCCCCCTCACATGCGCTCATGCGGGACCTTGCGGCTCGCCCGCACTGGGAATCCCGCCTCAAGGGACTGACCCTGCGCAAGGACGCCACCGCCGAACCGGAGACGTACCTTCGACTGCTGCTGGACTACGGGTTCGAAGCCGACGTGTGGGAGACGACGTACTCCCAGATCCTGCGCGGTGAGGACCCGGTGTTGGAGTGGGTGCGTGGCACCGCCCTGCGCCCGATCCTGTCGGTGTTGGGGGAGCAGGATGCGCAGGAGTTCGAGGCCGAGTACGCCGACCTCGTCCGGGAGGCCTACCCGCCGTTCACCGGGCCCGAGGGGGACCAGCTGACGGTCTTCCCGTTCCGGCGGATCTTCATGGTCGGGCAGAAGACCGCCGCCCGCTGACCCCGCAGGGTGGCCTGCTGCTCTTCTCTTCGCCCGGGGTCGGTGGTAAAGCGGGAGATAGGGACCGACCAGGAGCACCAGGAGCACGCCGTGGAACACATCCTTCCCGCCACCTACCAGAAGTATCTCGACGCCGCACCGGAGCGGCAGATCGGCACGTTGCGACCTGTCCTGCTCGAATCCGCTGCCGAGGGGGATACCGGGGTGGTGGTGCGCTTCATGGGGACCGAGGTCCAGGCCATGACCTCCGAGAAGGTGCCCTTCGGCGAAATACGCGAAGAACACATGGAGTAGGCGGGGCTCCGGCGACCGCCGGGGTCACCAGCCGCGCTCCCGCCATTCCGCCAGGTGCGGGCGCTCGGCGCCCAGGGTGGTGCCGTCCCCATGGCCGGGGTGGACCAGCGTGTCATCCGGGTAGGGCTCGAAGAGCCGGTTCACGACGTCGTCGTACAGGGAAGTGAAGCGTTCCGGGTCCTTCTCCGTGTTGCCGACGCCCCCGGGGAAGAGGCTGTCACCACTGAAGATGTGGGTGGGGCCCGCCGGGTCCCGGTAGACGTAGGCGATCGAACCCGGGGTATGACCGCGCAGGTGGACTGCGGTGAGGTCGAATCCCTCGAAGTTCCCGACGTCTCCGTGGTCCAGCGTCACGTCGATCTCGACGGCCACCTGATCGCGGATCCCTGCGGCGTCGGCAGTGCCGGCCGCAGTGCGCACCCCGGTCTCCTCGGCAAGTTCCCTCAGCGCCCGGATGTGGTCCCAGTGCTGGTGGGTGGTGGCGATCAACGCCAGCTTCGGCTTGACGGGGGCATCGTCCGCAGCCTCGGCGAGCAGGCGGCGCAACGCCGGGGCGTCATCTGCCGCGTCGATGAGGACCTGCGCCCCGGTCTGCTTGTGGGTGATCAGATACGCGTTGTTGGCCATGGTCGACACCGAGACGCTGCGGATCGTGACATCGGCGAGGTCGTGCAGCAAGGAATCCTGTGTATTCATGTGCATAGCCTAGACGCGCCCCTCGGACGCCGGCAGGCGTGGCCCGGGTACCGTGAAGTCACCACACCCGCGACCGCACCGGCCCGATCACTTCCAGGAGCTCCCGTGAACGATGACGACGTATTGTCCTTTGTCTCCATTCGTCAGGACACCGCGGCCCACCCGTACGAGCAGATCCGCCAGCAGGTCCTTGATGCGATCGCCGCGGGGCGTCTGGTCCCCGGAGCCCGGCTGACCTCCGTCCGGGCGCTCGCCGGACGGCTCGGCGTGGCAGTGAACACGGTGGCGAGGTCCTACCGCGAACTGGAACAGGCGGGGGCCGTCGAGACGCGGGGTCGCCATGGGACGGTGGTGTTGGCCACCGGCTCCGAGGCGGACAGGAGGCTGGCCGCCGCTGCGAACGACCTGGTGCAGCAGGCGGTCCAATGGGGTGTTGACGAGGGACGGACCCTGGAATTCGTCAGGGCAGCCTTCCGCGGGCAGTGAACACCGGGTAGCCACGGGCCCGGAACGACGGGCCGCGACACGTCGTTAGAACGTGTGTTCGAATGGGATTTCGACTACCATCAACACGTGGCTATTACCCCCAGCGCTCCAGAAGCAGATACCGACCCGTCGGCCGTGCGCGCCCACGACCAGTCCCGCCTTGTGGTGAAGGGGGCCCGCGAGCACAACCTGCGCAACGTGGACCTCGACCTGCCCCGCGATGCGATGATCGTCTTCACCGGCCTGTCCGGGTCGGGGAAGTCCTCGTTGGCGTTCGACACCATCTTCGCCGAGGGCCAGCGCCGGTACGTCGAATCGCTCTCCGCCTATGCCCGGCAGTTCCTGGGCCAGGTCGACAAGCCGGATGTCGATTTCATCGAGGGCCTCTCGCCAGCGGTGTCGATCGACCAGAAGTCGACGTCGAAGAACCCGCGCTCCACTGTCGGTACGATCACCGAGATCTACGACTACATGCGTTTGCTGTGGGCCCGCGTCGGCCGCCCCTATTGCCCGGTCTGCGGCGAGGCAGTGACCCGCCAGACGCCCCAGGCGATTGTCGACCAGCTGCTGGAGCTCGAGGACGGCACCCGCTTCCAGGTCCTCGCCCCGGTCGTCCGCGGACGTAAGGGCGAATTCGTCGACCTGTTCAAGGAACTGGCCGTCAAGGGCTACGCCCGTGCCCGGGTCGATGGGGAAACCATCCAGCTCAGCGATCCGCCCAAGCTCGGCAAGCAGTACAAGCACACCATCGAGGTCGTCATCGACCGCCTGGTCGCCAAGGACGGCATCCGCCAACGCCTCACGGACTCCATCGAAACCGCCCTCGGGCTGGCCGACGGCCGCGTGCTGGCCGACTTCGTGGATTTGCCGGCGGATGACGAGGCGCGGGTCCGTGCCTTCTCCGAGCACCTGGCCTGCCCGAATGAGCATCCGTTGGCCATCGACGAGATCGAACCACGCTCGTTCTCGTTCAACAACCCGTTCGGCGCCTGCCCCGCCTGCACCGGCATCGGCACGCGGCTCGAGGTCGACGAGGAACTCGTCGTCCCGGACCCCTCCAAGTCGCTGTCCGAAGGGGCCATCGCCCCCTGGTCCTTGGGCACCGCCACCACCGAGTACTGGAACCGGCTGCTGGCCGGGCTCGCCAAGGACCTGAAGTTCGATCTCGAGACCCCGTGGCGCAAGCTCACGGACAAGCAGCGCGAGGCGATCCTCAACGGCAAGGACCACAAGGTCGTCGTCCAATACCGCAACCGCTTCGGCCGTGAACGCAAGTACAGCACCGGCTTCGAAGGCGTCATCCAGTACATCCACCGCAAGCACGAGGAGACCGAGTCCGACCACGCGCGCGACCGGTACGAAGAGTACATGCGGCAGATCCCGTGCCCCGAGTGCAACGGTGCCCGTTTGAACCCCGCATCGCTGTCCGTGCTCATCAACGGCAAGTCCATTGCCGAGGTATCTGCCCTGCCCATGCGGGACTGCTCCGAGTTCCTCAACGGACTGGTCCTGACGGGCCGTGAGAAGCAGATCGCCCACCAGGTCCTCATCGAGATCCAGGCGCGACTTCGCTTCCTGCTCGACGTCGGCCTCGAGTACCTGAACCTGGAGCGCGCCGCGGGAACCCTGTCCGGCGGGGAGGCCCAGCGGATCCGCCTGGCGACCCAGATCGGTTCCGGACTCGTCGGAGTCCTGTACGTTCTGGACGAACCCTCCATCGGGCTGCACCAACGCGACAACCGGCGGCTCATCGAGACCCTCAACCGGTTGCGCGACCTGGGCAACACCCTGATCGTCGTCGAGCACGATGAGGACACCATCCACCAGGCAGACTGGATCGTGGACATCGGCCCCGGCGCCGGCGAGCACGGCGGTTCCGTGGTGCACTCCGGTTCCCTGGAGGGGCTGCTGGCCAACACCGAATCGCTGACCGGCGACTACCTCTCGGGCCGGAAGAAGATCGAACTGCCCGCCAAGCGGCGCAAGGTGGACCGCAAGCGCCAGGTCACCGTGGTCGGCGCCCGCGAGAACAACCTGGAGGACCTGACGGTGAAGTTCCCGTTGGGCGTCTTCACCGCGGTCACCGGTGTCAGCGGCTCGGGCAAATCCACCCTGGTCAACGACATCCTCTACAAGGTGATGGCCAACAAGCTCAACGGAGCCAAGCAGGTGGCGGGACGCCACACCCGGGTCGAGGGCCTGGACCAGCTCGACAAGGTGGTCCATGTGGACCAGAGCCCGATTGGACGCACCCCGCGCTCGAACCCGGCCACCTACACCGGCGTCTTCGACCATGTGCGCAAGCTCTTTGCCGAAACAAATGAGGCCAAGGTCCGCGGCTACCTGCAGGGCAGGTTCTCCTTCAACGTCAAGGGCGGCCGGTGCGAAGCCTGCTCCGGCGACGGCACGCTGAAGATCGAGATGAACTTCCTGCCGGACGTCTACGTGCCCTGCGAGGTCTGCCACGGCGCGCGGTACAACCGCGAAACCCTCGAGGTCCACTACAAGGGCAAGAGCATCTCCGACGTGCTGAACATGCCGATCGAGGAGGCCGCCGAGTTCTTCGCCGCGTTCACCCCGATCGCCCGGCACCTGAACACGCTGGTCGACGTCGGCCTGGGCTACGTCCGGCTCGGACAACCGGCCACGACGCTCTCCGGTGGCGAGGCGCAGCGCGTGAAGTTGGCCTCCGAGCTGCAAAAGCGCTCCAACGGGCGCAGCATCTACGTGCTCGACGAGCCCACCACGGGCCTGCACTTCGAGGACATCCGCAAGCTGTTGCTGGTCCTGCAGGGACTGGTGGACAAGGGCAACACGGTCATCACCATCGAACACAACCTCGATGTCATCAAGAGCGCCGACTGGCTGATCGACCTGGGCCCCGAGGGCGGCTCCGGCGGCGGACAGGTCATCGCCTCCGGAACCCCGGAGCAGGTCGCCAAGATCGAAGCCAGCCACACCGGCGGCTTCCTCGCCGAGGTGCTGGACTGACCATGTCGCGCTGATCGGGACGGCGGTCGTGACGCCACGGAGTATTCCGTGGCGGGCATGGCTGCCGTCCCGGCCCGGTGGTTCGTGCAACAATATTGCGGTGATGATTCCTGCCCGCGCCGTACTCCTGGACCTCGATGGCACCCTGGTCGACCCGGCAGGCGGCATCACCGGAGGCATCCTGCACGCCCTGCTGGCCAACGGCATTGCCCATCCCGGCGAGGAGCACCTGGCCTCGCTCGTGGGACCCCCACTGGCCAGCGGCCTGATGACCATTCCCGGCATGACCGAGGCACTGCTGCCGCAGGTCATCGCCGACTACCGCGAACAGTATGCCGCCCATGGCATGGCCGCCAGCCGCGTCTACCCGGGCATCGAGGACCTCCTCGCCACCCTGCGTGCCGACGGACGCATCCTGGCCGTCGCCACCTCCAAACCCGAGCCGTTGGCACGTCAGCTGCTGGCAGCCAAGGGACTCGACGGATACTTCGACACCATCCACGGTTCGGCACCCGACGAGGTCTCGGCACCCACTCGGACCAGCGGCAAACCACACATCGTCGCCGCCGCGCTGGAAGCCACCGGACAGGGCCCGGAAGCGACCATCATGGTGGGGGACCGGCTCCACGACATCGAGGGAGCGCGCGCCAACGGTCTGGCCGCCGTCGGCGTCTCCTGGGGCTTCGCCGCCGCCGGTGAGCTGGAAGCGGCAGGGGCTGTCGCCGTCGTGCACTCCGCGGACGAACTGGGCCGGCTGCTCGGTGCCGGCGAGACGGCAACCAACGAATCCCCGCGGGCTGGAACCGCATAGATGGGCCTGTTCGAAGGGGTCCGCGCCGGTTTCCGCGGAACGATCCACACGCTGTGCCGTCCCACCATCACCGGGTTGGAGAACGTCCCAACCGACGGGCCGTTCATCATTGCCTCGAACCACCTCTCGTTCCTGGACAGCATCATCATCCAGGCCATCTGCCCGCGCCCCGTCGCGTTCTTCGCGAAGGCCGAATACTTCACCACCCCCGGCCTCAAGGGCCGCGCGATGAAGGCCTTCTTCGAATCGGTCGGTTCCATCCCCGTCGAGCGCGGGGAGCAGGCCGCCAGCGTGGCCGCCCTCGACGCACTGGTCGACCTGCTGGAGGACGGCCAGGGGGTCGGGATCTACCCGGAGGGCACCCGGTCCCGCGATGGGCGGCTGTACCGTGGCCGGACCGGCGTGGGCTGGCTGGCGCTGTCCACCGGTGCGCCCGTGGTTCCGGTGGGGCTGGTCGGCACGGAGAAGCTGCAGCCGGCCGGCAGCAACCGGATCACCCCGCGCAAATTCACGCTCACCGTGGGGGAGCCGCTGCAGTTCGACCACGTCGGGCGCAAGCACCCGTTGCCGCAGCGCCGCCAGGCCACCGACGCCATCGTGGACGCCATCGCGGAGATCACCGGGCAGGAACGGTCCGGCAACTACAACCAGTCGCCGTCCGCGGAGTAGCGTTGGGGCATGGCCGATCCCACCACCTATCGCCCGCGGACCGGTGAAATACCCACCAGTCCCGGCGTCTACCGTTTCCGCGACCCACAGGCCCGCGTCATCTATGTCGGCAAGGCCAAGAACCTCCGCTCGCGGCTGAACTCCTACTTCGCCAACCCGGCCACGCTGGCCGCCAAGACCCACACGATGGTGCATACCGCAGCCAGCGTCGAATGGACCGTCGTCGGCAGCGAACTCGAGGCCCTGCAGCTCGAGTACACGTGGATCAAGGAATACGCCCCGCGGTTCAACATCATGTTCCGCGACGACAAGTCCTACCCCTACCTGGCGGTCACGCTGGGTGAGAAGTACCCCCGGGCCCAGGTCATGCGGGGGGACCGCCGCAAGGACGTGAAGTACTTCGGGCCGTTCTACCCGGCCAAGGCGATCCGCGAAACCCTGGACACGCTGCTGCGCGTCTTCCCCGTGCGGACGTGCAGCTCCGGGATCTTCCGCCGCGCCCAGCAGTCCGGACGCCCCTGCCTGCTCGGCTATATCGACAAGTGCTCCGCCCCGTGCGTGGGACGCATCACTCCCGAGGACCACCGCAAGCTCGCCGACGAACTCTGCCAGTTCATGGGAGGCGAGGGAACCCGGTTCATCCGCGACCTCGAGGGCCAGATGAAGGCCGCCGTCGCCGAACTCGACTACGAGCAGGCCGCCCGGCTGCGCGACGACATCGCCGCCCTGCGTCGCGTCTTCGAACGCAACGCCGTGGTGCTCTCGGAGGACACCGAAGCGGACATCTTCGCCGTCGCCGAGGACGACCTCGAGGCAGCGGTCCAGGTCTTCCACGTGCGCAACGGACGCATCCGCGGCCAACGCGGCTGGGTCGTGGAAAAAGTCGAGGAAACCAGCGGTCCGGAATTCATCGAGCACCTGCTGCAGCAGGTCTACGGGGAGAACTCCGGCGGAGACCGGATCCCGCGCGAGGTCCTGGTCCCCGTGGAGCCCGAAAACCCGGAGGAGCTGGGCATCTGGCTGCGCGGGTTGCGTGGGGCAGCGGTGAACCTGCGCGTGCCCCAACGCGGCGAAAAAGCCGCCCTCATGGGCACCGTGAAAGACAACGCCGAACAGTCGCTGCGCCTGCACAAGTCACGCCGTGCCGCCGACATCACCACGCGTAGCGCCGCCCTGCAGGAGCTGCAGGAGGCCCTGGGCCTGCCGGTGCCGCTGATGCGCATCGAGTGCTACGACATCTCCCACGTGCAGGGCACCAACGTGGTCGCCTCCATGGTGGTCGTCGAGGACGGGCTGCCCAAGAAGTCCGACTACCGCAAGTTCTCCATCACCGGTGAGGCAGCCCGGGATGACACGGCCTCGATGTATGACGTGATCACCCGCCGTTTCCGCCACTACCTCGACGACCAGGCGGCCATGGCCCCGGTCATCAGCGGCGAGATCAGCATCGATGAGACCGGGGAAAAGGCCCCGCCGCGCAAGTTCGCCTATCCGCCCTCGCTCGTCGTCGTCGACGGCGGGCCACCCCAGGTCGCCGCCGCCGTGCAGGCGCTGACCGACCTGGGCATCGACGATGTCTATGTCGCCGGGCTGGCCAAGCGGCTCGAGGAACTCTGGCTGCCCGAGGACCCGTTCCCGGTCGTGCTGCCGCGTGCCTCCCACGGGCTGTACCTGCTCCAGCGCATCCGCGACGAGGCCCACCGCTTTGCCATCACCTTCCATCGGCAGAAGCGCAGCGCCGCCATGACCACCTCGTTGCTGGATGATGTTCCCGGGCTCGGTCCGGCCAAGCGCCAGGCCGTCGTGAAGCATTTCGGATCGCTCAAGCGCATGCGGGCCGCCGGCATCGAGGACTTCCAGGAAGTCGCCGGAGTGGGCCCGCGGCTGGCCGCCCACCTGGTCGAGGCCCTCGCGGCCCCTGCCACCGCGGGTGGGGAGGGGAACGACGACGGGGCGGAACCTGCGGTGAACACCGCCACCGGCGAGCTGCTGGACTGAGGAGCGCCCCGGTCCCGATCCCGACTAGACTGAAATCATGAGTATCGAGCTGAGCACCGTCAAGCCCGAAGAGTCAGAAATGCTGGTCGTCACCGGCATGTCAGGAGCCGGTAGGACCACCGCCGCCCACGCCCTGGAGGACCAGGGCTGGTACGTCGTGGAGAACCTCCCGCCACAGCTGTTGGGCACCCTGACCGATCTGGTCGCCCGCAATCCCGGCTCGATTCCCAAGCTGGCCGTCGTGATGGACGTGCGCAGCCGGCAGCTGTTCGCCGAGTTGCAGGCCAACCTCGGCCAACTGCGGGCCGCGGGGATCAAGTACCGGGTGCTGTTCCTTGACGCCAGCGACGACCTGCTCATCCGGCGCTTCGAACAGGGCCGGCGACCGCACCCGTTGCAGGGTGACGGACGGATCTCCGACGGCATCGCCGCCGAACGCGAGGTCTTGCGCGATCTCAAGGAGAACGCCGAGATCGTCATCGACACCACCCCGTTGAACGTCCACGCCCTAGGCCGGTCGATCATCGAGCTCTTCTCCGATTCAGGCCCGGTGGTCCTGCGGCTGAACGTCATGAGTTTCGGCTTCAAATACGGTCTGCCCACCGACGCCAATTTCCTGGCCGACGTCCGCTTCATCCCCAATCCGCACTGGGTGCCGGCGTTGCGCCCGCACACCGGCAAGGAGGCGGTCGTCAGCGACTACGTGATGGAGGCGGAGGGGACCGTCGAATTCATCACCCACTACCTCGCGGCACTGGAGCCCGTCCTGGAGGGCTACCGCCGGGAGAACAAGCACTACGCCACCATTGCGATCGGCTGCACCGGCGGCAAGCACCGCTCGGTGGCGGTCGCCGAGGAGATGGCCCGCCGCCTGCGCCAGATCCCCAGCGTGACGGTCATGGTCAACCACCGCGATCTGGGTCGGGAGTAGCGCGCGTGACCTTCCTGACGGGCCAGATGCCCATGCTTCCCCCGCGACCCCAGGGGGACACGGCAACGACCACACGGGTCGCCGCACTCGGCGGCGGGCACGGGCTGTCCGCGTCCCTGTCGGCGCTGCGCCGGCTGACCAACGACATCACCGCCATCGTGACCGTCGCCGACGACGGCGGCTCCTCCGGGCAACTTCGGCGTGAGCTCGGCGTCCTGCCGCCGGGCGACTTGCGCATGGCCCTGGCCGCCCTCTGTGACGAATCCGATTGGGGGCGCACCTGGCGCGACGTCATGCAGCACCGCTTCAAGGCGGCCCCCGGCGTCGAGAGTTCGCTGGACAACCATGCGCTGGGCAACCTGCTCATCGTGACCCTCTGGGAACTGCTCGGGGATCCTGTTGCGGGGTTGCGCTGGGCCGGGGCCCTGTTGGGGGCCCGGGGATCCGTCCTGCCGATGAGCGCCGTCCCGCTGAACATCTCCGGCGAAGTGCTCACCACCTCCGAGAATGGCAACCTGGTCCGGCGCCGGATCGAGGGCCAAGCCGCGCTGGCGGCCGCCGGCCACGACACACTGGTCAACAATGTGACGCTCACCCCAGGCGATGCCTCCGCCTGCCCCGAGGCGCTCGACGCCATCGAACTGGCGGACTGGATCATCCTCGGCCCGGGCTCCTGGTACACCTCGGTGCTGCCGCATCTGCTGCTCCCCGAGGTGCGCGAGGCACTGCAGAACACCCCGGCACGCCGGTTGCTGACCATGAACCTGGCCATGGATACCGGGGAGACCGCTGGGCTGACCGCTGCGGGCCATCTGGACGTGATCGCCCGCTATGCCCCGGACCTGCGCATTGACGCGGTTCTGGCCGACCCCTCGTCGATCGATGACCGGGAAGCGTTCGTCGCGGCGGCCCGACGGCTGGGTGCCGAATGCTTTTTCGGTAAGGTGGCTAGTGGGCATGACCGCGCCGTCCACGAGCCCTTGCGGCTGGCGGCCGAGTATCAGGACGTCTTCGAGGCGTTCGCCCGTGATCCAATGCGAAGTGAGGAAGAGAAGCCATGGCACTGACAGCCTCGGTCAAGGACGAGCTGTCCCGGCTTGACGTCAAGAAGTCCTCTGTCCGCAAAGCCGAAGTGTCGGCGACCCTGCGCTTTGCCGGGGGTCTGCACATCATCTCGGGACGCATCGTCATCGAAGCGGAAGTCGATCTGGCTGCGACGGCGCGTCGGTTGCGCCAGGCCATCGCCGAGGTCTACGGCCACTCCGCCGAGATCATCGTTGTCTCCGGTGGGGGATTGCGCCGCGGCAGCCGCTACGTCGTCAGGGTGGTCCGTGAGGGCGAGTCGCTGGCCCGCCAAACCGGTCTGCTCGACGGCCGCGGGCGTCCCGTGCGCGGATTGCCCTCGGTGATCGTCAACGGCTCAGCCGGTGACGCGGAAGCCGTCTGGAGGGGCGCCTTCCTGGCCCACGGATCGCTGACAGAACCGGGCCGTTCCTCGGCCCTGGAGGTCACCTGCCCGGGTCCCGAGGCCGCCCTGGCACTGGTGGGCGCCGCACGTCGGCTGGACATCGTGGCCAAGGCCCGCGAAGTGCGCGGGGTGGACCGCGTCGTCATCCGCGACGGGGACTCCATCGCGGCCCTGCTGACCCGCATGGGCGCCCACGACACGCTGCTGGTCTGGGAAGAACGCCGGATGCGCAAGGAGGTCAGGGCCACGGCGAACCGCTTGGCGAACTTCGACGACGCCAACCTGCGCCGTTCCGCGCAGGCAGCCGTCGCGGCCGGCGCCCGGGTCGAGCGGGCCCTGGAGATCCTGGGCGACGATGTCCCGGACCACCTGCAGTACGCCGGACAGCTGCGGGTCGCCCACAAGCAGGCCAGCCTGGACGAACTGGGCCACCTCGCCGATCCGCCGATGACCAAGGACGCCATCGCCGGACGCATCCGCCGCCTGCTGGCCATGGCCGATCGACGGGCCATCGAGTTGGGAATACCCGGCACCGAGGCCAGCGTTACAGCAGATATGCTCGACGGCTGATTCAGCCGCTGGATTTCCGCGCCTTCGGGCCGGAATGCATTACCCACCAGCACGTCCGGACCCACGGAGGTGCATGACGAATGGAGGAGAACATGGTCAAGTACGAACTTCCCGAACTGCAGTATGACTACGCCGCACTGGAGCCGCACATTTCCGCGCGCATCATGGAGCTGCACCACAGCAAGCACCACAATGCCTACGTGACCGGCGCCAACACCGCGCTGGAAAAGATGGCTGAGGCACGCGACAAGGGCGATGCCGCCGGCGCCGCCAAGCTGTCCAAGGACCTGCAGTTCAACCTGGGTGGCCACGTCAACCACTCCATTTTCTGGAACAACCTCTCACCGGAGGGTGGCGACAAGCCCGAGGGCGAGCTGGCCGCTGCCATCGACGACGCCTTCGGCTCGTTCGATGCGTTCCGCGACCACTTCACCGCGGCCGCCACCACCATCCAGGGTTCGGGCTGGGCCATCCTGGCCTACGAGCCCATCGGTGGGAACATCGTCATCGAGCAGATGTACGACCAGCAGAATGGTGCCCCCGTGGCAACCACCCCGCTGCTCATGCTGGACATGTGGGAGCACGCCTTCTACCTGGACTACCAGAACGTGAAGGCCGACTACGTCAAGGCCTTCTGGAACATCGTGAACTGGGCCGACGTTTCGGCTCGTTTCACCGCGGCACGTTCCGGGGCCAAGGCCCTGATCGTTCCCGGCAAGTAGCAGCAACGGCCCGGGTCCGAGTGACCCGGGCCCTGGGCAAGTAATATTGCTCACACATCCGGCGCCGAGTGGCGTAGGATGTGGACAACGGTTCCCGCAGGCCCCGCATCCGGTTTTCCCCGGATCGGGAGCCCGCGGGACCGGCCGGCCCACCGGCCATCGACACAACGGGGTGTCTCATCACCAGCAATGCCACCCCGCGTCATCAACTCCTTATCCGGAGCACGGTGGTGGCTACCACCCGGCAAGGAGAATATTCACGTGACTACCCGTGTTGGCATCAATGGTTTCGGGCGCATCGGCCGCAACTACCTGCGCGCCGCGCTCATGAACCAGGCAGACCTCGAGATCGTCGCCATCAACGATCTGGCAGACATCGAGAGCCTGGCCATGCTGCTGAAGTATGACTCAGTCCTCGGCCGTCTGGCCGAAGACGTCTCCGTCGACGGGGACTCCCTCGTGGTCGGCGGACGCAAGATCCGCGTCCTCTCCGAAAAGGATCCCGCCCAACTGGGTTGGGGCGAGCTCGGCGTCGACGTGGCCATCGAATCCACCGGCATCTTCACGAAGGCCGAGGGCGCCAAGAAGCACCTCGAAGCCGGCGCCAAGAAGGTCATCATCTCGGCCCCCGCCAAGGGCGAGGACATCACCATCGTCATGGGTGTCAACGACGGCCAGTACGATCCGGAGAACCACCACATCATCTCCAACGCCTCGTGCACCACCAACTGCCTCGGCCCCGTGGCCAAGGTACTCAACGACCAGTTCGGCATCGTCGACGGCCTGATGACCACCATCCACGCCTACACCGCCGACCAGAACCTGCAGGATGGCCCGCACCGCGACCCCCGTCGTGCCCGTGCAGCCGCCCTGAACATGGTTCCCACGTCCACTGGCGCTGCAGCAGCCATCGGATCGGTGCTCCCCGAACTCAAGGGCAAGCTCGACGGCTACGCCATGCGCGTCCCGGTCCCGACCGGCTCCGCGACGGACCTCACCGTCACCCTGGCTCGCGAGGCGTCCGTTGACGAGGTCAACGAGGCCTTCCGCAAGGCCTCGGAGGAGGGCCCGCTGGCTCCCTACCTGAGCTACAACGAGGATCCGATCGTCTCCAGCGACATCGTCACGGACCCGCACTCGGCGATCTTCGACGCTCCAATGACCAAGGTCATCGGCAGCACCGTGAAGGTCGTTGCCTGGTACGACAACGAATACGGCTACTCCAGCCGGCTGGTCGACCTGACGGAATACGTCGGCTCGAAGCTGGCGTAGCGGCAGCGATCCGATAGCCTGAAGCCATGACTTCCCACACTCTCGACGATCTGCTCGCCGATGGTGTCCGCGGGCGGCACGTTCTGGTCCGAAGCGACCTGAACGTGCCGCTCGACGGTTCCACCGTCACCGACGATGGGCGCGTCCGCGCGTCCCTTCCCGTTTTGTCCAAATTGTCCGACGCCGGTGCCCGGGTCATCGTGATGGCCCACCTGGGTCGCCCGAAGGGCGCCCCGGAACCGAAGTACTCCATCCGGCCGGCAGCCGACCGACTCTCCGAGCTGGCCGACTTCGATGTCACGGTCGCGGAGGACGTGGTGGGCGAGAGTGCCAGGAAGCTGGCTTCGGACCTGTCCGATGGCCAGGTCCTCATCCTGGAAAACGTGCGTTTCGACGCTCGTGAAACCAGCAAGGACGACGCCGAGCGCGCAGCATTTGCCGCCGAGCTCGCTGCCCTGACCGGGGACAACGGAGCCTACGTCGATGATGCCTTCGGCGCGGTGCATCGCAAGCATGCCTCCGTGGTCGACATTGCCCACGTGCTGCCCGCCTACCAGGGCGACCTGGTCCGCACCGAGGTCGAGGTGCTCCACCAGCTCACCGAGGCACCCAAGCGGCCCTACGTGGTCGTCCTCGGAGGCTCCAAGGTCTCCGACAAGCTGGCGGTCATCGACAACCTGCTCGGTCGCGCCGACCACCTGCTCATCGGCGGCGGCATGGCCTTCACCTTCCTCAAGGCCATGGGCCATGAGGTGGGCAAGTCGTTGCTCGAGGCCGACCAGCTCGACACAGTGCGCGGCTACCTGCAGCGGGCCAAGGAAGTCGGCTGTGACATCATCGTCCCCACCGACGTCGTGGTTGCCTCGAAGTTTGGGGAGGATGCAGAGTACGAGGTCCTCCCGGCCGACGGGATCGAGTCCGGGCGCTTCGGCGATACCGGTCTCGGCCTGGACATCGGACCCGCCTCCGGCGAAGCCTTCGCCAGCTACATCCGCTCGGCCAACACGGTCTTCTGGAACGGCCCCATGGGCGTCTTCGAGATCGAGGCCTTCGCCGGCGGAACCCGCGCCGTGGCCCAGGCCCTCGCGGACTCGGAGGCCTTCAGCGTCGTGGGCGGTGGCGACTCCGCCGCCGCCGTGCGCACGCTCGGCTTCGACGAGGACGACTTCGGACACATCTCCACCGGAGGCGGAGCCAGCCTCGAATACCTGGAGGGCAAGGAATTGCCCGGCCTCACAGCGCTCGAAGGGAAGTAGCCCCAGATGACCACCTCCACGAACGGGCAATTTGTCCGCAAGCCGATCATCGCCG
Source organism: Arthrobacter rhombi (assembly GCF_039526245.1). Lineage (NCBI taxonomy): Bacteria > Bacillati > Actinomycetota > Actinomycetes > Micrococcales > Micrococcaceae > Arthrobacter > Arthrobacter rhombi. The sequence goes on from NZ_BAAAIV010000012.1 coordinate 412,388, forward strand.
GCAACTGGAAGATGAACATGGACCACGTCCAGGGCATCACGCTGCTGCAGAAGCTGGCGTGGACGCTCGAGGATGCCAAGCACGATTTCGACCGGGTCGAGGTGGCAGTGTTCCCGCCCTTCACCGACCTGCGCGGTGTCCAGACGCTGGTCGCCGGCGATGACCTGCCCGTGGTGTACGGCGGACAGGACCTCTCACCCGCGGACTCCGGAGCCTACACCGGCGATATCTCCGGCGCGTTCCTGGCCAAGCTGGGCGCCCGTTATGCCCTGGTCGGCCACAGCGAACGCCGCAGCATCCACGCCGAATCCGATGAGCTGCTCTCCCGCAAGGTTGCTGCAGCCTACCGCCACGGCCTGGTGCCGGTGCTCTGCGTCGGGGAGGGTCTGGAGGTCCGCCAGGCGGGCCAGCATGTCGAGCACACGCTCGAGCAGTTGCGCGGATCCCTGGCGGGGCTGGGAAGCGAACAGGCTGCCAGCCTGGTCGTTGCCTACGAACCCGTCTGGGCCATCGGCACCGGTGAAGTCGCCGGTCCGCAGGACGCCCAGGAGATGGCGGCAGCACTGCGTGCCGAACTGGAAAAGCTGTATGACGCCGAGACCGCTGCCGGGATCCGGCTGCTTTATGGCGGCTCGGTGAAGGCCGCCAATGCGGCGTCGATCCTGCGCGGATCCGACGTCGATGGCCTTCTCGTCGGGGGTGCAAGCCTGGACGCCGCGGAATTTGCTAACATTGTCAGGTTCGAGCATCATCTGGTGACGGACTAACCGGCCCCGGCCGTAGTCGACCGAAAGGTAGTAGTGGAAGCACTCAAGATTGTCCTGCAGGTGCTGTTGGGACTTGTCAGCCTCCTGCTGACCCTGCTCATCCTGCTGCACAAGGGACGCGGCGGCGGCATGTCCGACATGTTCGGCGGTGGCATGACCACCAGCCTGGGATCCTCCGGCGTCGCGGAACGCAACCTCAACCGCATCACGATCGTCCTGGGTCTGACTTGGGGCGCTGTCATCGTGGCCCTGGGCGTCATCATGCGATTCAGCGCCGAGTCCTAGGACCTCCAGCACCACCTGCCACACCGATGGAAAAGCGAGGCGGCCCCCTGCGGGGGCCGCCTCGCTTCGTCGTGCGCGGGATCAGCGTTCGCTGGCGGTGACGCTGCGCAGATTCGTCTGGGCGAGCCCTTCGCGCAGGACCTCACCGAGGACCTCATCCGGATCCAACCGGCGCAGCTCCTCCGCCAGGCACGAGGACGTGTTGCGGCGGGGGAGGGAAACCCGCTGCACGGGTTGGCCCGGCTGATAGAGCTCGGCAACGTCATCGTGGGGACGGGTCAACACCACGTCGCCGTCGGCCCGGGAGAACCGCACGCTGCGTACACCCGTTCCGCGCACCGAAGCCGCGATGGTCACCGGGATGTCCAGCCGCAGGGTCAGCCAGGCGGCGAGCAGGACGACACTGGGATTGGACGCCGCACCCTTGACGGTGGCTGCCGTCAAACGACCGGGGTCGAGCTGGTCCAACACCGCTGCGAGTTGCGCCCGCCAGAGCGTCAACCGCGTCCACGCCAGATCGGTGTCCCCTGCGGCATAGCTCCGGGCCAACGCGAACAGTGCCTTTTGTGGTTCGTCGGCGGTGCTGCTGTCGGTGATGCGCCGATGCGCAATCCTCCCGATGGCCGTTTCCGACGCGCTGCGGGGCATCCCATGGGGCCACCAGGCAACGATCGGTGCATCGGGCAGCAACAGGGCGTTGACCAGCGATTCATTGGCCGTGGCCAGTTCACCGGAGGCATGCAGCACGATGACCTCGGAGGCACCGGCGTCGCCCCCGACACGGATCTGGGCGTCGAGCCCGGTCGGGGAGGAGGGGTTTCCCTCGACCACGACGACAATGCGGCAGGGGTGCTCCCGGCTGGCAAGGTTCGCCGCGGCGATGGCCTCCTCCTCGAACCCGGACTGGGTGACCACCACCAGGGTCAGGACCCGGCTGAGCGCCACCACCCCTCCGGTCTCGCGCAGGTTCATGACCTTCTTCGCCACCTTGGAGGTGGTTGTATTCGGCAGGTCGACGATCATGGCCGACGCCACGTCCTTCCGTCTCGGGCCAGGAGCTCGTCGGCCGAGGCCGGCCCCCAGCTTCCGGGTGCATAGGGTTCTGGCTGCTCATCCAGGCTGGCCCAGTACTCCTCGAACGGGTCGAGGATCTGCCAGGACAGCTCCACCTCCTGGTGGCGGGGGAACAGTGGAGGCTCGCCCAACAGGACATCGAGGATCAGCCGCTCGTAGGCTTCCGGGCTCGACTCAGTGAAGGAGTGCCCGTAGCCGAAGTCCATCGTGACGTCGCGGACCTCCATCTGTGTGCCCGGGACCTTGGAACCAAAGCGGATGGTCGCTCCTTCGTCCGGCTGCACGCGGATGACCACGGCGTTCTGGCCGAACTCCTCGGAGGAATTGTCGCGGAAGAGCAGGTTGGGTGCCCGCTTGAACACCACGGCGATCTCCGTGACCCGTCGCCCCAGGCGTTTGCCGGCACGCAGGTAGAACGGCACGCCCGACCAGCGCCGGGTGTTGATGTCGACCCGGATGGCCGCAAAGGTCTCGGTGCGCGAGGCGGGGTTGAACCCTTCCTCGTCGAGGAACCCGGTGACCTCCTCGCCGCCCTGCCATCCTCCGGTGTACTGGCCGCGGGCCGAATGCCGGGACAGGTCCTCGGGCAGCTTGACAGCTGCGAGCACCTTTTCCTTCTCCGCCCGCAGGTGGTCGGCGTTGAAGGAGATGGGCTCCTCCATGGCCGTCAGCGCGAGCAGCTGGAGCAGATGGTTCTGGATCACGTCGCGTGCGGCACCGACACCGTCGTAGTAGCCGGCCCGGCCGCCAATGCCGATGTCCTCGGCCATGGTGATCTGGACGTGGTCCACGTAGTTGGCGTTCCACAGTGGTTCGAAGAGCTGGTTGGCAAAGCGCAGCGCCAACAGGTTCTGGACCGTCTCCTTGCCGAGGTAGTGGTCGATCCTGAAGACGGCGTCGGGGGGGAACACCGATTCGACGATGGCGTTCAGTTCCCGGGCGGAGGTCAGATCGTGGCCGAAGGGCTTCTCGATGACCACCCGGCGCCAAGGCAGGGAGTCCGGGGTGTCGCCGTCGTGCACCGGTGTGGACCCTGGCTGGGCGCCGGCGTCCTCGTGGGTGCGGATCTGCTCCGGCTGGGCCAGGCCATGGCGGGAGAGCTGCTCACAGACCTGCTCGAAGGAATTCGGGGGGATCGAGAGGTAGAAGACATGGTTTCCGCGGGTGCCCCGGGAGCCCTCGAGCTCCTCGAGGGTTTTGCCGAGTCGCTCGTAGGCATCCTCGTCGGAGAACCCGCCGGTGACGAACCGGAATCCGGTGGACAGCTGGGCCCAGACGGTTTCGTTGAACGGTGTGCGGGCGTTGGCCTGCACCCACTCGCGGGCCTGGGCGACGAACTCGTCGGCCGACCACTCGCGACGGCCGAAGCCGACCACGGCAAAGCTTGGCGGCAGCAGGCCTCGGTTGGCGAGGTCGTAGACGGCGGGGATGAGCTTCTTGCGGGCCAGGTCGCCGGTCACGCCGAAGAACACCAGGGCCGATGGCCCGGCGATACGGTTCAGGCGGCGGTCCCTGCGGTCGCGCAGGGGATTGTGCGCGGCGGTGTCTGCCATGGGGTACTTTCTCGATCGAAGCAGGTGGGGGAGGGACGGCGGGCGGCCCGGTGAGGCCGCCCGCCGTCTTGTTGTCAGCGGTGGAGTCCGGGCAACGCGCCGATCGCGGCACGCAGCTGGCGGATGCCCTCATCACGGGAGGTGAGGTGCAGGCGCAGGACGGGCCGGCCCAGATCCGCGAGGACCTGGGCGTCGCCGGTGGCCTGGGCGGAGATCAGCTCACCGAACGTGAACGGCCGCTCGGGGATCGAGATGTCGGTGTCCGAGTCCGCAGTGATCTGCAGGTAGACGCCGATGCGCGGACCGCCCTTGTGGAACTGCCCGGTGGAGTGCAGGAACCGCGGACCCCAGCCGAACGTCGTGGGGCGGTCCGAGGCGACGGCGAGGTCATCGCGCAGTGTGGCGAGCTCGGCGTGCCCGATCCGGTCCAGGTAGGCCTGGACGCTGACATATCCGTCGGCCGGGAGGGCGCCGAGCAGGTTGGCCACGGCGTCGGTGACGCCGGAGGCACCTTCCAGCAGGCCCTCGGTGGCGCGCAGCTCGATGTCCCCGTCCACCAGTTGGGCCGCCTCCGGCTCCGGGGTGGCGTCCAGCAGGCCGCGGGCGGCGATCTTGGCCGCCTCGACATCGGGCTGGTCGAACGGGTTGATCCCCAGCAGCTTGCCCGCCACGACCGTCGCATATTCCCACCACAGCAGCTGGCTGCCCAGTGAGCCCGAGACGTAGACGTGGTGTCCGGTGGTGGCGATGACCGGGTCCTCCTCGTCGGATACCAGGTGGACCAGCAGGACGTCGTCCGCCTGGTCCACGGTCTCCTCCGCGCCGGGCTCCACGACCACCGGCAGCAAGCCGGTACCGTGCTTTCCCGTGGATTCGGCGATGAGCTGTTCGGCCCAGTCGGCGAAGCCGACGATCCCGGATCCCTCGTCGACGAAGACGATCTTGTTGCGCAGCGGGGTGGTGCCGCCGAGGACAGCACCCAGGGCGAGGGCGAGGTTGTCCTCGTCGTCGTCGGAGAGGAACTCAGCGGCTTCCTCGGCGTCGTCGAGCAGCGCGGCGATATCGACGCCAGCCAGCCCGGAGGGGACCAAGCCGAACGCCGTGAGCGCCGAGTAGCGGCCGCCGACGTTGGGGTCGGCGTTGAAGACCGCACGGTACCCGGCCTTGCGCGAGGCCTCGTCCATCGGCGACCCGGGATCGGTGACGACGACGATGCGGCTGGCAGCATCAATCCCGGCGTCCTCGAACGCCTGGGAGAAGACACGGCGCTGGGAATCCGTCTCGACCGTCGACCCCGACTTCGAGGACACGACCAGGACCGTCGTGGCGAGGCGATCGGTCAGGGCGTTGCCGACCATTTCGGGATCGGTGCTGTCCAGGACGACGAGCTCGACGTCGGAGGTGGCGGTGATGACCTCCGGGGCCAAGGACGACCCGCCCATCCCGGCCAGGACGATGCGGTCGATGCCCTCGGCACGCAGTTCATCCCGCAACTCCAGGATCGACGGGACCAGGGGGCGCGACGTTTCGGCCAGGTCGACCCAGCCGAGGCGCTTCGCGGCCTCCGACTCGGAGTCCGGGCCCCAGAGGGTGGCGTCCTTGGCTGCTATGCGCGATGCCGTGTGGTCGGCGACAAGTCCGGGGACGTGGGCCGTGATGGCGTCACGGGCGGCGCCGGTGGCCGTGAACCCCAGGGCGCTCACGCCGAGGCCTTTCCTGCGGACTCGAGGGCGCCGCGCACGTCCACGAGCAGTTCCTTCCAGGCGGTGTCGAACTTGTCGACGCCTTCGGTCTCCAGCAGGGCCACGACGTCGTTGTAGTCGATGCCCTGGGCGGCCAGGTCGTCGAGCACCTGGTTCGCCTCGTCATAGGTTCCGGTGACGGTGTCGCCGGTGACCTCCGCGTGGTCGGCCGTGGCGTCCAACGTCTTTTCCGGCATGGTGTTGACCACCTGCGGGGCGACCAGGCCGGTGACGTAGAGGGTGTCCGGCAGGTTCGGGTCCTTCACGCCCGTGGAAGCCCACAGCGGACGCTGGGGACGGGCGCCGGCTGCGGCGAGGACGCTCCAGCGCTCGGAGGAGAAGTCCTCCTCGAAGACCTGGTACGCCAGGCGGGCGTTGGCCAGGCCGGCCTTGCCCTTCAGCGCGGTGGCTTCGGGGGTGCCCAGGGCATCCAGGCGCTTGTCGATTTCGGTGTCGACGCGGGAGACGAAGAACGACGCGACGGAGTGGAGCTTCGCCAGATCGTGGCCGTTTTCCTTGGCCTGTTCCAGTCCCGTCATGAATGCATTGATGACGGCTCGGTAGCGTTCCAGGGAGAAGATCAGCGTGACGTTGACGCTGATGCCCTCGGCCAGGGTGGCGGTGATGGCCTCCAGCCCCTCGACGGTGGCCGGGATCTTGATGAGTACGTTGTCGCGGTCGACCTTGGCGAAGAGCTTCTTGGCTTCGGCGACGGTGGCTTCGGCGTCGTGGGCGAGCCGGGGGTCGACCTCAATGGAGACGCGGCCGTCGATGCCGTTGCTGGCGGTGGCCACGGGGGCGAACAGGTCGCAGGCGGTGGTGACGTCCTGGGTGGTGATCTGGAAGACCGCCTCCTCGACGTCGGCACCGGCTGCCGCGAGTTCGGCGACCTGCTCTGCATAGTCGGCGTCGCCCTTGGACAGCGCTGCAGCGAAGATGGACGGGTTCGTGGTCACACCGACCACGTTGCGGCCGCCAATGAGGTCCTTCAGCGAGCCCGAGGTCAACCGCGAGCGGGAGAGGTCGTCAAGCCAGATGGAGACTCCTGCGTCGGAGAGGGCCTGGGTGTTGGGATTGCTCATGGGATGGATCCTTCCGGAGGTGGGATGAGGTGTGTGCCGTTCCCGGCGAGGCCATGGAACGGGGCCGGCCAGCCCGATGTGGGCTGGCCGGCGGTTGGCTATTTGGTGGCGGCGATGGAGTCGCGGGCCGCCTGGGCGACGGCCTCGGCGGTGATGCCGAACTCGGCGTACAGGCGCTGGTAGTCGGCGGAGGCACCGAAGTGGTCCAGCGACACGATCCTGCCGCGGTCACCCACGAGCTCACGCCAGCCCAAGGCCACGCCGGCCTCGACGCTGACGCGTGCCGTGACTGCCGCAGGAAGCACGGACTCGCGGTAGGCCTGGTCCTGGCGGTTGAACCACTCGAGGGAGGGCACGGAGACCACCCGGGCTGCGATGCCTTCGGCGGCCAGTGCCTCGCGGGCGTCCACGGCGAGCTGGACCTCGGAACCGGTGCCCAGCAGCACGACGTCCGGAGCCACGACCTGTCCGTCGCGCATGGCGTCGACCAGCACGTATCCGCCCCGGGCGACGCCGGAGGCTGCACCGAAGCCGGGCTGGGTGCGGTCGTACACCGGAAGGTTCTGGCGCGAAAGCACCAGGCCTGCCGGGTTGGACGTGTTCTCCAGGATGGTCTTCCAGGCCCAGGCCACCTCATTGGCGTCCGCGGGGCGGACGACGTCGAGGTTCGGGATGGCGCGCAACGAGGCGAGCTGTTCCACGGGCTGGTGGGTCGGCCCGTCTTCGCCGAGACCGATCGAGTCGTGCGTCCACACGTAGATGGACGGCACGCCCATCAGTGCGGAGAGGCGGATGGCCGGGCGCTGGTAGTCCGAGAAGATCAGGAACGTGCCCGAGTACGGGCGCGTCGGCGAAGCCAAGGCGATGCCGTTGACGATCGAGGCGGCTGCGTGCTCACGGATGCCGAAGTGGAGGACGCGTCCAAACGGGTTGCCCTTCCAGGAATTCGTCTGCTTCGTGGCGGGGATGAACGACGGTGCGCCTTCGATCGTGGTGTTGTTCGATCCGGCCAGGTCGGCAGAACCGCCCCACAGCTCGGGGAGCACCTCGGCGATGGCGTTGATGACCTTCCCGGAGGCGGCCCGCGTGGCGAGGTCCTTGCCGGCCTCGAACTCGGGAAGCTTCGAGTCCCAGCCCTCGGGGAGCTTGCCGTCGGTCAGCCGCTGGAGGAGGGCTGCGTTGTCCGGGTTGGCGGTCTTCCAGGCGTCGAAGCCCTGCTGCCATTCCTGGTGGAGGGCAGCGCCGCGGTCGGCGACCTCGCGGACGTGGGCCAGTACCTCGTCGTCGATGGCGAAGTGGGCCTGCGGGTCGAAGCCGAGTTCCTTCTTCAGGGCCTCGAGCTCGTCGGTGCCCAGCTTGGAACCGTGGATGCCTCCGGTGTTCTTCTTCGTCGGCGACGGCCAGCCGATGATGGTGCGCAGGGAAATGATCGAGGGTCGGCTGGTCTCCGCCTTGGCCTCGTTGATGGCCGCGTGGAGGGCCTGGACGTCCTCGACGTATTCCCCGGTACGGGTCCAGTCCACCCGCTGGGTGTGCCAGCCGTAGGCCGCATACCGGCCCAGGACATCTTCGGTGAAGGCCACGTCGGTGTCGTCTTCGATGGAGATGTGGTTCTCGTCGTAGATCACGACCAGGTTGCCCAGTTCCTGGTGTCCGGCCAGCGATGAAGCCTCGGAGGTCACGCCCTCCTGCAGGTCGCCGTCGGAAGCGATCACGAAAACGGAGTGGTCGAAGGGGCTGGTGCCCGGGGCGGCATCCGGATCCAGCATGCCGCGCATGCGGCGCTCGGCGTAGGCGAAGCCGACTGCCGATGCAAGACCCTGGCCCAGGGGGCCGGTGGTGATCTCCACGCCGTCCGTGTGGCCGACCTCCGGGTGTCCCGGGGTCAGCGAGCCCCAGGTGCGCAGCGACTCGATGTCCTTCATTTCCAGGCCGTAACCGGAGAAGAAGAGCTGCAGGTAGAGGGTCAGCGAGGTGTGGCCGGGGGAGAGGACGAAGCGATCGCGTCCGATCCACTGGGGATCACTGGGATCGTGGCGCAGGTGCTGCTGGAACAGCAGGTAGGCGGCCGGGGCCAGGCTCATGGCCGTCCCCGGGTGGCCGCTGCCTACCTTTTCCACCGCGTCGGCAGCAAGGACACGGACGGTGTCCACCGCCTTCTGGTCCAATTCCGTCCACGACAATTCCCGAACATCTGACTGTGGCGCCACGTGGCGGCCCCTCTCTCTGGTCCTGCTTGGCGGTCGGTGCCGGACGAGTGAAGGCGATGGAAGCGCAGATGCTGCACGCCCATGTATGAATACTGAGCTTCAGCGCTCCGGCACATCAGCTTCAACCATAACGCTTTGGGGGTAGTGGGGGCCCGTTTGGTCGGATAATTTCGGGTTCGTTCGCGCAGGGGGGAACCGGAGCCGATTTCTACACCTTGTAAAAGGGTATGATGGGGGTTGTCTGTGTATACCCCGCGAAGAACTGAGTGGCATGTCTGTGAAGACCGTATCGACCGACGCCGAGCTCGCAGCTCGTGCGTCACGTCAATCCGACGAAAGCCTGGGCGGCTTTGTCGGCCGCAAGGCCAGGGCCTATGTAGCCCTGACCAAGCCGCGCGTCATCGAACTGCTGCTGGTCACCACGCTGCCGACCATGATCTTCGCCCAGCGCGGCTTCCCCGACCTGCTCACCATCCTGGCGACGTTGGTCGGCGGTGCGTTCGCCGCCGGTAGCGCCGGGGCATTCAACTGCTATTTTGACCGCGACATGGACAAGCTCATGCATCGCACCTCGAAGCGGCCGCTGGTCACCGGCGAGGTCACCCCGCGTGAGGCCTTTGTCTTCTCGTGGCTGCTGGGGATCGCGTCGATCGCGATCCTGTGGGCCGGTACCAACCTGTTCACCGCTGCCCTGGGCCTCGTGGCGATCCTGCTCTACGTGGTCTTCTACACGCTGATCCTCAAGCGCCGCACCTCCCAGAACATCGTCTGGGGAGGCATTGCGGGATGCATGCCAGTGCTCATTGGCTGGGCAGCCGTCACCGGAACGCTCGCCTGGCCGGCCATCATCTTGTTCCTCATCATCTTCCTGTGGACCCCACCCCACTACTGGCCGTTGTCCATGAAGTACGCGGACGACTACAACAACGCCCATGTCCCCATGCTCGGCGCAATCGCCGGAGCGCGCACTGTCTCCGTGCAGGTGGTGCTCTACGCGTGGGCCACCGTGGTGTGCTCACTGCTGCTGGTCCCGATGGGCAACGCGGGGATCGTGTACACCGTTCTGGCAGCCGTGTCCGGCGGATGGTTCGTCTTCGAATCACATGTCCTGTATCGCGAGGCCCAGCGTGAGCACCTTCCGCAGGACATGAACCGCAAGGCGATGAAGGTCTTCCACATCTCCATCACCTACCTGACCATCGTGTTCGTGGCCCTGGCCATCGATCCCTTCGTCGGCCAACCGCTCTTCGGCTGACCCCCACACCTCCGGAAGGGGCCCGGCATCCGCAGCAGCGGAGGCCGGGCCTCTTTTTGTTGCCTGCTGTTGACCGCCATCTGCAACGCCCGGGACTTCCCCTGCCGCAGCGGTTTGGAGCACAGGCGAGGCTGCGGGAGGCGGCGGCGTGGGGGATGGAACGCCCACCCCACCAGGTCGGGCCGGCGGAGTGATACAGCTGGGAAGACATCTGGCCCCGTCCCCGCCGCGGAGAGGGCGGGGGACAGGGCCAGTGGATCCGGGTTCGTGCCCGGGGAGCGGGCCGGCTACAGCGGGACGACGCCCGTGGAACGGTCCCACACGTTCGTTGCGGCTGCCGTCAGCAGGGCGGTGCCGACCATGTGCAGCATGACCACGCCGATGGGCAGGCCCAGGAAGAACTGGGTGTATCCGATGGCCCCCTGCAGCAGGACGACCACCACGAGCATGATGTAGCCGCGTTTCAGCCGTGCCGACGCGCGGGTGCGGAACACCAGATACAGGCCCAACAAGCTGGCGATGACCAGCAGGTAGACCGGGACGACGTGGATCCGGGTGACCAGGTACAGGTTGAAATCATGGCGCGGCGACGACGGGTCTCCGGCATGGGGGCCGGACCCGGTAACCACGGTGCCCAGCACCAGGGCCAACGCCGAGGTGATGGCAACGGTCCACCCCAGGCTGCGCAGGGTGCCGGTCAGCGGTCCGGCGGCGACCAGTTCCTCGCCCCGCGACTCGCGCCCGGTGCGGTTGACCAGCAGGGTCGCCGCGGCCACCAGCGCGATGGAGGCCAGGAAGTGCAGGCTGACCACCCACGGGTTCAGATCTGTCAGGACCGTGATGCCCCCGATGACCGCCTGGATGGGGATGAAGCACAGCAGGGAGATGGACAGCCAGAAAATCGTGCGGTGGGTCTTGCGGATCCGCCAGACGGCGATGATCATGGCCAGGGCGATCGCTGCCAGGACAAACGTCAGCAGCCGGTTCCCGAACTCGATCAGGCCGTGGACCCCCATTTCAGGGGTCGGGGTCATCGTGCCCGGCATGCAGTTGGGCCACTGGGAACATCCCAGCCCCGATGCGGTGAGACGAACTGCCCCGCCGGAAACGATCAGGGCCGCCTGGGCGATCAGGGAGGCGATCGCCAGGCGGTGGATCCCGGATCCGATGGACAGGGGGAGCCGGTCATACCAGCGCGTGGCAACGGGCGTTGTCATGATGTCATTCTCCATTCGGAACACGGTGCGGTCGTCTGAGCGCGCGTCAGTTCCACTTAAACCAACGGGTGGCGGCCAAGCCGGCGGCGATCGTCCAGGCCAGCAGGATCAAGCAGGCGCCAAGGTTCATTGTCCCACCGATGAGGCCATCGCGGAGGGCGTCGCCGAGAGCCGAGGAAGGCAGCACGGCGACGATGTCGGACAGCATTCCCGGCAGTCGGCTGCCGGGAATGAGGATCCCCCCGCCGGCTGCCAACAGGATCCAGGCAAGGTTGGTGATGGCCAGGGTGGCCTCGGGCCGGACCGTACCGGCAATCAGCAAGCCCAACGAAGTGAAGGCCGCGGCGCCGAGAACCAAGAGGACGACGGCGATGGGCAGGCCTGCGAGCTCCGGTCGCCAGCCCAGGAACAGGGCGGTTCCGCCGACGAGCACGATCTGGATGACGAGGACGGCGAGCACGGCCAGCGCCTTGCCGAAGATCAGGCCCGCCCGCCCCAACGGCGTGGTCGCCAGGAAGCGCAAGACACCGTACCGGCGGTCGAACCCGGTGGAGATGCCCTGGCCGGTGAAGGCTGTCGACATGACGCATAGCGCCAGCACGCCGGGGGTCGCCGCGTCGATGCGATGGGTGGCAACCCCCTCGAGGATGTCGGTGAAGGTCAGGCCGAACAGCGCCAACAGGGGAAGGACCACCGCCAGCACCAACTGCTCGCCGTTCCCGAGCATGGCAGCCGTTTCGTAGCGTCCATGTCGCAGGATCCGGCTGGCCAACGGCGCAGCATTGCTTCCGGGATCGGGGGCCGGGGAAGCAGCGGTCAGGTCGTGGGTGCGCGGCTCAACCACGGGTGCCTCCTTCGGCAATGTCCAGGAAGACGTCTTCGAGGTTCTTCGGTTCCATGCTGATCGACGTGGGCAGGATGCCCCGCGAAGCCCACCACCCCGTGATCTCGGCCAGCGCCGCAGGCGATCGGATCCCTTCGACCCGGTATTGGCCGGCGGACTCCTCGACCAGTGAACCGGCGTCGTGCAGTTCGGGGGTGGGAAGTCCGGGGGCTGCGGTGAAGAACAAGGTGCGGCTATCCGTGGCCGTCGTGGCTTCGGCCGTCAATTCCGCGACGGTCCCCTGGGCCACGTTGCGGCCGTTGTCGATGATGTAGACGTAGTCGGAGAGGCGCTGGGCGTCCTCCATCAGGTGCGTCGTGAGCACGATGCAGAGCCCGCGTTCGCGCAGCTCGGCAATCAGGTCGAAAACCGTTTGCCGGGACTGCGGGTCCAAACCGGCACTGGGTTCGTCGAGGAAGACCACTTCGGGGTTGCCCACCAGCGCAGCAGCCAGGCCCACCCGTTGGCGCTGGCCGCCGGAGAGGCGTCGAATGGTGGTGTGGGCGAAGGTGTCGATCCCCAGCCGCCGGGCCAAGGCGTCGACATCGACGGGGCGGGCGTACATGCCCGCGACGTGGCGGAGCAACGCCAGCGGCTTCACCGACGGGGGGAGGCCGCCGTCCTGGAGCATGACCCCCACGCGGGACCGCAGTGCGCTTCCGCCGGTGAGTGGATCCTGGCCGAGAAGGCGGACGGTGCCGCCGTCGGGTTTGAGCAAGCCCTGGGCGCAGCCGAGGGTGGTCGATTTGCCGGCGCCGTTGGAACCGAGCAGCGTGGTCACGGATCCGGCGTGGGCCGTCAGTGAGATACCGTTGAGAACGCGGACCATGCGCCCGTCCAATGCAGCGACGGGGCCGAAGTCCTTGCGCAGCGAGTCGACGACAAGTCGTGGTTCTGTTGTTGGCACGCAAGCATTCTACGTCATGTAGAGAATGCGGGCGGCCCACCCGGCTGCCCCGGCAAGATTGCGCCGCAAGGGAACTAAGCCACCCCTTACTGGCGGTGCCCATCACATTAGGTCATGATTGTGTTGTGTATTCATCGTCTTTGATTCCTGCCGACGCGGTCGCTCAGCCGACCGTGCGCCGGGCGGTGCCCGAGACCGAGGAACGCACGCGGGACCGTGTCTTGGAGGCTGTCCTCCATCAGGGGCCCGTCAGTGCCGCGGAACTCGGTGAGGATCTCGGATTCACGCCGGCCGCAGTGCGTCGCCACCTCGACGCCTTGAGCCGCGATGGCCTCGTTGAGGTCAAGCTCGTGGCCAACCAGCCAGCCGGCGCCGGACGCCCCGCACGGCGTTACGTCCTGAGCCACCGCGGGCAGACCAAGCTCGGCAACGACTACCTGGACATCGCCACCTCGGCGTTGGCCGATCTCGCGGCAACGGCCGGTGACGAAGCCGTGCAGGCCTTTGCCGCCCGGCGGTTCGAGAAGATGGAACGCCGGTACCGGCCGGTCGTCGAAGCCGCGGGAGACGCACTCGCGGACCGTGCGGAGGCCCTCTCCCAGGCGCTCAGCGGTGACGGGTTCGTCGGTTCGACGCGCAACGTGGGCTTCAACCAGCCGGCGGCGACGATGCAAAGCATGCAGTTGTGCCAGGGGCACTGCCCGATCCAGGATCTGGCCCGGGAATTCCCGGTGTTTTGCGATGAAGAAACCAAAGTCTTTGCCCGCCTGCTGGGGGTCGATGTCCGTCGACTCTCGACCCTGGCGTCCGGCGGGCATGTTTGTACGACCCATATACCCATGGGTCGTAACCAGACTCCTCAGCACGCTGAGAAGAGAACACGAGTCAAGCTGACAAAGCAGGAAAGGCCGCGATGACGGATCAGATGGCACAGGAGACCGCCGACCCCGGTGTGATCTCCGAGATTCTGGAAAAGAATCCGGAGCTCCAGGGGATCGGCAACTACGAATACGGCTGGTCGGATAAGAACGACGCCGGCGCGAACGCGCGCCGTGGCCTCAACGAGGATGTCGTTCGCGACATCTCGGGGAAGAAGAGCGAGCCCCAGTGGATGCTCGACCTGCGGTTGAAGGGACTGAAGTACTTCGACCGCAAGCCGATGCCGACCTGGGGTGCAGACCTCTCGGGCATCGACTTCGACAACATCAAGTACTTTGTCCGCTCCACCGAGAAGCAGGCCACGTCCTGGGAGGATCTCCCGGAGGACATCCGGAACACGTACGACAAGCTGGGCATCCCCGAGGCCGAGAAGCAGCGCCTTGTTTCGGGTGTCGCGGCTCAGTACGAGTCCGAGGTCGTCTACCACCAGCTCCGCGAGGACCTGGAGAAGCAGGGCGTCATCTTCCTGGACACCGATACCGGGTTGAAGGAACACGAGGACGTCTTCAAGGAGTACTTCGGCTCAGTCATCCCTGTCGGTGATAACAAGTTCGGCTCGTTGAACACTGCCGTCTGGTCCGGAGGGTCGTTCGTCTACGTCCCCAAGGGCGTCCACGTCGATATCCCGCTGCAGGCGTACTTCCGCATCAACACGGAAAACATGGGCCAGTTCGAGCGCACGCTGATCATCGCCGACGAGGACTCCTACGTCCACTACATCGAGGGTTGCACCGCCCCGATCTACCAGTCGGACTCGCTGCACTCGGCAGTCGTGGAGATCATCGTGAAGAAGGGCGCCCGCGTCCGCTACACGACCATCCAGAACTGGTCGAACAACGTGTACAACCTGGTCACCAAGCGCGCCATCTGCGAAGAGGGCGCGACCATGGAATGGGTTGATGGCAACATCGGCTCCAAGGTCACCATGAAGTACCCGGCTGTCTACCTCACCGGCGAGTATGCCAAGGGCGAGACGCTTTCCATCGCCTTTGCCGGCGAAGGCCAGCACCAGGACACGGGGTCGAAGATGGTGCACATCGCGCCGAACACCTCGTCGTCCATCGTCGCGAAGTCGGTGGCCCGCAACGGTGGCCGTTCGGCCTACCGCGGCCTGGTCCAGGTCCGCGAAGGCGCCAAGGGCTCACGCAACTCCGTGGTCTGCGACGCATTGCTCGTGGACCAGATCTCGCGCTCGGACACCTACCCGTACATCGACGTCCGCGAGGACGACGTGACCATGGGCCACGAGGCCACCGTGTCGCGGGTCTCCGAAGAGCAGCTGTTCTACCTCATGTCCCGCGGCTTGGCCGAGGACGAGGCCATGGCCATGATCGTGCGCGGCTTCATCGAGCCGATCGCCCGTGAGCTGCCGATGGAATACGCGCTCGAACTGAACCGCCTCATTGAACTGCAGATGGAAGGATCCGTCGGTTAATCATGACTGATACCGCAACAGCATTCTCCGGAGAAAAGGCGCGCATCGGCGCGCCCGCCATCGCCGGCTTTACCGAAGAGGGCGAAAACCTCTCCCCGCTCAATGAGGACAGCTCACCGCTGGGTGGCGACGCCAGCCAGGCCCACAGCCACGGCGCGGGTGCCGGTGTGCCCGACTCCTCGCGAGCCGGCCGCCTCACCAGCTACCAGCTGGAGGACTTCAAGGCCCTGACCGGCCGTGAAGAGGACTGGCGCTTCACCCCGCTGAAGCGCCTGGGTGGCTTGCACAAGAACGCACCCACCGGAACTGCGCCGACCGTGACCAGCGATGTCAGCGATGGGGCCACCGTGGAGACCGTCGGCATGGACGACGCCCGCGTCGGCTCAGCCGGCATCCCCGAGGACCGGGTGGCCGCCAACGGTTGGAATGCCGCCAAGGAAGCCACGGTGCTGACACTCGGCGCCAACGCCGAAGACGTCAAGGCCACGCTCACCCTGACCGGAACCGGTCTGGAAGCTGCCGCCCAGCACGTGGTCATCGTGGCCGAGCCCAACTCCCGCGGACTCGTTGTCGTCGACCACGTCGGCAGCGCCGTCGTGGCGGAAAACATCGAGATCGACGTGCAGGAAGGCGCCGAACTCACGGTCGTCAGCGTCCAGGCTTGGGAAGATGATTCCATCCACGCCAGTTCGCAGCAGGCCAAGGTTGCCAAGGATGCGCAGTTCAAGCACATCGTGGTCACCTTTGGTGGCGATCTGGTTCGCCTGACGCCGTCGGCACGGTTTGCCGGCCCGGGCGGCAAGGCCGAGATGTTCGGCCTGTACTTTGCCGATGCCGGCCAGCACCTGGAGCACCGTCTGTTCGTGGACCACGCCCAGCCGCGCTGCACCTCCAACGTGCTCTACAAGGGCGCGCTGCAGGGCAAGGATGCCCACACCGTGTGGGTCGGCGACGTGCTGATCCGCAAGGAGGCAGAAGGAACGGACTCCTACGAGGCCAACCGCAACCTGGTTCTCACCGATGGCGCACGCGCCGACTCGGTTCCGAACCTGGAAATCGAAACAGGCCTCATCGAAGGTGCCGGCCACGCCAGCACCACCGGCCGTTTCGACGACGCACACCTCTTCTACCTCATGTCACGTGGCATCGACGAGAAGACGGCCCGCCGTCTGGTGGTGCGCGGCTTCCTCAACGAGATCATCCAGAAGATCGGCGTCGAGGAGTTGCAGACCCGGCTGAACGAGACCGTCGAAGCCGAACTCGCGGCCACCGAAAACTAGGCCCCCGGCCACCCCACCCAGTGAACCTCGCCGGTCCGTCCGGCACGTCAGAGAACGGACACCAATGTCTACCCTGGAAATCAAGGACCTGCACGTCTCCATCGACACGGAGCAAGGCAGCAAGGAAATCCTCAAGGGCGTCACCCTCACCATCAACACCGGTGAAACCCACGCCATCATGGGCCCCAACGGTTCCGGCAAGTCGACTCTTGCCTCCACCATTGCCGGCCACCCCCGCTACAACGTCACTTCCGGCTCGATCACCCTCGACGGTGACGACGTGCTGGCCATGAGCGTCGATGCCCGTGCACGGGCCGGCCTCTTCCTGGCCATGCAGTACCCGGTCGAGGTCCCCGGAGTGACCATGACCAACTTCCTGCGTACGGCGAAGACCGCCATCGACGGGGAGGCGCCGAGCCTGCGCCACTGGACGAAGGACGTCAAGTCGGCCATGGCCGAACTGAAGATCGACGCCGACTTCGCCGGCCGCAACGTCAACGAGGGCTTCTCGGGCGGCGAGAAGAAGCGGGTGGAGATCCTCCAGCTCGAGCTCTTCAAGCCCAAGTTCGCCGTCCTCGACGAGACCGACTCCGGTCTTGACGTGGACGCCCTGAAGGTGGTCTCCGAAGGTGTGAACCGCGCCGCCGAAGGCCACGAAATGGGCACGCTGCTCATCACCCACTACACGCGGATCCTGCGCTACATCAAGCCGGACTTCGTGCACGTGTTCGTCGATGGCCGCATCGCCGAGCAGGGTGGACCTGACCTTGCCGATCGCCTCGAGGAAGAGGGCTACGACCGCTTCCTCGCCGTCGGAGCCTGATCATGAGTGCCACCGAAGCAGCAGCGGGCTCGGGACTGACCCCGCTCGAAGACGTCGAGGAAGCCCTCAAGGACGTGATCGATCCCGAACTCGGGGTCAACATCGTGGACCTGGGACTTCTGTACGGATTGAAATACGCCGACGACGGCGTGCTGCTCATCGACATGACGCTGACCACTGCAGCATGCCCGCTCACCGACATCCTCGAGGAGCAGGTAGCTGGCGCGATGGACAGTGTCGTCGATGACCACCGTCTGAACTGGGTCTGGATGCCGCCATGGGGTCCGGAGCGGATCACCGACGACGGACGCGATCAGATGCGGGCCCTCGGCTTCAACATCTAGCATCCAACCGATGGTTCCCGGGCCGCCCCGCCGGTTCGCGAACCCGGCCAATGGTGACGCACCTTCCACGCGAAGGGGCGTCACCATTGGTGTTTCAGGACGACGGGTGATCGAGGTCCTTGGCCTCCAGCGTGTTGCACCGGTTGATGTCACCGGAGGAATAGCCGGACATGAACCATGCCTGGCGCTGCTTGCTGGATCCGTGGGTCCATCCCTCCGGGCTGACCCGACCGCTGGAAGCCTTCTGGATACGGTCATCACCGACCGCTGAAGCGGCGGACAACGCGGAGCGCAAGTCCTGCTGGGTCAGCGGTTCCAGGAGCGGCTGCCCCGAGGCATCCTGGGTCTGCGTCGCGTGGGAGGCCCACAGCCCCGCGAAGCAGTCGGCTTGCAATTCGACACGGACGGACCCCGAGGTGGGACCGGTGCCGCCCTTCTGCGAGGCACTCAGGGTCCCTATCGCGTTCTGGACGTGGTGGCCGTACTCGTGGGCCACCACATATTCCTCGGCCAGCGGACCGCCGTCGGAACCATAGGTGTCTCGCAGCTCCGAGAAGAACCCGGTGTCGAAATAGGCCACCTGATCCGAGGGGCAATAGAAGGGACCCACCGCCGTCGTCGCATTTCCGCACCCCGTGGAGACCGATGAGGAGAAGATCTCGACGCCCGGGTTCTCCAGCTGCACGCCACGGTCTCCGAGATAGGGCACCCAGAAGGCGTCCAATGACTGGGCCGTGGCCGCGATGCGGCAACTGGCGTCCCGGTTGGCGTCCTTTCCGGTGGTGCATTGCGATACCCCCTGGGAGGTTTCACCGTCCTGGGTTTGCCCGGTGTCCCCGGCCAGACCCAGGTCTTCGAGCATTTGCGGGTTGATACCCAATAATGCGGCGACCACGAGGACCAGGAGTCCTCCACCGCCGATGGCCACTTTGCCGCCCCGGCCCCGGGACGTCCTGACCCGGGATGAATCGATTTTCGCATCGTCATTGAAGCTCATGGCAAGAGAATACAACGGCCGATGGGCTAGCCCCCGCGGAGTCCGTTGCTGCCTGCGCCGGTGTCGCGCGAGTCGTCGGCGGGCTGGTGGTCCAGGATGCCGCGTGCCGCCAGTGCGTCTCCGGTCTGGTGCGCGAACGCGACAGCGGAGACGACCACCGGGCCGGCCAACGCCAGGGGGTTGCGGGCCAATCCCCGCGCCCTGGCTGCATCGGTGACGTCGGCGATGCACCCCAGCATGGCGGGAATGCTCCGTAGCATCAGGCCGATGGCCAGGGCCACCACATCGGGGTTCAGGCCCAACACCCGCAGGGGTGAACAGGCCCACGCCAGTCCCTCGACGATCACGGATTGCTCCGTGGTCAACAACAGCAGCCGGGCCAACTGGAGGGCGGCGACCATGCCGCCGACAACCACGAACGCCGTCAGGGGGCCATTCATCCACCATTGATAGGCGCCCAACAAGGCCAGGATCCACCAGAGCAGGCGCAGCGGGGCGGGCCAGGCCCCCAGCACCCTGGTTCCCGCCGTCGCGTACAGCATTGCTCCCACTACCAGCAGGACCGCGACCGTGAGCGGGGTGCGCCAGAGGACCAGTGCTGCGCCGCACCCGACGAGCACGAGGTATTTCAGCCAGAGGGGAGCGCGGTGGATGGGGGAGCGTCCGGGGATCCGCAGGCCCAGGAGCAGCGCATGACCGCGCATCAGCGTCGCCCTCGTCCGGGATCCAGTGCCAGATGGCGGTAGTGGTCAACTGCCTGCCGCGGATCCCCGTCGTGGACGATGCGACCGGCGTCGATGACGAGTGCGCGGTCGGCCCGGGCAGCGAAGTCGAGGTCGTGGGTGGCGTACACGACCTGCTGCTCGAGCCCGAAGAGGGTGTCCTGGAGCATGACGTTGTTGCGCAGATCCAGCAGGGTGGTGGGTTCATCGGCGACGACGATGCCCTGACCGGTGGCGAGGACGCTGGTCAGGGCCACGAGTTGGCGTTCCCCTCCCGACAGGTCGTGGACGCTGCGTTCGGCCAGGTGGAGCAGCCCCATGGCCTCCAGGCGGCCCAAGGCGGCGTCCCGCCGTCGTGCCTTGTCCTTGATCGTGGCCTTCAACGAGAGTTCCACGTCCTCGCGGACCAGGGGCATCACGAGCTGCGCCAGCGGGTCGCTGAACAGGAACCCGACGCGGCGGCGCACCGCAGCGCCGTTGCGCACGGTGTCCTGGCCATCGACGGCGACGTGCCCGGTGGTGGGCCTGGCCAGTCCGTTGATGAGTCGCAGGAAGGTCGACTTGCCCGAACCGTTGGCCCCGATGACCGCGATGCGCGGTTCGACGAGTTCGGCCGTCGCCGGTTCCAGGAGGACGACGTCCGGCCCATCACCCGACGGATCGGGAACGCTGGCGCCGGCTGCGTGGAAACTGATCACCCGAAGAGCCTAGGCAGTGAATTCGCGGCGCGCCAAGCGGGGGAACGCCTTGAAGACCGTGGCGGCGACCAGTGCGGCCACGAGGTTCTTCACCAGGTCCCCGGGCCAGTAGGCCAGATCGACCAGCGCCGCCTGGCCGAGCGGAAGATGACCATTGATGCTCATGCCCAGGATGCCCAACGGGTGGGTGGCGAGGATGGACCCCGCCATGGCCGCGGCGAACAACCACAGCACCCGGGCCCGCCGCGTCCGCCGCAGGATGACGGTGGCCAGGGCGCCGGCAATGAGTGCGGCCAGGGGGAAGGCCAGCAGGTAGCCGGCGGTGGGCCCGGCCAGGACCCCGAGCCCACCGCTGAAGCGGGCGAAGATGGGGACGCCGGCCAGGCCGACGACCACGTACAGGAGGACGCTCACCGTGCCGCGCAGGGAGCCCAGGCACAGTGCAACCAGCGATACCGCCAGCGTCTGAAGGGTGATGGGCACGCCCAGGGGGCCGACGGGAATGGCGGGAACCAGGGTCAGGGCGGCCAACAGCGCGGCGAAGACGGACACCAAGCCGAGGTCGCGGGCACCCCAAGCCGTGTGGTGTGGCGGTCGCCGGGAGGTCTCGAGTGAGTGATGCGTCATGGAAACCATGATACTTGATCAGTGTTCAAGGCGTGTTTGCGCGCCATGATGCCGATGTGGGGGTCGTCACCCTGCGCAGGTCTGCTTCCGCACGCGTACACTGGAAAGGTTGCGTGTGAGCGCATCGCATTCCATTTGAGAGGTTTCTTGTGATTTCCGTAGCCGACCTGGAGCTCCGTGCCGGTGCTCGACTCCTGATGGAGGGTGTCTCCTTCCGCATCGACCAGGGGGACAAGATCGGCTTGGTCGGGCGTAATGGCGCCGGCAAGACGACCATGACCCGCGTACTCGCCGGGGAGTCCGAGCCGACCGGCGGGACGGTGATCCGCAACGGATCCATCGGTTACCTGCCGCAGGATCCGCGCACACCCAACATGGAACAGCTGGCCCGCGACCGCATCCTTTCGGCCCGTGGCCTCGACGAGATCGTCACGAAGCTCAAGAAGTGCCAGGACGAGATGGGCAGTGAAGACGAGGCCATCCGGACGAAGGCGATGAACCGCTACGACCGGTTGGACGCCGAATTCATGTCGCGTGGCGGGTATGCGGCCGAAGCCGAAGCGGCAGCCATCTGCAACAACCTGGCCCTGCCCGAACGCCTGCTGGACCAGAGCCTGGACACGCTCTCGGGCGGCCAGCGCCGCCGTGTCGAGCTCGCCCGGATCCTCTACGCGGATGCCGAGACCCTGCTGCTCGATGAGCCGACCAACCACCTCGATGCCGATTCCATTGCCTGGCTGCGTGAGTTCCTGAAGAACCACCAGGGCGGGCTCATGGTGATCTCGCACGACACCGGCCTCTTGGAGGCGACGGTGAACAAGGTCATCCACCTGGACGCCAACCGGGCCACCATGGACCTCTACAACCTGGGGTGGAAGCGTTACCTCGAACAGCGCGAGACCGACGAGCGGTCCCGCAAGCGCGAGCGTGCCAACACCGAGAAGAAGGCCACCACGCTGCTGGCCCAGGCCAACAAGATGAAGGCCAGGGCCTCCGGCGCCTCCGCTGCGCAGAGCATGCTCAAGCGCGTGGACCGGCTCATGGGCGGCCTGGAGGACGTGCGCGTGCAGGACCGCGTGGCGGCACTGCGCTTCCCGGATCCGGCGCCGTGTGGCAAGACGCCCATGATGGCCAAGAACCTCAGCAAGTCCTACGGGTCCCTGGAGATCTTCATGGACGTGGACCTGGCGATTGACCGCGGCTCCAAGGTGGTCATCCTGGGCCTGAACGGCGCGGGCAAGACCACGCTCCTGAAGATGCTGGCCGGTGCCGCGGAACCGGACACCGGCGAGATCATCCCCGGGCATGGGCTGAAGATCGGCTACTACGCCCAGGAGCACGACACGCTCGACACCGAACGCAGCGTCCTGGAGAACATGCGGTCCGCGGCACCCGATAGCCTCGGCGATGCCGAGGTCCGGGGCATCCTGGGTTCGTTCATGTTCAGCGGCGACGACGTGAACAAGCCGGCAGGGGTCCTCTCCGGCGGCGAGAAGACCCGTCTGGCGCTGGCCACGATCGTGGCGTCCAGCGCCAACGTGCTGCTGCTCGATGAGCCGACGAACAACCTGGACCCCGCCAGCCGCGCGGAGATCCTGAACGCGCTGAGCAACTACCCCGGCGCCGTTGTCATGGTCAGCCACGATGAGGGTGCTGTCGCGGCCCTGAACCCCGAGCGGGTGGTCCTGTTGCCCGACGGCGACGAGGACCTGTGGAATGACAGCTACCTTGACCTGGTCACGTTGGCCTAGTTTCCTGCGGTTTCGCACAGCGGGCTCCCGGCATTGCCGGGAGCCCGCTGTGCGTGGTGAACCTTGGCGTTCCTAGCGGCGGGACTGGTCCTCGAACCTGTCCAGGTAGGCGTCTTCGAGTTCCTCGTCCGTCGGGGCGTCACCGCGCCGGCGCGTGGGCCGCTGCCGCGGGGCCCGGTAGGCGGAATGGATGACTTCCACGCCGGCCGCCTTGGCCTCGGCGGCTTCCTGGGCGTCCTCGCGGTTGATGCGCGCCTGTTGGCGCGCCGCGTAGCCCAGCCCCACGAAGGACAGGACGCCGAAGGCGAACCACTGCAACGAGTAGGACATGTGGTTGCCGGTATCCACGGACGGACGTTCCAGCGCAGTCGGCATGGTGGCCACGGACGGCTGCTCGGAGGCGAGGACGCCATAGGCGCCGGGGGCGACGGGGTAGCCGAGCATGTCCGCGACCCGGGGGAGCTCCACCGAGGCAATCTGCCCCGCGGGGGCGGACCGCGATACCGCGGGCTCGCCGACCTTCAGCCGGGCGGTGACCTGCACCGTTCCCTCCGGGGGAGCGGGGACGTCATCCGGGCGGCCTGCCGAATCATCGCCGATGGGGAGCCATCCGCGGTCGATCATCACCACGGTGCCCTCCTCGGTGCGGAACGGCACCAGCACCTCGTAGCCGGGGGCACCGTTATCCGGTCGGTTGCGCACGATCAGGGTGTCCTGGGCGAGATAGGTACCCGTCATCTTCACGGGAGTCCAGGCCTTCTCCTCTGGGAGCGACTGGAAGTAGGGGCGCGCCTGGGTGAAGGACAGGGGCGTGGCGTCATAGTTGGCCTCGACCCGTGAATTGTCGGCCTGTGCCTCGGCGAGCCGGTTCATCTGCCACCGGCCCAGTCCCACACAGGCGGCCGCGAAGATGCAGACCAGCAGCAGCCAGCCGAGCCAGCGCGTGCTGGCCAGGAATCGGTACACGGGGTCAGCCCTCCTGGGCGTCGTCGGACAGGGGGAGCGCTTCCTTGAACAGGCCGCGCTCACTCAGATAGGTCGTCAACCAGTCGCGATGCCCCTCGCAGGCCAGCCAGGTCTTCCGCCGCTCCGGGGTATGGATCCGGGGGTTGTTCCAGAGCAGCCGCCAGGCAGCCGGCTCGCGGCACGCCTTGCGGGAGCAGGTCGGGATGGCCGGGCCCTCGACGCCTGACAGCTGGTCGAAAATGCTCATCCGCGGTGGTGTTCCCGTCCGCGGTGGGCCCCGGGGGCATCGCCGGGCGCGGGCTCCTCGGGGGTGTACCACTCGCCGGGCAGCACCTCGGATTCGGGCTCCGCCTGGGCTGGGGTGGCCTCCGGGCGCCCGGGCTCCTGGCCGGCGGGGGCTTCCTGGCCGGCGGCGCCCGGCGCGGGGCCACTGGTCAGCGCGGAGGGGGGCTCGGCGTCGTAGTAGTTGCCGGCGCTGCGCTTGTCCAGATTGGTTCCACTGGCGTTGGCGAGGATCACGGCAAAGTACGGCAGGACGACGGCCAGCACGAGCATGACGACCTGTATCCAGCCGTGCACGAAGAAGGCCGCGATGAAACAGGCCAGGCGCACTGACATCGAGACGGTGTACTTGATGGTGCGGGAGCGCATGTCGGCAGAGCGTGACTCATCGGCATCGGTGATCCGTTGCGGATGGCCCGCGGTGGGCTGCGCGTGGGGGTGCTGGGGATTCTGGCTCATGATTCTTCCGTCGGCTGCCCCTCCATTGTCTCACCACCGCCTCGATCCGCCGAACCCACGCGCGGATCGGCCCGTGGATAGACTGGTGCCCAGAACATCGACCATCCGACGTGGAGGACCCATGACCGAAAACGCCCAGCACACCGCCCGCAGCGTCCTGATCACCGGCGGCAACCGGGGGATCGGCCTGGCCATCGCCCGGGCCTTCGAGGCCAACGGCGACCAGGTGGCCATCACCTACCGCAGCGGGGAGGTCCCCGCAGGCCTGCTGGGCGTCCAAGCGGACGTGACGGATACCGCATCGATCGATGCCGCGTTCGCCACGGTGGAAGCCGAACACGGCCCCGTCGAGGTGCTCGTCGCCAACGCCGGGATGACCCGCGACATGCTGTTGCTGCGCATGAACGAGGACGACTTCTCCTCGGTGCTGGATACCAACCTCACCGGCGCCTTCCGTGTGATCAAACGCGCCTCCAAGGGCATGATCCGGGCCCGCAAGGGCCGCATCGTGCTGATCTCCTCGGTGGTGGGCCTGTTGGGCTCTGCCGGCCAGGTCAACTACGCGGCCTCCAAGGCCGGTCTGGTGGGCATGGCCCGCTCGATCACCCGGGAACTGGGATCGCGGGGGATCACTGCCAACGTCGTCGCACCGGGATTCGTGAACACCGATATGACGGCGGAACTGCCGGAGGCCACCCAGAAGGAATACCTCGCGAGCATCCCGGCGGCACGCTTTGCGGAGTCCGACGAGGTGGCCGGAGTGGTGCGCTGGCTGGCCAGCGACGAGGCAGCCTACATTTCCGGCGCGGTCATCCCGGTCGACGGCGGATTGGGCATGGGCCACTAGGTCCTGGCCGCACGAAATTTGTGGCTTCCCTACAACTGCACGACGCCGGCCCGGCTGGCAAGATGGAGGGGAGCGCCCGCGCTGCGGGCACCTTTTTGCAGCATTCCCACAACTCCGGGGCTGACCCGGACTAGGAGCATTCATGACCGATCTCTCCGGCAAGACAGCCATCGTCACCGGTTCCTCGCGCGGCATCGGCGCCGAGGTGGCCAAGAACCTTGCGGCCGAGGGGGCGGCAGTCGTCGTCAACTACCGGCAGAAGGCACCGCGGGCCAACAAGATCGTTTCCGGCATCACCGAGGCCGGTGGCCGGGCCGTCGCCGTCGGTGCCGACCTGACCTCGGACGAGGGCGCGCAGGCGTTGGTCGACGCCGCGCTCGAGAACTTCGGTTCGCTGGACATCCTGGTGCTCAACGCCTCCGGCGGCATGGAAGCGGACCTGGGTGAGGACTACGCGTTGCGGCTGAACCGTGATGCGCAGGTCAACATGCTGCGCACCGCCGCCGCTGCCATGCCCGAGGGATCCCGGGTGGTGTTCGTGACCAGCCACCAGGCGCACTTCATCGATAAGACGGCCACGCTGGACGCCTACGAGCCGGTGGCACGGTCCAAGCGCGCCGGAGAGCTGGCGTTGCGGGAGGAGATCCCGGCACTGGACGCCAAGGGCATCTCGCTCGTCGTCATCTCCGGGGACATGATCGAGGGGACCGTCACCGCCACGTTGCTGGATCGCGCCCAGCCCGGCGCCATCGAGGAACGCCGCAAGGCGGCCGGCAAGCTGCTGACCGTGGCGGAGTTCGGGGTCCAGGTGGCTGCCATGGCCACCGCCGAGGTGCCGACCGGGCACACCGAATACGCCGGCGGTGCGGGACACTTCCTGGACTAGGTTCCGCGCCCCGTTCCCCGACGAAAAGAGGCGTTCCCGCCGGCAACCTCCTGCCGGCGGGAACGCCTCTTTTCGTGGGCTCCGGGGGGACCGGGGGCGGTTACTTCTTGTTCGGGTCCTTGCCGCAGACGATCTTGTTCCACGGCTGATAGGTCCAGTGCAGGCTGTCGTGCAGCGTTTCGGAGCCGGAGGTGCGGGTGCGCTTCACGTCCACGGTGAAGCCCTTCTGGCCACCGGATTCGGGCACGCACTTCTTGGCGTCATTGTAACGCGTCGTGGGATTCGTCTGGTTGTAGTGATCCGACGTCGTGGAGGTCACCGTGTACTTCTTGGTGCCCCAGAGCCGGGTGTGGACGCGGTCGCTGGAGACCCACGCCTGGATCATGACCGCGTGGCCGGTGTTGTTCTTCCAGGCCATGTCGATCTGCCCTTCCCAGAGCGTGGATTCACGCCCGGCAGGATAGCGGTCGAACCAGCGGCTGTGCGGACGGTGCGCGATGTTGTCCATGCCGCCGAGCCAGCCGACGTTGAACAGCTGGGTGGAGATCTGCGAGAGACCGCCGCCGACTGCGGTGCTCGAGAACCCGTCCTCGACCACACCCGACTCGAAGTAGCCGTTGGCCACCGTGATCGGCGCCAGCGCCTTGGTCAGCGAGAAGGTCTCGCCGGGCATGACGATCAGGCCGTTGAGTTTGGCCGATCCCGCCCGCAGGTTCTTGGTGCGGACCGAGTCGTACGTGGGGTAGGGGCTGGAGAACTCGACGATCTCCTCCTTCACGCCCAGGGCCTTGGCCTTCTTCGTCGTCAATTCGGGCTCGGTGACCTTCAGGTCGATGGTGGCGGTGCGGTCCTTCGTGGTCGCCGCGGCCAGGACCTTGTCGGAGAGTTTCGCCGTGTCGACGCCGTGGCCCTCGACGGCCGGCACGATGCTCGGCTTGCCGCCGCTCAGGACGATCTGGGCGTCCTTGGCGGTGGAGGCCATCTTCGGGTTGGCCTGCAGCAGCTGCTGCTCCAGCTTCTTGTTGTCCAGCTTCAGGGTCACCGCCCCGTCGGCCACCGTGAACCCGGCGGCCTGCGCCAGCGTTTGCGGTGACAGCTGGGCCTTGAGCTTGCCGGCAACGACGGTGACGTCACCGTCCACCAGGGGTTTGGCCTGCTCGTCGCGGGCCTTTTCGAAGGCGGCCGCCGGGGTCTTCGGTTCCACCGCGGTGGTCTCCACCTCGATCGGCTCGGTGGCACCAAACCACGCGCCCTTGATGCTGCTGGCGGTTGCGTCGACGTCGATGCCCTGCCCGGTGGTCGGGGCGGTGTAGTCGACTGCTGCGTCCTTGAACGCGATCTTGCCTTCGCTGGCCTTCGCCTCCAGCTTCGGCCGCAGGGCCTCGACGGCGCTCTGGAGCTGGTCCTGGTTGTCGGTGAGGACGGGCTCGATGGATTCCCCGCCCGTGACCCGGTGCCACAGCACCACGGGATTGAGCGTGTAGCCGGTCTGCCCGGCCAGGGTCGCATCGACGTCGACACCGAATCCTGCCTGTGCGGGAACCAGCTCGGCCTTCTTCTTTCCGGCGGCGACCGTGATCGGTTGGCTGGCCAGCGGGTCGAGCTGGTCATGGAGGCGGGCCGCGGCCTGCGAGGCGTCCAGGCCGCCGATCTTCACGCCGTGCACGCTGGCGTCCTGGGGGATCTGGTCCCCGACCAGGGCTGCGCCACCGGCATATGCTCCGGCCAGGACGACGACGGCGCCTCCTCCGATCAGCCAGCCCTTGAGCTTCCTGCCGCTGCGTTGCTTGTCCTGCGTTTTCACCCGCACCTGCTCCATGTCCGTGTCAATGGTGGCGCGTCACACCGCGCACACCTGTTGCATCCTAGCGCCGTGGGCTGGGGTCATCCTGAAGATCTCGGCAGCGTTTCCGAGGTAGTTATGCAATCGTCATGATCAAACACCCGCGAGGTGGCGCACGATGTCCAGACGCGGCACGTCGATCGCCGCGTCGGCTGCGGCACGCAACGCCGGTTTCGCCCGGTAGGCAATACCCAGCCCGGCGGCCCGGACCATCAACAGGTCATTGGCCCCGTCTCCGGCGGCGATCGTGTGCTCCAGCGGGATGCCCGCGTCGGCAGCCCAGCGGCGCAGGCAGGCCTCCTTGGTGGCGGCGTCGACCACGTCCCCGGTCACGGTCCCGGTGAGCAGGCCGTCGGCGGAGGAGAGGTCGTTGGCCACGGCGAAATCCAGGCCGAGCTCCTCCGCCAACGGGGTGAGGATCTGGATGAATCCTCCGGAGACCACACCCACCAGGTGCCCGGCCGCATGGAAGGCCTCCACCAGTTCGCGGGCGCCCTCCGAGAGCACGACGGCGGCACGCACCTCATCGATGACCCCGGCATCCAGCCCGGCCAGGGTGGCCACCCGGGCGTGCAAGCTGCCGGCGAAGTCCAGTTCGCCCCGCATGGCCGCTTCGGTGACCGCCGCGACCTCGGCCTCGCGGCCGGCATGGGCTGCCAGGAGCTCGATGACCTCCTGTTGGATGAGCGTGGAATCGACGTCCATGACCAGCAGCTTGCGCGGGGCCTCGATGAGCGTTGCGGCCACGAGTGCATGTTCGGCGCCGTCACCTCGCAGCTCGGCGACCAGTGCGGCCCCCGAGGTCTGCAGCGGATCCCGAGCATCCGCCGTCGTGCCCCCTGCACCCGGTGTGTGGGACACAGCGCGTCGGGTTCCTGCGTAGCCCGGCCCCTCGAAGGTGGTGCAGTCATGCACCGCAAAGCCGTGGGAGGCCAGGACGGCGTCGAGTGCGGCGGCATCCAGCCGGGACGAGGGCGCATCGTCGAGACGGTGGTGGGATACGAGGTAGGCGCAGATCTCCATGGGGGTGATTCTTTCGTGCCGGGGCCCGGGCGCGCCAGTTCGCGTCGGCCGGTGGCCCGCTGTGCGACGCGGCCGGGGGCACGCGAGCCCACGTTTGGTTGATCATGGCGGTGTTGCCTTAGGGTTTTGACCATGAATGATGTGCTTTCCTTTGCCGGAATCGACGTGGTCCGGGGTCAGAAGAACCTCCTGACGGGTATCGACTGGCAGGTGAAGGACGATGAGCGGTGGGTTGTCCTGGGCCCGAACGGTGCGGGAAAGACCACGCTGTTGCAGATCGCCGCGGCGCGCATGCACCCCACGCGGGGCACCGCTTCGATCCTCGATGAGACCCTGGGACGCGTCGACGTGTTCGAGTTGCGTCCGCGCATCGGGCTGTCCTCCGGCGCCCTGGCCTCCCACATCCCCGCCCACGAAACCGTATTGAACACCGTGGTGACCGCCGCCTATGGCACCACCGGTCGGTGGCGCGAGAAGTACGATCCGATGGATGAGCGGCGGGCCTTCACCCTGTTGCATGACTGGGGCATGTCCACGCTCATCAACCGGAAGTTCGGTTCCCTGAGCGACGGCGAACGCAAACGCGTGCAGATCGCCCGCGCCCTGATGACCGACCCGGAACTGCTGCTGCTGGACGAGCCCGGAGCCGGCCTGGATCTGGCTGGCCGCGAGGACCTGGTGGCGCGCCTGTCCGAGTTGGCGGCCGATGAGGAGGCCCCGGCGATGGTCCTGGTGACCCACCACCTCGAGGAGATCCCGCCGGGGTTCACCCACGCCCTGTTGCTGAACGAGGGATCCATTGTCGCGGCGGGTCCGATCGGGGACACGCTCACCGAGGCCAACCTGGCGGGCACCTTCTCCATGGACCTCGCCCTGCGCGTGGACGCCGGCCGGTACACCGCCGTCGCCCGCCACGGCGCCTAGGACCGCCGCCGCCCATGGATCTGTGGAGGGAACTGCTCGTCGGCTTCGCCGGCCTCTGGGCCGGGACGATCAACACCATCGTCGGCTCCGGATCGCTGGTGACCTTCCCCGTGCTGGTCGCACTGGGGTATGCCCCGGTGAACTCGATCATCTCCAACGCCATGGGGCTGGTGGCCGGCGGGTTCTCCGGTGCCTGGGGGTACCGTCGGGAGGCACGCAGCGTCCCGAAGACCATGCTGAAACTGCTGCCGGCCTCGCTGCTCGGTGGCATCCTCGGGGCGTTCCTGTTGCTGCACCTGCCCGAATCCGTGTTCGGGTACGTGGCACCGGTACTCATCGCGATCGCGGTGCTGCTGGTCATCTTCCAGCCCCGCCTGGCCCGCTGGGTGCGGGAGCGGCAGGTCGGCGGGGAACTGCGTCCGACGCACGCCGATGAGCAGAAGCTCCCACCACTGGTCTACGTCCTGGTTTTTCTGATCGGCGTGTACGGCGGCTACTTCACCGCGGCGCAGGGCATCCTGCTCATGGCAGTGCTCGGGATCTTCTTCCACGGTTCGCTGCAACAGTCCAACGCCATCAAGGTCATCCTCTCGCTGGTGGTCAACCTCGTCGCCGCGGTTTCCTACCTGCTCTTCGCCTTTGACCGGATCAACTGGCCGATCGTGGCGCTGATCGCCGTCGGCTCGCTCATCGGCGGCTTCATCGGCGCCAAGGTGGGCCGCAAGCTCTCGCCCCTGCTGCTGCGCGGATTCATCGTGGTGCTGGGCCTTGTGGCGCTGGTGAACATGATCGCCAAGCTGGTCAACTGATGCCGGTCATCGAGTTGGAATCCTCGGCCGACCCGCGGGTCGCCGACTACGTGGCCCTGTCCGACGCCGCCCTGCGCCAACGCACCGATCCGGGCCGGGGGCTCTACATCGCCGAGAGCTCCAAGGTCCTGCGCCGGGCGCTGGCCGCAGGACATGTGCCGCGTTCGTTCTTCCTGGCCCCCAAATGGCTGGACGGCCTCTCCGACGTCCTCGACGCCTACCCCGAGGTGCCGGCCTTCGTCGGGGCGCCGGGCATGCTGGAGGAGATCACCGGATTCCACCTGCACCGTGGTGCCCTGGCGGCCATGAACCGGCCCGCCCCGGTTCCGTTGGCCGAGGTGATCGACGGGGCCCAGGCCAACTCGACACCGGGGCGCTCGAGGATCGCCATCTTTGAAGACATGGTCGATCACACGAATTTGGGGGCGGCCTTCAGATCAGCGGCTGCCATCGGGGTCAACGCGATCCTGATCAGCCCGCGCTGCGCCGATCCGCTGTACCGGCGCTCCATCAGGGTTTCCATGGGAACCGTCTTCCAGATTCCCTGGGCGCGGATCGACTCCTGGCCCGCCGACATCGATGTGCTCAAGGAAGCCGGGTTCACGCTTGCGGGGATGACCTTGGGGGAGGGCGCGATCACCCTGGACGAGCTGGCTGCCGAGGACCATCAGCACTTGGCGTTGGTGTTTGGTACCGAAGGAGACGGACTGAGTGAGCCCACGGACCGGAAGCTCGATCGGCGCGTGACGATCCCGATGATGGGTGGAGTCGACTCGCTCAATGTCGCGGCGTCGGCCGCTGTTGCCTTCTACGCGACGAGATGACGGGCCACTGAGAACGGCGCTCAGGGGGCAGATCTTCAGGCGCGCTTTTCTTCCTCTCGAGGAATCACCGGTGCAGTGGAATCCACGGTGTCCCGCGACCCGCTGTTCGATCACCGCCATTAGTCCACCCCCGGCAGCCAGAGCCAGCAGCGGAATAATTGCCGCGCGCCCCCGAGGGACCCTGTGGCCCAATTGCTGGCCAGGCGGAAGGCGGCGGGCCCGTGGGTTCCGTTCCAGCCCGACGCGCTGAGGGCGCTGCCGTCCGCCAGGTTCACGACTACTGGTATTTAGCCGATCTGCGGGGTGACCGGGTAATCCAGCATCACGGCACCCCCAGTTGCGTAGTTGGGCACGTCTGCCTGGACGGCTTGGCCTTCCGGTGAACTCAGCGCGGCAACCATGTCGGCGTGGCTGGAAAAATCACCTTCGAACACCGCGAAGTACGGGGATCCGTCGCCGGTGACTGCAAGTGAATAGCGTGAGGCCTTCAGGCCCGGGAGCTGCGCAGCCAAG
This sequence comes from Arthrobacter rhombi, assembly GCF_039526245.1. NCBI lineage: Bacteria > Bacillati > Actinomycetota > Actinomycetes > Micrococcales > Micrococcaceae > Arthrobacter > Arthrobacter rhombi. The sequence goes on from NZ_BAAAIV010000012.1 coordinate 444,355, forward strand.
GGTAGATGTTTGTTGATGTAGTGGTCCTCGAACACCGCGCGGTCCGTGGGCTCGGGGTACAGAACGAGTAATTTATGCATGAGCGTGGATCCTTTCCGAAAACCTCGCAGGTGATAGCTGACGACCCTAACCCAAGACCGCAGGTGAGATCCATCACTCTCGGCGCATGCCGCGAGGTGGACCGCGGCTGGGGGTCGGGAACTGCGCCCCCGCTGAGCGCGGCGATTTCCGTCGCTGTCCGGCCGTGGGCTATAGTAAACAGTCGGTTCCGTGTCGAACGGAACGACGTACCCGTATGGCTGCTGGCAAAATCCAGGGGCTCGAGCAAAGGTTTACAACATGAAGTCCAACACGCACCCGCAGTACGCGCCGGTCATCTTCAACGACCTCGCCTCCGGCGAAAAGGTCCTGATCCGCACCACCGCCACGTCCAAGAAGACGGCCGAGTGGGAAGATGGCAACACCTACCCGATCATCGACGTCGAGATCTCCGCTGCCTCGCACCCGTTCTACACGGGCAAGCAGCGCATCATGGACTCGGCCGGTCGCGTCGAGCGCTTCAACGCCCGCTTCAAGGGCTTCGGTAAGAAGTAGGCACGGGCTTCATGTCCCAGGGGACCCTTCGGGGTCCCCTGCGTCGTTAACGAGCGGTTCAGTCGAAGAGGGCCATGTGCGCGCTGCCCACCGGGTCGATGTGCTCGGCGAAGTCGTCGTGCGTCGTGGTCCACTTCTTGACGTAGGGGCACATCGGCACGACACGGAAGCCCGCGTCCACTGACTGCCGGACGGCTTCGCGGGTCAACGTCGAGGCCAGGCCCCGGCCACCGAAGGCATCGTCGATGACCGTGTGGTAGAGGATGCGTTGCGGTGTTCCGTCATCCTCGGTATCACGGTAGGACGAGGACCCCGCAGTCTCCCCGTCCACGGTGATGTCATAGCGGTGCTTGGTGGTATTGAGTGTGACGTCGATGGCTTCGGCCATGATGGCTCCTTCGGGTGGCTGTCGCTGGCGGTTTGATGGTGGGGTTTCCGGCCGCGCGTCAGGCCGGACGGCGCTCATGCCCGCCAGTGTAGCCCGGGGGAGCGCCGGCAGTTACTAGGATGGGTGCATGCCAGTTGATGATGCAGCACCCCGCGAAGCCAGCCCCTACACCCACCACGGCGAATACAAGGTCCCCGGCGGCAAGCTCGTTGTCGCCGACCTCGAGGTGGCCGACATCGGCCCCGACGCACGGATCGTCCGGGCCAACATCAATGGCGACTTTTTCCTCGAACCCGACGAGGCGCTGGACGACATCAACTCGGCCCTCGTCGGACTGGACGCGGCCTCACCCCACTCGAGCATCCGCGACGCCGTCGACGCGGCGGTGGACGATGACGCGGTCATGTTCGGCTTCGATCCTGCTGCCGTGGCGACCGCGGTCCGCCGGGCCCTCGGACATGCCACCGGGTGGGAAGACCACGACTGGGAAGTCATCGGCCCGCGGCCTCTGCCCATTGCGGTGAACGTCGCGCTGGATGAGGTGATGACACGTGAGGTCATGGAGGGCTCCCGCCGTCCCACCCTGAGGATCTGGGACTGGAACGAGCCCGCGGTGGCGATCGGCAGTTTCCAATCCGTGCGCAACGAGATCGACCCCGAGGGGGCGGCCCGGCACGGGGTGACCGTCGTGCGCCGGATCAGCGGCGGCGGGGCGATGTTCATGGAGGCCGGCAACTGCATCACCTATTCGCTCTACCTCCCGGCATCGCTGGTCGACGGCATGAGCTTCGCCGATTCCTATCCGTTCCTCGATGCCTGGGTCATGGAATCGCTGCAACGCCTGGGGGTGGAGGCCTTCTACAAGCCGCTGAACGACATCGCCACCCCGCAAGGGAAGATCGGGGGAGCGGCCCAGAAGCGCTTCGCCGGCGGCGCTGTCCTGCACCATGTCACGATGAGCTACGACATCGATGCCGACAAGATGACCGACGTGCTGCGCATCGGCAAGGAGAAGATCTCCGACAAGGGCATCGCCAGCGCGAAGAAGCGTGTCGACCCGCTCAAGCGCCAGGCAGGCATCCCACGCGCGGAGATCATCGAGACGATGATCTCCACGTTCGCCGCGCGCTACGGTGCCACCCGGACGGAGATCGGGGAGGCGACGCTGGAACGGGCCGACCGGCTCGCCGATGCGAAGTTCCGCACCGACGAGTGGTTGAACCGGGTTCCCTAGACGGCTGCCTGCCCGCGCAGTGCCCGTGCCAGCTGGTCCCGCTGCTCGATGATGATGCGCCGCAGGGCCCGGGGTGCATCGGCGTTGGACTCCAGCCAGGCATCGGCGGTGAACAGGACCGGGTGGGAGGCCGGGCCCTCCGGGCCGAGGTCCTGGTCGCCGGGGAACAGCCCCTGCACGGTCCGGGTGGCCAGCCCGATGCTCCGCTCGGCCCAGATCCCCGCCAGTGCCGGCCAGTAGCGCTCATAGTATGGGTCGGTGAGTTCGTGCGTGCCGACCAAGAAGCCATCCACTGTCGCGGTGAGCACGTCGTTGGACAGGGCGAGCCCATCGGCCCCGACACCGGTCAGGGCCGCATCAAACGCTGCACCCTTGACCTCCGCCGCGGGACGGGCTGCCATCGCCAGGGCGTGGCCCACGGAGGCGACCGCTGACGGGTGGCCCGCCCGCTCGGCATCGAGTGTCGCGGCGTCGGCGTGGCCACGCGCTGCGGCGGCCTGCAGCAACGCCCAGCGCAGCTGCTCGTCCACGGTCAGGCCAACGACCGGAGCCGAACCGTCCAGCAGGCCGGCGGTGACCTCGTCCAGACCACCGTGGCGGGCCAGCCCCGCCAGCCGCCGGGCAAACGCGACCTGCGCATCGGAACCGGGCTCGGCACCGAGCAGGAACCCGTGGACGGCACGCGCCAACGCCTCCTGCTCGGTCTGCCGGACCGCCGGCGGGCAGTAGCGCCGCACCGCGGATTCGGCCTGGTCCAGGATCATGGTCAGCACACCCACGTCGGTGATGGTGTCCACATGCCGGCGCACTGCCTGCAGGAACACCGGCGCCGGGAGGACCGCGTCGCGGACCATGGACCAGAGAGCTGCCCAGGCGGTGGCACGGGCCAGCGGTTCGGCCAACGATCCCAGGTGCTCCAGCAACACCGCCAGGCTGCCGTCGTCGAACCCGACCTTGGCGTAGGTCAGATCCCCGTCGTTGGGCAGGATGAGCGCGGGACGCGGTGCGCCCACCAGCTCGGGGACCTCGGTGCGGGCACCGGAGACGTCCATCCGGAAGCCGCCGGAGCGCTCCAGGGCGCCATCGCGCAGGTCGAAGGTCCCCAGACCCAGCGTGTGGGGGCGGACGGCGGAGGCACCCGTGGTGGGGTCCACGCCCTCCTGGACGATGACCGCAGAGGTGATGATCCCGTCGCCGTCCTCCTCCAGCTCCACCCGCAGCGAACCCACGCCCGCGGTGCGCAGCCACGCATCCGCCCACGCACCCATATCCCGGCCGGACGCCTCCTGGAGCACCGCGAGGAAGTCGGCCAGCGACGTGTTGCCGAATTCGTGCCGGCGGAAGTATGTGCGGGCCGCTGCGGTGAACGCCTCCCGTCCCACGAATGCATCGAGCTGTTTGAGCACCGAGGCGCCCTTGGCGTAGGTGATGCCGTCGAAGTTCTGCCGGGCGGCCTCCAGATCGGGGATGTCCGCGACGATGGGGTGGGTGGTCGGCAACTGGTCCTGCACGTAGGCCCACGCCTTGCGGCGGTTGGCGAAGGTGACCCAGGCGGTGTCGAAGCCGGTGGCCTCGTCGACGGCCAGGGTGCCGATGAAGTCGGCGAAGGACTCCTTCAGCCACAGGTCATCCCACCAGCGCATGGTCACCAGGTCGCCGAACCACATGTGCGCCATCTCGTGCATGATCGTGTTCGCCCGGCCCTCATACTGGGCCTCGGTGGCCCGCGAGGTGAAGACATAATGTTCGGTGAAGGTCACCAGTCCGGGGTTTTCCATCGCGCCCAGGTTGTATTCGGGGACGAACGCCTGCTCGTACTTGCCCCACGGGTAGGGGTAGTCGAAGAGCTCGTGGAAGAAGTCCAGCCCCTGCTTGGTGGTGGCGAACAGGGCGTCGGGGTCGAAGTGCGGTGCCAGCGAGGCGCGGCATGTCAGGCCCAATGGGACCTCGAGCGTGCTCCCATCGGCCAGGGTGCGGTGCCACCTGTCGGTGACGTAGTGGTAGGGGCCCGCCAGGATCGTGGTGATGTACGTGGACATCGGCAGGGTGGTGGCAAAGCGGCTGGTCGCGGTGCCGTCGCCGTGGTCGGTGCGTTCGGCGATCGACTGGTTGGAGGCCACATGCCAGCAGGCGGGGGCGGTCACGGTGAACGTGAACGGCGCCTTCAGATCCGGCTGTTCGAACGTGGCGAACACCCGCCGGGCATCGGCCGGTTCGTACTGCGTGTAGAGGTAGGTCTGGCCATCAACCGGGTCCACGAACCGGTGCATCCCCTCACCGGAGGTCGAATACAGGGCAGTGCCGTCGACCTCGACGACGTTCTCCCCGGGCTCGGTGGTGACGTGGATCCGCGAGCCATCCACGGCGGTCTCCACCTCGAGCGCCCGTCCATTGTGCACGACGGCGGTGACCCCACCATGGATGGAATCCAGGAAGGTGGCCACACCACCTGCGGTGGCGGTGAAGGCCACCCGGGTGCGGGAGCGGTAGCCCGCCACGGAGGCGTCCGGGGCCCCACTCAGATCGAGGGCCACCTCGTAGGAGTCGAGGGCAAGGAGCCCGGCACGCTCGGCGGCTTCGTCGCGGGTCAGGTTCTGGTTCTGGGGCTGCTGGTTATCCACCCCACCATTGAACCATGAAGCAGGTGTTGCACATCACTACCAGGGGGAGGGCCGGTAGTCCTTGATGAAGCAACCGCGCAGGTCCTCGCCCGCTTCTCCGGCGACGATCGGGTGGTAGACCCTCGCAGCACCGTCGATGAGGTCCAACGGTGCGTGCCAGCCTTCGGCGGCGTGGCGGATCTTGGATTCGTGCGGACGCTCATCGGTGATCCAGCCGGTGTCCACCGCGGTCATGAGGATCCCATCGGTTTCCAGCAGTTCCTCGGCAGCCGTGCGGGTGAGCATGTTCAACGCGGCCTTGGCCATGTTCGTGTGGGGATGCCCTGCACCCTTGTAGACACGCGAGAACTGGCCCTCCATCGCCGAGACATTCACGACGTACTTGCGCCGGGATGCCGCCGCTGCCATCGCCGGGCGCAGCAGGCTGGCCAGCAAGAACGGTGCAGTGACATTGCACAACTGGACTTCCAGCAGTTCCAAGGCCTCCACCTGGCCCAGGTTCTGCGTCCAGCTGTTCACGGACACCAGGTCCGGGACGAGTCCGCCGGCATCGATGGCGGTCCCGGCGGCGATGCGTTCCAGCGATGCCGAACCCGCGGTCATGGCCAATTCAGCCAGGCGCTCGGGGGGCACGCCCATGGTCGATTCCAGCGCCGCAGTATCGAGGTCGAAGGCAGCTGCCAGTGCCTGCGGGTGGGCCTGCGGGGCAACTCCTGCACCCCAGACCTCGGGCCCGCCGTTGGCGGTCGAGAGCTCAGGGGCCAGCGGGCGCGCCTCCGCCTCGATGAGGTGTCGGTAGGCATTGCCGGAGCGGCGGACCGTCTGCGCCGCATTGTTGATGAGGATGTCCAAGGGGCCGTCGGCGGCCAGCCGTTCGGCCAGTGAGACCACCTGGGACGGGTCACGCAGGTCGATGCCCACGATCCGCAGCCGATGTAGCCAGTCACCACTGTCATCCAGCGCGGCGAAACGGCGCGCCGCATCGGCGGGGAAGCGGGTGGTGATGGTGGTGTGTGCGCCGTCGCGCAGCAGCCGCAACGCGATGTGCATGCCGATCTTTGCCCGCCCCCCGGTCAGCAGGGCCCGCCGACCGGTCAGGTCCACGCGGGCTTCGCGCCAATGCCGGCCGCTGGCCGCGCAGTCGGGGCAGAGCAGGTGGTGGAAGGCATCGACCTTCGTGAACGGCTGCTTGCAGATATAGCACTTGCGCGGCTGCCGGTACTCCCCGGCGCTGCCGTCGGCGGTGGCCGAGGAGAGGTCGAGTCCCTCGGTCTCGTCGTCCAGTCGGCTCGCGGCCCCCGTGGCGGTCCGTTCCATCACCTCGCGATCCGCGTCCAGGACTGCTTGGCGCGCTTCGGTGCGGCGGGCGCGCTTGACCTCCTTGAACATCTTCGCGGTGGCGCGGCGCACGGCGATGAACTGCTCATCGTCGTCGGGCAGCTGGTGGATGCGCTCCAGGACGCCCAAACAGGCGGCCAGGTCGTCGGGGGTGATGGGGGAGAAATGCTCAGTCATGACGGGAGAACTCTACCGCCTGCACCCACCGATCGACGATCCGGCCTACGCCGTGACCTCCTGCCCCTTGGCGAGGATGGTCAGGCCTGATTCGGTCACCGTGAAGCCGCGGGAACGGTCCAGGTCGGCGTCGACTCCGATGGTAGCCCCGGGGGGAACGACGACGTTCTTGTCGATGATCGCATGCTGGACCACCGCGCCGGCGCCGATGACGACGTTGTCCAGCAACACCGACGTGGACACCTTTGCCCCGGCGTCCACCCGCACGTCCAGGGACAGCACCGAACTGATCACGGTGCCACCGGAGATCACGACGCCGGAGGCCAGCAGCGAATCGTGCGCCTCCCCGGGGGTGCCGTCCTTGGCGCGGATCAATTTGGTCGGCGGCGAGCTGTGGTGGCGGGTGTGGATCGGCCACTCGTGGTTGTAGAGGTTGAATTCGGGGATGGGTGCCACCAGGTCCATGTGGGCGTCGTAGTACGACTCCAGGGTGCCGACATCGCGCCAGTAGCGCACGCGCCGCAGGTCTTCGCCGGGGACGGGGTTGGCGGAGAAGTCGTAGACCGCGCAGTCACCGCGTTCGACGAAGCCGGGGATGATGTCCCCGCCCATGTCGTGCTTGGTGTCCTCCCGATCGTTGTCGCTGCGCAGGGCCTCCAACAGGGCCGAGGTGGTGAAGATGTAGTTGCCCATCGAGGCGAGGAAGCTATTCGGGTCATCGGGCAGGCCCGGTGTGGAATCGGGTTTCTCCACGAAAGCGGCAATCCGGTCAGGGCGCGCCGGGTCGACCTCCACGACGCCAAATTGGTTGGCCTGGTCCAGCGGCTGGCGGACCGCGGAGACCGAGGCGGAAGCCCCGGAGGCGATATGCGCTTCCAGCATGGCGGAGAAATCCATCCGGTACACGTGGTCCGCTCCCACGACGAGGACGTAATCGGGTTTCGCGTCGTGGATGAGGTTCAAGGACTGGTAGATCGCGTTCGCCGACCCCAGGAACCAGTCCTTGCCCAGCCGCTGCTGCGCGGGGACGGAGGCCACGTAGTTGCCCAACTGGGTGGACATCCTCCAGGTTTCGGAGACGTGGCGGTCCAGGCTGTGCGACTTGTACTGGGTCAGCACGACCACTTGGAGGTAGCCGGAGTTCACGACGTTTGACAGCGCGAAATCGATGAGCCGGTAGCTGCCGGCAAACGGCACCGCAGGTTTGGCCCGGTCCGCCGTCAACGGCATCAGCCGCTTTCCTTCTCCGCCGGCCAAAACCACGGCGAGGACCTTCTGATGGGGCATGCCGACTCCCTTGACTTCGTTCCAACCCGGCGGGGGTGGGCCGCCGGCTTCACCTTGTGGGATCAGACTATGGCAGAACTCACGAAGCGACTACGTTGGTGGTGTGAGAGTCGACATTATTACCAAGGAATTCCCGCCGGCCATCTACGGGGGAGCCGGTGTCCACGTCGCGGAGCTGTCCCGCGTCCTGGCCCCCCTGGCGGATCTGCACGTGCACGCCTTCGGCGCCGAACGGGATGCCGACTACCACGGCGCAACCGTTGCCAGCTATGCCGAGCCAGCAGATCTGGCGGCAGGCAATCCGGCGCTGGCCACCCTGGGTACCGACCTGCGCATCGTCCCCGCGCTGGCAGGAACGGACATCATCCACTCGCATACCTGGTACGCCAACATGGCCGGCCACCTCGGTTCGCTGATGCACGGCGTACCGCATGTGCTCAGCGCGCACTCGCTCGAGCCGCTGCGCCCTTGGAAAGCCGAACAGCTCGGCGGTGGCTACGCGGTGAGTTCCTGGGCCGAGTCCACCGCGTATCACGCAGCCGACGCCATCATCGCCGTCTCGGACGGGATGCGGGGCGACATCCTGTCCGCTTACCCCGGGGTGGATCCGAACCGCGTCCACACCGTGCACAACGGCGTCGACGTCGAGGCCTGGCAGCCGGCCCCCCATCTGGATGACCTCCCCGGATTGGGGATCGACCCGGCCAAGCGCACCGTGGCCTTCGTCGGGCGCATCACCCGCCAGAAGGGGGTGCCGTACCTGTTGCGGGCCGCAGCACTGTTGCCCGCCGACGTCCAGCTGGTGCTCTGCGCGGGAGCCGCCGATACCCCGGAGCTCGCCGCCGAGGTGGCCGAACTGATCGGACGCTTGCGGGCGACCCGGGATTCCGTCGTGGTGATCGAGAGGATGCTGCCGCGCCACGAGCTGATCCAGGTCCTCACGCAGGCGACCGTGTTTGCCTGCCCGTCGATCTACGAGCCGCTGGGGATCGTGAACCTGGAGGCCATGGCCTGCTCCACCGCTGTTGTGGCCAGCGCCGTCGGGGGCATCCCGGAGGTCGTCGTCGACGGGGAGACCGGATATCTGGTGCCGTTGGAACAACTGCCCGATGCGTCCGGGACCCCGCGGGACATCGAACGCTTTGTGGGCGATTTCGCCGCCGCATTGAACCGGGCCTTGGAAGACACCGGCCGCGCAGCCGACATGGGGGCCGCTGGCCGGCGCCGTGCCACTGCCCAATTCAGCTGGGATGCCATCGCCGCCAGGACCCTGGAGGTCTACCAGGCGGCCATCGACGCCCACCGGAGCTGACCGGGCATGACGATGCCGGCGCCCCCTCGGGGACGCCGGCATCGTCATGCGTGAGGTCCGAGCCGGTCAGGCGCCGACCTTGCGGCCCTTCTTGGCTGCGGATTTCGCGGCATGGCGTTCTGCCTTTTCCGCTGCCTTGCGTTGGGCGACCAACACCTTCTCGTCCACAGGGGAGTCCGGCAACGCCCGCTGGCGCCGCAGGTACTCGGCGGCCTCGTTCTGTCGCTCGGCCTCGATGCCCGTCGCGACCTCCGCGCGCAGGTGCTCGGGGCCGTAGCCGAAGGCATCGACCAGATCCTGGGCGTGGGGACGCAGGCGGGCCAGTAGGCGGTTGATGTAGGGCCCCAGGGTCCGGGCCCGCTGGCTCGATAGCCGACCGTGCATCTGGTACCAGGCCAGGTCCTTCTCGATCAGCTGGAGGCCGAAGAGGTCACGCACCCAGGTCATGACCTGGCGCGTGTCGGCGTCCTTGATGTTCTCCAATGCTGCGGTGAAGGATTCCCAGAGCAGCAGTTCGCCGTGGGCGCGGGCCGCTTCGATGATCTCGTGCTGGTTCTCGTTGAAGACCCGGGCACCCTCGGCCTGCGGGAGCTTGGCTGCCCCACGCATGGCGTCGGCGACTTCGCCCACTGCCGTCCGGACACGATCGGTGAGCAGGTTGCGCTGCGTCTCGGCATCCTTGAGGAAGTTCGCCGAACGCTTCTCCGAACCGGTATCTGCCCACGTCTGGGCGAATTGACGCAGACCCGAGCGGTTGATCGCGACATTGCCGGCCTGGCGGACGACATAGCGGGCCAGGACGCCGGCATCGAGGTGGCGGAATTCCTGGGCATAGTCGGTCAGCAGGCGTTTGGCCACCAGTTGCAGCAGCACGTTGTTATCGCCCTCGAACGTCACATACACGTCCAGGTCCGCGCGCAGTGAGGTGAAGCGGTTCTTGGTGATGAACCCGGCACCGCCGCAGGCCTCGCGGCTTTCCTGGAGGATGTCCAGGGCATTCCACGTCGACGTCGGCTTCAGTGCTGCTGCGAGGGTCTCCAGGTCCTGGCGGTCCTCGTCGGTGTCCAAGGTGCCGGAGAAGACGCCGTCGAACTTCTCGAGCAGCGATTCGTGGGCGAAGGACATGGCGTAGGTGGTGGCGATGCGTGAAATCAACCGGCGCTGGTGGCGCTGGTAGTCCATGATCACTTCTTCCTGGATGTTGGAAGTGGCGTTGAACTGACGGCGCTGGTGGGCGTAGGTGACTGCGATCTGCAGGGCGACCTTCGACGCGGCGACCGCTGCCCCGTCCAGCGAGACGCGGCCCTGCACCAGGGTGCCGAGCATGGTGAAGAAGCGGCGGCCCGGGCTGGCGATGGGGGAGGTGTACTTCCCCGACGCGTCGACGTCGCCGTAGCGGTTCAGGAGGTTGGTGCGCGGAACCCTGACGTGGTCGAAGTGCAAGCGACCGTTGTCGATGCCGTTCAGGCCGCCCTTGAGTCCGTCGTCTTCCCCTCCGACGCCGGGCAGGAATCCCTTGCCGTCGCGGATGGGGACGTAGAGGGCGTGGACGCCGTGGTTGACGCCCTGGGTGATGAGCTGGGCGAAGACGACGGCGGCCTGGCCATGCTGGCCGGCGTTGCCGAGGAATTCCTTCCACGCCGCGCGGAACGGGGTGTGGATCTCGAACTCGTCGGTTTCCGGGATGTAGGTGGCTGTGGTGGCCACGCTGGCCACATCGGAACCATGGCCGATTTCCGTCATTGCGAAAGCGCCGGGGATTTCCATGTTCAGGATGCCGGGCAGCCACTTCTCATGGTGTTCCTGGGTGCCCAGGTGCATGACAGCGGAACCGAAGAGGCCCCACTGGACGCCCGCCTTGATCTGCAGGGAGGGATCTGCGGTGACCAGTTCCTCGAAGGCGGCGATGTTGCCGCCGTGGTTGTCGCTTCCTCCCAGGGACGGCGGGAACGCCCGCTGGATGGCGCCTTCGTCGACCAGCAGCGAGAGCTGCCCCAGGACGCGCTCACGGTGTTCGGCCATGGACTGGCCCTCCACCTTCTGGAATTCCTCGCGACCGGCGATGGCACGGGAAGCACGGCGCTCCTCGGCCCACTTGCCCAGGAGCTGTTCGCCAAGAGCGGCGACATCAATGCGGGGTTCCGGGCGGCCCGTTGCCGCCGTGTTCTGCTGGGTCACGATGTGTGCCTTTCCAGTTTGGTACTGCTTGTCTCAGTGGTGATGGAGGTGGTTGGTTCAGTGGCCTGTGGTGGGGGCGGACCGGCGGACCCTCCGGCAATGCCGAAGACCAGCCAGCCGGTGATGTTCCGGGTGAGCTCTTCCTCCGTGGGTTTGTCGGGGGAAGCCGTCGTGCGCAGCCAGCTTTCGCCTGCCGCACGGACCATGCCGATCGCTGCGCCGGGCCACAGGTTCAAGACGGTCGTGGCTTCATCACCCGCGGTGCGTTCACGCAGGTAGGCCTTCATGCGTTCCGTCATCATCTGCGTCAGTTCGGCGAAGAAGTCGTCCATCGGCTCGCCTGCTGTCGCTGTCCCGATGGACGCGTGGGGTTCCGCCGAGGTCCCGGTGACATAGAAGTAGACATTCGGTGAGGTCTGCGCCATGTGGAGATACGCCCTGACCATGGCCCGAAGTCCCGCTTGTTCGGTGGTTGCCGTGCGGGCGGCCTCGACGACCTTCGAGCGCATCTGGCCCACGACGATTTCGCCCATCGCGCGCCGCAACCCCTCCTTATCGCCGAAGTAGCGATAGAAGACCGATTTCGACGTACCGGCCGCGGCCGCGCAGTCTTCCATCGAGGCGTTGGGTCCGAGCCGGTGGATGACCGAGCGTGCGGCCTTGACCAGTTCGGTCCGCCGTTCCGCCCGATGGGCGTCCCATCGGGCGGAACGGCCGTCACCTGCCACGGTGGCCGTGGTGTCGGGGGAGATGCGGGAAGAGTTCACGATACCCAGCGTATCAGGTACGCTAGGTATCGGTAATCCACCTCACATTGTCAGGAGTCATTCCATGGCCGACCAGGCTACCCCCACCCAGGCATCGACGTCCGCCACCATGGGCCTGCGGCCCGCCGTGGTGATCGGCGGCAACCGCATTCCGTTTGCCCGTTCGGATGGCAAGTACTCGACGGCTTCCAACCAGGAGATGCTCACGGCTGCGCTCGACGGTCTCGTCGCGCGCTTCGGTCTGCAGGGACAGCGCATTGGCGCCGTCGCGGCAGGTGCCGTCCTGAAGCACTCCAAGGACTTCAACCTCGTCCGCGAATCCGTCTTGGGCACCGCGTTGGCCCCGACCACCCCCGCCTACGATGTCCAGATGGCCTGCGCCACCGGCATGGAAGCCATTGGGTCCCTGGCGAACAAGATCCGCCTCGGACAGCTCGAATCGGGCATTGGGGGCGGTGTCGATACGACCTCGGACGCGCCGATTGCCGTCAGCGAGGGCCTGCGCTCCGTGCTCCTCGAGCTCTCCCGGGCCCGGACCCTGCAGCAGCGACTGGGCGCCCTGTCGAAGTTCCGTCCCAAGGACCTGACCCCCAACGCCCCGGGAACCGGGGAACCGCGCACCGGGATGTCGATGGGCGACCACCAGGCCGTCACGACTGCCGCCTGGGGCATCACCCGCCAAGCCCAGGACGAATTGGCGCTGGCGAGCCACAAGAACCTCGCCGCGGCCTACGACCGCCACTTCTTCGATGACCTGATCACCCCCTTCCGCGGTGTATCGAAGGACACCAACCTGCGCGCCGACAGCACGCTGGAGAAGCTGGGCACCCTGAAGCCCGCCTTCGGCAAGAACCTCGGCGAGAAGGCCACCATGACCGCCGGCAACTCGACTCCGCTGACGGACGGCGCTTCCGCCGTCCTGCTGGGTTCCGAGGACTACGCCCGCGAGCACGACCTCCCCATGTTGGCCAACTTCGTGGACTTCGAAGCCGGTGCCGTTGACTTCGTCAACGGCGAGGAGGGCCTGCTCATGGCTCCGGCCTACGCGGTGCCGCGCCTGCTGGCGCGCAACGGCCTGACCCTGCAGGACTTCGATTTCTACGAGATCCACGAGGCCTTTGCCGGCACGGTGCTCAGCACGCTGGCCGCCTGGGAGGACCCGGAGTTCTGCGGCACCAAGCTGGGCCTGGATGCCCCGCTGGGCGCCATCGACCGCTCCAAGCTCAACGTCAACGGTTCCTCGCTCGCCGCGGGGCACCCGTTCGCCGCCACCGGCGGACGCATCGTGGCCACCCTGGCCAAGATGCTCCACGAGAAGGGATCCGGCCGTGGCCTGGTCTCGGTGTGCGCTGCCGGTGGGCAGGGCGTCGTCGCGATCCTGGAGGCACGCTGAACATGGCCGACAACTACCTGAAGCTCGTCAACACCGGGTTCACCAAGGAACTCGCGAAGTCCCTGGGTCTGCCCCGGCCGTCCATCCTGCGCCGCTACCGGAGTGGCCAGCCCCTGGTGCCAGGTCCCGTCGTCGTTCTCGGCGCCGGCATGGCAGCCCATGATCTGACCGAGACCCTGCTGGGTTGGGGACTGGATGTGCGCCGTCATGCCGGGGGATCCGAAAAGCTCGGTGCGCTGATCCTGGCCCTCGACACCGTGGAGGCACCGGGTGACCTCTCGGCCGTCGCCCTGGAGACCGGTGCCGCGTTGCGCAACCTGCTCCCGGGCGGGCGTGTGGTCACGATCTCGCGGCCGGCGGACGCCGCCGATGCCCCGGCCCGCTCCGCGGCACGCCACGGCGTCACCGGACTCCTGCGGTCCCTGGGACGTGAAATGCGTGGCGGGGCCACGGCCAACGGTATCCTCCTCGCCGAGGACATCCGCGCCGATGCACCGTCCGCCACCGCGGCCCTGCACTTCCTGCTGTCGGGCCGCAGCGCGTACGTCGACGGCCAGTTCCTGGCCATCGAGTCCACGCGTGGCGAGCTGCCGGCGGACTGGGACCAGCCGCTGGCCGGCAAGGTCGCCGTGGTCACCGGTGCCGCCCGCGGCATCGGCGCTGCCATCGCCCGGACCCTGCACCGTGACGGGGCCACCATCGTGGCCGTCGACGTCCCGCAGGCCGGGGACGCCCTGGCGAAGGTCGCCAACGAGGTCGGTGGCACCGCCCTGCAATTGGACGTCACCCGCGAGGACGCCGGCCAGATCATCCTGGACCACGCCCAGCAGCGTCATGGCCACCTGGACATCGTGATCCACAATGCCGGGATCACCCGGGACAAGCTGCTCGCCAACATGGATGCCGCCCGGTGGGACTCGGTCATTGCCGTGAACCTGGAATCCCAGCTGCGCATGAACGAGGCCTTCCTGGCGGCGGACCTGCCCGGACTGCGGATTGTCTCGCTGGCATCGACCAGCGGCATCGCCGGCAACCGCGGGCAGACCAACTACGCGGCCTCCAAGGCCGGGGTCATCGGCATGGTGGCCTCCACAGCGTCGGCCATGGCCGAACGTGACGGGGGCATCAACGCCGTGGCGCCGGGGTTCATCGAAACCGAGATGACCGCCAAGATCCCGGTCGCCACCCGCACTGTGGGCCGGATGCTCATGCCGTCCCTGATGCAGGGTGGGCAGCCGCTGGATGTCGCCGAGGCCATCGGGTTCCTCGCTTCGGACGCAGCCGGCGGCATCAACGGCCAGACACTGCGCGTGTGCGGGCAGTCGCTGGTGGGCGCATGAGCCGCCGCGAGGTCCGCCTCGCTGCGGTCCCTGCGCTGCCCCGGCTGTACGCCGAGGCACTGGGCAACCAGGTCCGCACGAAGCTGACCGGTTCCTCCGGTTCGCTGGTGTTGCCCGAGGTCGAGCACTGCGTGACCGGGGTCCGGGCGGAACTGCCCCGGCTGGAGGCGTACCAGCAGCTGGTGGGCGATACGGTGCGCGGCACGTTGCCCAGCGTCTTCGTCCACGGCACGGTCTTCCCCGTGGCCATGTCGGTACTGGCTGCCCGGGACTTCCCGCTGCCGCTGCTGGGCATGGTGCATCTATCCAACCAGGTCGAGCACCTGCGTCCGATCCGCGTGGACGAGACCCTGGACGTCCGCGCCTGGGCAGAGAAGCTGCGTGACCACCCTGCAGGCACCGCAGTCGATGTGGTGTGTGAGGCCAGTGTCGGCGGCGAGGTGGTCTGGGTGGGTACCTCGACCTACCTGGCCAAGGGGATCTGGGCGGGACAGCGTCCCGAGCGCCGCGGCGATCGTCCGGAATTCGTGGCACCGGTCCAGACCGGAGCCTGGCGCCTCGGTGCCGGTGCAGGGCGTGACTACGCCGCAGTGCTCGGCGACTACAACCCGATCCACCTCGGTGCCTTGCCCGCCAAGGCGCTGGGCATGAAACGCCAGATCGCCCACGGCATGTTCCTGGCCGGCAAGGCACTGGCCCAGACGGCCCCACGGGATGGCGGATACCACTGGGACATCGTGTTCGAGGCCCCGGTGCTGCTGCCCTCCACCGTCAGTTTCGGGGTGGCCAGCACCCGGAAGCTGATGTCCTTCCAGGGGTGGAACGCCCGATCGGGCAGGCGCCACTTCCACGGGGCGGTTCGTCCGCTCTAGGAATGATCCCGCGCATGATCGGCGGCGGCCCGGGCATAACTGTCCAGGGCCGCCGTTGCCGTATGTGCCCAACTGAAGGCCCGTGAACGCACGACGGCGGCGCTGCCCATCTTCCGCAGCTCGTCCCGGTGCGTGGCGGCATGGGCAATGGCATCGGCCCAGCTGCCGGCGTCCAGGTCGGCCACCAGCACTCCCGTGGAACCATCGGCAACACTGTGGCGCAGCCCGCCGACGTCGTGCGCCATCACCGGTGTCCCGCACGCTTGCGCCTCCATGGCCACCAGGCCAAAGGACTCGCTGTAGGAGGGTACGGCGACGACGTCGGCGGAACGGAACCACGCGGCCAGCTCGTCGGCCGGAGCTGGTGGCAGCCGGTGGGCGGTGTGCTCGAGGTGCTCGTCGCCGATCAGCCGCGCCAGATCCAGTTCCTTGGAGCCGCTGCGCGATCCGATGATCGCCAATTCGACGTCGATGTCCGGGCGCAGCCGTCCCAGCAGGCCCAGGGCGCGCAAGAGGATCTGCGGCCCCTTGAGTTTCTGGATGCGTCCGGCGAACGCAATGCGCAGTGGGTCCGCTGCAGGGCCCGGGGTATGCCCGGCATCGCCGAACCAGATCCGTGGCCCTTCGGGGCGGAAGACCTCCAGGTTCACCCCGGGGGCCACCAGGTCGATATGCGCGCGCGGTGCACCGTAGTCGGCCACCAGCTCGTCGGCCTCCGCAGCGGTGTTGGCAGTCAGCCGGGTGGCCCGTCGTGCCAGCACCGTTTCCGCCTCGACCCGGGAATCCGGTTCGTCCGCGTCCTGTTGCAGGCGGCGTTTGACCTTCGCCATGGTGTGCATCGTGTGGACCAGCGGCACGCCCCAGGCGCTGGCGAGCTCCAACCCGACGAGGCCCGACATCCAATAGTGGCTGTGCACGAGGTCGTAGCGGCCATATCCTCCGGACAGGATTCCGGCGGTGATCTGGGGAAGATAGGGGGGGAGTTCTTCCTTGGCCACCGGACCGTCGGGCCCCGCGGGAAGGTGATGGACCACCACCCCGGGGCCGACTTCCACTGCCCCCTGGGCGTGGGTACCCCGGGTGAACACATCGACGACGGAGCCGGCCGCGGCGAGGGCCAGGGCGACCTCCCGGACGTAGACGTTCATGCCTCCGGCATCGCCGGACCCGGGCTGGTCCAGCGGTGAGGTGTGCAGGCACAACATGGCCACGCGTGGACGCCACGGGAGGGCGCGGTGGGGCTGCTGGTCGGGAGAGTGGCTGGCGTGGGGCATCAAGGTCCTGGACGGGGGCGGCCGGTGTCAACCGGTGGTCCCTTGAAGAGTAGTCCGCGGATCGGCTTCCGGCCTACTTGGTGCTGTCCTCCGAGGGCCTGGTGGGAACGGGGGTGGCCGCCAGTACCTCGAGGTCGGCCGCGACCGTATCGTCGGCGATGCCGTCGGGGAACCACGTCGGGCACAGGTCCGTCACCTGGTGGACCGTGGGGTCCGTGGGGAGGCGGTCTGCCTTCGGGAGCTCAGCGGTCAGCGTGGAGTCGAGCCAGGCGAGCTCGTTGGTCGACAGCGGACGGTCAGCGACGTCGACTGGACCAGATGCCGCTTCCTGGTCTTCCTGCTGGTAGGCCAAGCAGAGTGACGCCAACGACGGCGGAGTGCTGACCGGGCTCTCGGGTTCCGGGGTGGGTGTCCCGGGTGTGGGTGTCGGGCTGGGGTTCTCGGTGGGCTTCGGCGTGGGCGTTGTGCTCGGTGGTGCCGGGGTTTCGCTCGGTGTCGGCGTCGGTGTGGCACTCGGGGGAGTCGTGGGCTTCGGTGTAGGCGTCGCGGTTGGTGTCGCCGGAGAAGAGGCCGTGGGAGGCGCCGGCCGATGGGTCGGGGACGCGGAAGGAGTCTGGCTCGGCGGGGCCGGCCGTGGGCGCGAAGGCGAGGACGGTGCGGACGCAGACGGGGTCGGAGTGGAATGGGCTGGCGGTTTCGCAGCAGCGGTCGACACCCGTGGCTGAGTGGTGGGGACTGCTGACGTGGACGCGTTGGCAGTAGGTTCCGCACCACCTGTGGACGGCGCGGAATCGGCGGGGGTTGAGGGAGTCTGCTTTGTCGAAGTCGGATCGGGCGCGGTGCTGGAGGCCGCAGTGACATGGTCAGCGGGAAGAGCCCGTGTCCGGGCAATTCGTTGGCGTTCCGCTTCGGTGACGGGGCGCACGTGGCCGGGCAGTAACGGCAGGTACTGGGCCGGATCGACCCACTTGCCGTTGAGATAGACCTCGAAGTGCAGGTGGCATCCCGTGGAGTTGCCGGTGGTTCCTGAGAGTGCCAGCAGATCGCCGCGTCGGACGGTGTCACCGACCCGGGCAACCAGGAGCGAGTTGTGGCTGTAGGCGGTTTCCACTCCGCTTCCGTGGTCGACCCGGACTCGTTGGCCGGAGTGGCCGGCCCAGG
The DNA here is from genome assembly GCF_039526245.1 of Arthrobacter rhombi. Taxonomy (NCBI): domain Bacteria; kingdom Bacillati; phylum Actinomycetota; class Actinomycetes; order Micrococcales; family Micrococcaceae; genus Arthrobacter; species Arthrobacter rhombi. The sequence continues at coordinate 462,291 of NZ_BAAAIV010000012.1, forward strand.
CCGACTGGATTACTGTGCCGTCTTCGGCGGCGCGCACGGGGGTTCCGCAGGCCACTCCGTAATCCTGGCCAATGTGGATGTAGGAACCAGGCCCGGTTGGATTGAGCCGCCATCCAAACGCGCTGGTGATGCGGGTGCTGGAAACCGGGGCCGACAGGGCGAGGCCGCCGGGAAGGAGCCCGGACGGCCCGGTGGCGACGTGGAGGGCGCCGCCGGAGCGGGATACCCCCTCGCCGTTTCGGGCGCTGCCGTCAGGACTGACCTCGGACCTGACGTCCGGTTGGTAGCCGGGGCTCCACGTTTCTGCCCACGTCGTGGCGTCGGCATCGCCCAGCAGCGGGGTGCTGTCCGGAATGGCATACACCGGGCTCACCACGGGAATGGACGTGGAAGCTGAAACGGTAGCCGTCAGGGCGGGGCTTCCCGGGGCCAACTGGCCCGTCGCCGGCGCGGTTCCGAGGAAGAGGGTGCCGGTCGCGACGACGCCGATCCATTTAAGGACCGCACGCGGGGGAGTAGCGCGATGCGCCGGATGCCGCGGCACGTGCTGGCCCATTTTTCCCCCGAGGATATGGAACGTGGCCCTCCTCTTCGAACGCATCGATCGGGAGGGCTGTGGTCCACCTCACGTTACCCGTGGATGCAATCCAAGGCCAGAGCAATCGGGTGTGAAAATCCAACGGATAGTCATGTCGCGGGCGATGGCGGTATGCGGCGACATTCGGCGGCCGTCCTGCCTTGCGGGGGATCGCTGGGGGGCTCCGTCGAAGCAACCTGCTGGCGTGACGTGGGCATGAAAAAAGCCCCGGAAAACCGGGGCTTATTTCGTGCGCGGAGGGGGACTTGAACCCCCACCCACTATACGTGGACTAGCACCTCAAGCTAGCGCGTCTGCCTATTCCGCCACCCGCGCAGGTGATGCCATTCGACCGGTCCTGAAGCTCCGTGGAACTTCTGACCCGGTGAAAGCAGCGAGTAAGACTCTAACATGAGGTTTGAGTACTTCCCAATTCCGCACTCTTTGCCGTGGTGACTAGGCTGGAGCCACCCGAACAACCCGGAAGGTCAGGCCATGACGGAGCTAGGAAATCCCGGAGCCGCCGGCATCACGGCAGCCGACGAAGTCGAGGAGATCTGCCGGACGCTGATCCGCTTCGACACCAGCAACTTTGGCGGCAATGATGCCCGCCCCGAACGTCCCGCCGCGGAGTATGTGGCAGGGCTGATGAGCGGGGGAGGACTCGACCCCCAGATCTACGAATCGTCCCCTGGGCGCGCCAGCGTGGTCGCCCGCATGGAAGGCAGTGACCGGTCGCTGCCGGCGCTCGTGGTCCACGGGCACCTCGACGTCGTCCCTGCCCAGGCCGAGGACTGGAGCGTCGACCCCTTTGCCGCCGAGGTGAAGGACGGGATGATCTGGGGACGCGGGGCCGTGGACATGAAGGACATGGACGCCATGATCCTGGCCGTTCAGCGGCAGATGCACCGGGACGGCATCCAGCCCCAACGAGACATCGTCTTCGCCTATTTCGCCGACGAGGAAGCCGGCGGCACCTACGGAGCCCGGTGGATGGTGGACCACCACCCGGAGGTCTTCGAGGGGGCGGGCGAGGCGATCAGCGAGGTCGGCGGATTCTCCTCCACCATCGGCGGTCGCCGTGCCTATTTCCTGCAGACCGCCGAGAAGGGCCTGCACTGGTTGACGCTGCATGCCGGCGGGCATGCAGGACACGGATCCCAGATCAATGACGAGAACGCCATCACCCGGCTGGCCGGTGCCGTCTCGCGCATCGGGGAGTACGAATGGCCGCTCGAATACACCAAGACCACGCGGGCGCTGATGGAAGGCGTTTCGGAGCTGACCGGGATCGAGTTCAACGAGGAGGACCCCAGCGCCCTGCTCGATGCGTTGGGCAACGTCTCACGGTTCGTGGGGGCGACCTTGCAGAACACCTCGAACCCGACGGCGCTGACGTCCGGGTACAAGCACAACGTGATCCCCGGGGCTGCCGAGGCCTTCCTGGATTGCCGCACCCTGCCGGGCCGCGATGAACTGCTGAAGGAGACCCTGCGGGAATTGGCCGGGGCCGGCGTCGACTTCTCCACCGTCCACGCGGATACCTCGCTGGAGGTCCCGTTCTCCGGTGGACTGGTCGACAACATGGTTGCCTCCATCCAAGCCGAGGACCCGGGATCGGTGGTGCTGCCCTACATGCTCTCCGGCGGAACCGACAACAAGTCACTCTCCCGGCTGGGCATCACCGGATACGGTTTTGCACCCCTGCGCCTTCCCGACGAACTGGACTTCACCGGCATGTTCCATGGAGTCGACGAACGCGTCCCGGTCGATGCGCTGCAGTTCGGCACCCGGGTGCTCTCCCGGCTGTTGACCACCTACTGACCCGAAGGGACCCGCCGCCATGGAACCGATCCGTGCAATCCTCACCGATGAGCTGCTCGAGCGCATCCGCTCCCGGGCAGCAGGGTACGACGCCGCGAACACCTTCTGCGCGGAGGATCTGATCGAGTTGGGTGAAGTCGGCTACCTCAAGGCCCTGCTGCCCCTGGATCGCGGCGGGCTGGGCTGGGGCATGGAGCGCACGACGGCGGCCCAGCGCCTGTTGGCTGCCCATGCCCCGGCGACCGCACTCGCGGTGAACATGCACCTGGTCTGGTCCGCCGTTGCGCAGCTGTTGGCCGCCCGGGGGGACGAGCGGCTGGACTTCGTCTACGACTGGGTTGCCGCCGGGGAGATCATGGCATTCGGCGTTTCCGAGGCAGGCAACGACTCGGTCCTCTTCGATTCCGTCACCCGCGCCGAGCCGAGCCCCGAGGGCGGTTACGACTTCACCGGGATGAAGATCTTCACCTCGCTGGCTCCTGCCTGGACCAAGCTCGGGGTCTTCGGCAAGGAAGGGGAGAGCGACGCCGCGCGGCTGGTGCACGGGTTCATCGATCGTGCCGATCCGGGGGTCGAGACCATCGAGAACTGGGACACGCTGGGCATGAGGGCCTCGCAATCACATTCGACGAAGCTCACCGCCGCCCACGCGGACGCCGAGACGATCCACAGCACGCTGCCGACCGGACCGAACGCCGACCCGCTGGTCTTCGGCATCTTCGCCGCGTTCCTGACCCTCACGGCGTCTGTCTACGTCGGGTTGGCCGAGCGTGGTGTCGAACTCGCAGCGGAGAGGCCGGCGAAGCGCACGTCCCTGAGTCATGGGGGACGGGCGCTCGCCCAGGACCCCGATGTCCGTTGGCAGGTAGCCGACGCCGGTTTGGAAATCCTGCGGCTGGACGCCCAACTGCGGATGACCGCCCGGGACCTGGACGACGTGGTGGACCACGGCTCCTCGTGGTTCCCGCGGCTGGTGACGCTGCGCACGCATGCGGGGGACACCGCGCGGCGTACCGTCCAGCTGGCCCTGCAGGTCTCCGGTGGCGGCCAGTACTTCCGCGGCAGCGAACTCGAGCGGCTGTACCGGGACGCCCTGGCCAGCCTGTACCACCCCTCCGATGCGGAGTCGGCGCATTCGACGGTCGCCACCTGGCTGTTGGGCCCGCTGGCGGACTGAGGGCGGATCAGCCGGGGAAAACATCCAGGGTGCTGGTCACCCGCATGATCCGCCGGCGCATCCAGTACCGGCGCATACCGCCGGTATAGAGGCGAGTGGTGCGCAATTCCCATTTGCCGTACTCGGCATGGTCGGTGAGCTCACGCCGGGCATCGGCCACCGACTGGCCCGGACGCACGGTCAGGACCAGGTACTCGAAGCCGCGGGCGGTGTCGGTGAACTTCTGGGCAGGAGCTGGGGAATTCTTCATGATCTGGTATCCATTCTGCGCGCTCTGCGGGTAACGTCTAGACCATGAGCACAGATCCGCGTGTTGCCCTGCAGGCCCTGATGGCCTCGCTCGAAGAACATCTCTCCGCGGTGTCCTCGCGCCGTGGCGAGGACGACCCGGCCGTGGAAAGCGCGGTCTTCCGGATGATCGATGCGTTCGAGGAGTACGAGGACGCGTTGTACGACACCTACGGCGAAGTCACCCCGCTCGACGTCTACGACGATGACGAAGAGGACGACGACGATGGGGATTCGGACGACGCCGACTCCAATGAGGCGGACGCCAGGGGCTGAGCACCCGGCACGCGGTGCGGCACGCACCACAAATGTGGGCCTCCTACCGTGCACGTGAAGTAGTGTCTCACTCGTGAATTGGTTTGAAGCGGCCTTTTTGGGCCTGATCCAGGGTTTGACCGAGTTCCTCCCCATCTCCTCCAGCGCCCACCTGCGCATCGTGGGGGAATTCCTCCCCAACGCGGCCGACCCCGGCGCGGCTTTCACTGCCATCACGCAGTTGGGGACCGAGACCGCCGTCGTGCTGTTCTTCTGGCGGGACATCGTGCGCATCATCGGCGCCTGGTTCCGCGCCATCACCGGCAAACTGCCGCACAGCGACCCGGATGCACGCATGGGTTGGCTGATCATCATCGGTTCGCTGCCCATTGCCATCCTGGGCCTGCTGTTCCAGGACCAGATCGAGACGACCTTCCGCTCCTTGTGGATCGTGGCCACCATGCTCGTCGTCTTCGGCGTGATCCTGGCCATCGCGGACCACTTCGGCAAGCAGGAACGCGAGCTGAAGGAACTGACGTTCAAACACGGCATCTACTTCGGCCTGGCCCAGGCCCTGGCACTCATTCCCGGGGTGTCCCGCTCCGGCGGCACCATCACCGGTGGCCTGCTGATGGGCTACACCCGTGAAGCCGCGGCCCGGTACTCCTTCCTGCTGGCCATCCCCGCCGTCTTCGCCTCCGGCCTCTACCAGGTCGCCAAGAGCTTCGGCGAACCAGCCGTCTACTCCGGCGGGCAGACCCTGCTGGCCACCGTCGTCGCGTTCGTCGTCGGCTTCGTCATCGTGGGCTGGTTCCTGAAGTTCGTCTCCAGCCACAGCTACAGTGTCTTCGTGTGGTACCGGATCGCGTTGGGTCTGGTGCTGTTTGTGCTGCTGGGCTTCAACGTCATCAACGCCTAGCAGAACCCCGCTCCACCGCCTCCGAAAGGCCGATACGCTTTGCACGCTTGGTCCGCGCCCACCATCCCCTCCGTCCCCGGCACACCGCCGCCACTGCGGATCTTCGACTCCTCGACGCGTGCGTTGGCCACCCCGGCCACCGACGGCCGGGCCAGCCTGTATGTCTGCGGCATCACCCCCTACGACGCCACCCACATGGGTCACGCCGCCACGTATGTGGCGTTCGACCTGTTGCACCGGTACTGGCTCGATGCCGGGCTGGACGTCACCTACGTCCAGAACGTCACCGACGTCGACGACCCGCTGCTCGAACGGGCGACGGCCACCGGCGTCGACTGGCGGGATCTTGCCGCAGGCCAAACCGACCTGTTCCGTGGCGACATGGAGGCGTTGAACACGCTCCCTCCCCGGCACTATGTCGGTGCCGTGGAATCCGTGTCCTGGATCGTTCCCGTGGTCGAACAACTGCTGGAGAAGGGCATGGCCTACCGGGTCCCCGGAACTGACGGGGCCCCCGGCGGGGACGTCTACTTCGATTCCGACGCGGCAGCTTCGGCGACCTGGTCGCTGGGATCCGTCAGCGGCTACGACCACGAGACGATGGCCGGTTTCTTCGCCGAGCGGGGCGGCGACCCCGAACGGCCGGGTAAACGCAACACGCTGGACCCGCTGTTGTGGCGAATCCGCCGTGAGGGCGAACCCTCCTGGGACGGAGCAAGCCTCGGCGAGGGGCGTCCCGGCTGGCATATCGAATGCTCGGTCATCGCCCGGCGCTTCCTGCCGGCCCCCTTCACCGTGCAGGGCGGAGGATCTGACCTGATCTTCCCCCACCATGAGTTCTCCGCTGGCCATGCCACCGCCAGCGACGGCAAGCCACTCGCCGAACACTACGTCCACACCGGCATGGTGGGCCTCGACGGCGAAAAGATGAGCAAGTCCCTGGGCAACCTGGTCCTGGTTTCCAAGTTGCGCGGCGCCGGGGAAGACCCCATGGCCGTGCGTACCGTCTTGGTCGGCCAGCACTACCGCACCAACTGGGAATGGACTCCCGCATTGCTCGAGCAGGCCAAGACCCGTCTGGCTGCCTGGCGGGAACGGGCAGCAACCACCAGTACGGACCGCGCCGCCGAGCTGGCGACCGCACTTCGTTCCCGGTTGGCCCAGGACCTGGACTCGCCGGCTGCCGTGCGGGAGCTCGACGCGTGGGCTGCCGAATCGGCCGACACGGATGCGTCCGATGCCGGGGAAGGAGCGGTCCACGCGGTCATCGACGCACTGTTGGGTGTCCGTCTGGCTCCGGCGAACTAGCGGCTCCTGCGCGGGGCGGCGGGCTCAGCTGTCGTTCCCGCCGTCCCTGCGCTTGAGGTAGCGCTCGAATTCGCGGGCGATGGATTCCCCGCTGGCTTCGGGCAGCTCGGTGGCGTCCTGCGCCTGCTCGAGCTGCTGCACATAGGCGGCAACTTCGGGGTCCTCTGACGCCAGTTCATTCACCCCGCGCTGCCAGGCCTCGGCCTCCTCGGTCAGCGCCGTGAGCTCAAAGGGTGTGTGCAGCACCTCCTCCACCTGCCGCAACAAGGCCAGGGTCGCCTTGGGGGAGGGGGACTGGCCGACATAGTGCGGCACCGCAGCCCAGATCGACGCGGTGGGAAGTCCTGCCGAATCCGCGGTTTCTGCCAGCACTCCCAGGATGCCGGTGGGCCCTTCATAGGTGGTGCGGTCCGCGCCGAGCACGCCACGCAACGATTCGTCCTCGCTGGAGAGGCTGGCGGGCAGTGGCCGGGTATGGGGAACATCGGCCAGCAGCGCCCCGACGAGGACCACTGCCTTGACGTTCTGCAGTTCGGCCTGTGTCAGCAGCTCCGCGGTGAACGCCTGCCACCGGTAGGTCGGCTCGGTTCCACGGACCAGGAGCAGGTCGACCCCGGTTTCGGCCAGCGGCGCCCGGTACATGCGGGTGCTCGGCCAGCGGATGGTCCGTTTGCCCGCCGCATTGCGGCGCACGCTCGGACGGGAAAACTGGTAGTCGTAGTAGTCGTCCTCGGACAGCTGGCCCACTTGCTTGGCCTCGAACGTCTTGGCCAGGAACCGCAGCGCGTCGCTGGCGGCGTCACCGGCATCATTCCACCCCTCGAAGGCGACCACCATGATGGTGGGCCGCCTGCCGGATCCGGGATGAGCCTCGGCCGCAATCAGCTCGGGCAACGAGCCGTGCGTTACGTTTTCCTCTGCCACGGTCTCACCCTAGCGCGAACACTGGCCGAGGCAACGGCCTCGCCCAAGTAGAATTGGGGTATGAGCGCCTTTTCCCCCCACGCCCTGCGCGGCACGAATGCCTTTGACGCCCATGCCGGACTCCAAGCAGTGCTGTGGGACATGGACGGCACCATCGTCGACACCGAGCCCTACTGGATCGCCGCGGAAAAAGACCTGGTGCAGCGCCACGGCGGCCACTGGAGCGACGAGGACGCCTTCCGCCTGGTGGGGCAGGCCCTGCCGACCAGTGCCGGCATGCTCCGTGACGCCGGAGTCGACCTCGGGATCCGCGAAATCATCGACGAGCTGACGTCCCAGGTCATGGAGGGGCTGCGCACGGATACCGTGTTCCGTCCCGGGGCCCGCGAACTGCTCGCGGACCTGCGTGCCAATGGTGTGCCGTGTGCGCTGGTCACCATGTCGGAGGAACCGCTGGCCCGGCTGGTGGCCGAAGCGCTCCCGGAGGGGACGTTCGACTTCCTGGTCACCGGGGACATGGTCTCGGCCGGCAAACCCGATCCAGCGCCCTACCATCTGGCCTTCGACACCATGTCAGACCGCATCCAGGGACTGCAGCGTCGCCGGGTCGTCGCACTGGAGGACTCGGTCCCCGGCGTGCGCTCGGCCGTCGCCAGCGGCATCCCCACCATCGCCGTGCCCCACATCGCCACCCTGCCCGAGGACGGCGGCTGGACCGTCTGGCCCACCCTCGAGGGTGTTGGCGCCACGGACCTCGATGCCTTCGTGACCGTTGCCGGGGCGACTGCGTGAGCGGCCCGTCCCAGCACGCCAACGCCGGGGGCCAGCCGGCACCGCCGGCCGATGCGCATCAGGAGAAGCGCCCGGGCATCCCGCTGGGCCGCATCGGCGGGGTCCCGGTCTACCTGGCCTGGTCCTGGTTCCTCATCGCCGCCTTCATCCTGCTGGTCTTCACCCCCAACGTGATGCGCGCGCTGCCGGGCATCGGCCTGGGCGCCTACGCGGTGTCCTTCACCTACGCCGTGCTGCTGGCCCTGTCGATCCTGGTCCACGAGCTCGCCCACGCGCTGTGTGCCAAGGCCTTCGGCTGGCCCAACGCCCACATCGTGCTCACCCTCTGGGGCGGACACACCCAATTCGGCAGCTTCCACGCCACCCCGGGCAGGTCCCTGGTGGTCGCGTTGGCGGGTCCGGCGGCGAACTTCGTGTTGGCCGGGCTCGGCTACGGCCTCGAAATGACCCTGCAACCCACCGGGGTCTTCGGCCTGCTGCTGAACATCCTCGTCTGGGCCAACTTCCTGGTGGCGCTGTTCAACGTCCTGCCCGGGCTTCCGCTCGACGGCGGGCGGTTGGTCGAATCCGCGGTCTGGGCCGGAACGGGCTCGCAGGAGAAGGGCACGGTGGCCGCCGGCTGGGCCGGACGCATCATCGTCATCGGCATCGCCGCCTACATGATCCTGCTGCCGCTGCTCAACCGCCAGCCGGTGGACCTGCAACTGACAGTGGTCGCCGTGCTGCTCTGCGGATTCCTGTGGATGGGCGCCAGCGGGGCCATCACCGATGCCCGCATGCGCCTGCGCCTGCCGCGCATCTCGGCGTCGGAGCTGATGGAGCCGGCCAGTGCGCTGCCGGCGTCCTCCGTCGTCGCGGACATCGACCGCCGCCTGATGCAGGTGCCGGGACACATCCTGCTCTGCGCCACCTCGGGGCTTCCCGAGGCCGTCGTGGACCGGGCCTCGGTGGACTCGGTCCCCGCACCGCTGCGCAACACCACCCCGTCGGTCACCGTGGCCCGCGCACTGGCTCCCGGCGCCGTCGTGCGGGCCAGCCGTTCGGGACGCGACCTGATCACCTACCTGGCCAGCCTGGACGGCAGCGAATACGCGGTCGTCGACGACACCGGACGGATCGTGGGCCTGCTCAAGCAAGGCACCGTCGTCTCCGCCATCACCGGCAAGAAGGCCGCTTCATGAACCACCCAGCCAACGGAACGAGCCCCATCATGCCCGAAACCCCCGCCCATCCCGCAGCCCCGCATGGCTCCGCACACCGCAGGGGCCCCTTCGCCCCCGGTGACCGGGTCCAGCTCACCGACGAGAAGCGCCGGATGAACACGGTCACCCTGACCCCCGGCGGCCAGTTCCACACCCACCGCGGGGTGCTGGACCACGACACGTTGATCGGTGAGCCCGAGGGCATCGTCGTGGAGAACTCCGAGGGCCGGCGCTACCAGGCGCTGCGCCCGCTGCTGAAGGACTTCGTGCTCTCCATGCCGCGCGGTGCGGCCGTCGTCTACCCCAAGGACGCCGCGCAGATCGTCACGATGGGCGATATTTACCCCGGGGCCCGCGTGCTGGAGGCCGGTGTCGGTTCCGGCGCGCTGTCGATCTCGCTGCTGCGCGCTGTCGGGGACGCCGGCTACCTGCACAGCATCGAACGCCGCGAGGAGTTCGCCGACATCGCCCGCGGCAACGTCGAGACGATCTTCGGCGGCCCGCACCCGGCCTGGAACATCAGCATCGGCGACTTCCAGGACCAGGCCACCGCCACCGAGGAGCCCGGCTCCATCGACCGCGTGGTGCTGGACATGCTCGCCCCGTGGGAATGCGTCGATTCGGTGGCCACCGTCCTGGCGCCCGGAGGCGTCTGGGTCAACTACGTCGCCACGGTCACCCAGCTCTCCCGCACCGCTGAGGCCATCCGCGCCGACGGCCGCTTCACCGAACCCGAATCCTGGGAGTCGATGGTCCGCGGCTGGCACCTCGACGGCCTGGCCGTGCGCCCGGACCACCGGATGGTCGCCCACACCGGTTTCCTGCTCACCACCCGCCGTCTGGCCGACGGGGCCGCCGGCATCCCGGGACAGAAGCGCGTGAAGAACACCGAATTCGCCGCCGAGGACCTCAACGCCTGGACCAAGGAGCACGACGACGATGCCTGGGCCGCGCCGAACCTGGGCGAACGCGGGGTCTCGGATAAGAAGCTCCGCCGTGCCGCCAAGGATGCGAAGTCGATGAAGCAGCGCGGGGCCTTCCGTGACGCAGACGGCAACGGGCTGGACCCCGAGGATTTCCCGGAGCCCGACGCCGACCGCTGACACCTGGCGTTAACACAGCGGGCGCGCGGGGGCCGGGGGTGGCTACGATGAAGACAACGGCCCCCGCGGGGGCAGACGGCAACGAAGGGTGCTCACATGCCGGAGAACACGACACCAACCCCCGGGCCCGAGGGGGCGGGGCGCGACGCACGGCTGCAGAGCCAGCTCGACATCGCCGAGCGCCAGCTCAATGTGCTGCGTGACAAGGCACGGAACCTGGACCGCCAACTCGGCACCGCCACGGCGAACAATGGCCGGCTGACCGCCATGCTGGAGCGCACCCGCGACCAGATCGTCACGCTCAAGGGAGCCCTCGACCAGGACGGGGACACCCCGTTCACCTTTGGCACCATCGTGTCGCTGAATGCCCGCACGCACCCGGCGGCCGGGACGGCCATCGCCTCCACCGCGGTGCAGAGCGCGGACATCATCCAGGGCGGACGCAAGCTGCGGGTGGCCATCAGTCCCTTGCTGAACTTCGAGGCGCTGCAGCTCGGACAGGAAGTGCTGCTCAACGAGTCGCTGACCATCGTCGCCGGCCTCGGGTTCGAGGCCTCCGGCGAACTCGTCTCCGTCAAGGAGGTCATGGACGACGGGCGGGTCCTGGCCGTCGGACGCGCCGATGACCAGAAGGTCATCCGCCTGGCCGGACCACTGCTGCGCGAGAAGGTCAGGGTCGGCGATTCGCTGGCCATCGACCCGCGCACCGGCCTGGCCACCGAACGCGTCCACCTCTCCGAGATGCAGTCCCTCATCCTCGAAGAGGTCCCCAACATCACCTACGCCGACATCGGCGGGCTGGGGCCGCAGATCGAGCAGCTCCGCGACGCCGTCGAGCTGCCCTTCCTGCACCAGGACCTCTACCGCGAACATGGGCTCAAGGCGCCCAAGGGCATCCTGCTCTACGGGCCCCCCGGTTGCGGCAAGACGCTCATCGCCAAGGCGGTCGCCCATTCGCTGGCCGAACGCACCGCCGAACTGCGCGGAGGGGAGAGCGCACGCAGCTACTTCCTGAACATCAAGGGCCCCGAACTGCTGGACAAGTACGTGGGGGAGACCGAACGCCACATCCGGCTGATCTTCTCCCGGGCCCGGGAAAAGGCGGCAGGCGGGAACCCCGTCGTCGTCTTCTTCGACGAGATGGATTCACTGTTCCGCACCCGTGGCACCGGCGTCTCCTCCGACGTGGAGACCACGATCGTCCCACAGCTGCTCAGTGAGATCGACGGCGTCGAGAAGCTCGACAACGTGATCATCATCGGCGCCTCCAACCGTGAGGACATGATCGACCCGGCCATCCTGCGCCCGGGCCGGCTGGACGTGAAGATCAAGGTGCTGCGCCCCGATGCCCAGGGCGCCGCCGAGATCTTCGCGAAATACCTCACCACCGACCTGCCGCTGCACGCCGACGACCTGGCCGAGCACGGGGGCAACGCCGAGGCGGCGGTGCAGGCGATGATCCGCCAGACCGTGGAGGCGATGTACTCGACCGAGAAGGAGAACGAGTTCCTGGAGGTCACCTACGCCAACGGCGAGACCGAGACGCTGTACTTCAAGGACTTCAACTCCGGTGCGGTGATCCGCAACGTGGTGGACCGGGCCAAGAAATCGGCCATCAAGGACCTGCTGACCTCCGGCGAACGCGGCCTGCGCATCGAGCACCTGCTGCGCGGGGTCATCGAGGAGTTCCACGAGCACGAGGACATGCCCAACACCACCAACCCCGACGATTGGGCGCGGATCTCCGGGAAGAAGGGCGAGCGGATCACCTACATCCGCACGATCGTCCAGGACAAGTCCAGCGCCGCCACCGGACGCAGCCTCGCGGGCGAGCCCGGGCAGGGGTACTCGAACACGGGGCAGTACCTGTGAGCGTGCGCCGGGTGATCGGGCTCGAGACCGAGTTCGGGGTGCTCGCCCCGAGCCAACCGGGGGCGAACTCCACGATCCTCTCCGCCCAGGTCATCAACGCGTATGCGGCCACCGTGCGCTCCGGGTACGGGCACCTGGCCGGCACCCGCTGGGACTATGCCGACGAGGCGCCGCTCTCCGATGCCCGTGGCTGGAACATGTCACGGGCCGTCGCCGACGCCTCGCAGCTGACCGACACCCCGCGCGAACTCACCGCCGAGGAGATCGCCCTGGCTGGCGGCGACTCCCGGGCCGGACAGACCCTCTACAGCGAGGAGGACGGCGACGGGCATGTGCTGATGAACATGGTGCTGGGCAACGGTGCACGGCTCTACGTCGACCACGCCCACCCCGAATATTCGTCCCCCGAAACCACCGGCCCCCACGCCGCGGTGCTCTACGACCAGGCGGGGGACCAGGTGGCGCTGGCCGCCCAACACCGGATCGCCGAGTCACCGGGATTCGCCGAGGTGCTGCTCTACAAGAACAACACCGACAACAAGGGGGTCAGCTACGGGGCGCACGAGAACTACCTGATGCCCCGCTCGACCCCCTTCGACGACATCGCCGCCGGGCTGCTGCCCTTCTTCGCCACCCGGCAGATCCTGTGCGGGGCCGGACGCGTCGGGTGCGGGATGACCGGGAAGGACCCCGGCTACCAGATCAGCCAGCGCGCCGACTTCTTCGAGGCCGAGGTGGGGCTGGAGACCACCATCCGCCGTCCCCTGGTCAACACCCGCGACGAACCCCACGCCACCTGGGAGAAATACCGGCGACTGCACGTGATCGCCGGGGACGCGAACCTGGGCCAGGTCTCCACGCTACTGCGCGTAGGCACCACCGCTCTGGTGCTCACCCTCCTCGAGGCCGGTGCCGCCCCGTCGCTTGCCTTGCGTGACGCGGTGGCCGCAGTGCAGCAGATCAGCCACGACCCGACCCTGCGCACCGTCGTCGAACTCGCAGATGGTCGGCGGATGCGGGCGCTGGACATCCAGCAGGCCTACCTCGACGCCGCGCGGGACCACTGCTCCCGCACCGGTGCGGACGATGCCCAGACCCTCGACGTGCTCACCCGCTGGCAGGACACCCTGGACGCCCTGTCCCGGGACGTGGCCTCGGCGAAGGCCACCGTGGACTGGGTCGCCAAACTGGATTTGATGAACCGCTACCGCGACCGCGACGGGCTCGCCTGGGATGATGACCGGCTGGCGATGATGGACCTGCAATGGGCCGACATCCGCCCCGAAAAGGGGCTGTACCACCGGTTGGCCGCGCGTGGGCTGATGGAGACCCTGTTCACCGCGGACCAGGTCCATTCCGCCGTCGTGCATCCGCCCGAGGACACGCGCGCCTACTTCCGTGGCCGCTGCCTGGGCGCCTACCCTGACGACGTCCTGGGTGCCAGCTGGGATGCGGTGACCTTTTCCATCCCCGGACGCCCCGGCACCCAACGCATTTCCACCCCCGAACCGCTGCGGGGCACCCGCGAACTGGTCGGCGGGCTGTTCGACGCCGGGCTGGACGTCGGCGCGTTCGTCGACGAGCTGCGCCGCGGCAGCTGACGGGGCCCGGGACGCCGCCGTGACATGCGGCGCAACAGTGACAAGATAGAGGCATCGGCGGTACGCCGCCCCGAGATGAGGAGCACCCCATGGCACAGGAACAGCAACGGCACCAGCCCTCCACCCAGGAGCAGGAAGTGGACGACGCCGGTGCGCCGGCACCCGCGCCGGCCTCACCTGCCGCGCAGGCCCAGACGCAGGACGTGGACGACCTGCTCAACGACATCGACGGGGTCCTGGAGACAAATGCTGAGGAGTTCGTGCGCGGTTTCGTGCAAAAGGGCGGACAGTAGCCGTGCAGACCCCCGACGGACCGTCCTTCGTCGACTACCTGGTGCGTGAACGCCCCGACCTGCTGCCGGCCCGCGAGGCGGTCCCGGCCCCCGAGGGGCTGCGCCACGCCACCACGATCGCCGCCCTGGCGTATGACGGCGGGGTGGTCATGGCAGGTGACCGGAGGGCGACCATCGGCAACGTCATCGCCAGCCGGCACATGGAGAAGGTCTTCGCCGCCGACCACTACTCGGTCGTCGGCATTGCCGGTTCGGCCGGCATCGGGCTGGACCTGGTCCGGTTGTTCCAGGTCGAGCTCGAGCACTACGAGAAGATCGAAGGGGCGCTGCTCAGCCTCGACGGCAAGGCCAACCGGCTCGCCGCGATGATCCGCTCCAACCTGGGCCTGGCCATGCAGGGGCTCTCCGTCGTCCCGCTCTTCGCCGGGTACGACCCGAGTCAACAGGCCGGACGGATCTTCTCCTTCGACATCACCGGCGGCCGGTTCGAGGAGATCGAACACCACACCATCGGTTCCGGCTCCGTCTACGCCCGCGGTGCGCTGAAGAAGCTCTGGCGCCCGGGCCTGGACGCCGCCGCGGCCATCCGCGTGGCCATGGAGGCGCTCTACGACGCGGCGGATGACGACTCCGCCACCGGGGGGCCCGATCTGGTCCGGCACCTGTGGCCCGTCCTCTACCGCGTCGACGCGCACGGCTCCTTCCGCATCCCCGACGAGGAGCTGTCCCGAATCGCCCACGAGATCGTCGCCGAACGCTCGGCCACAGCCCGGGAGGCCTGATGAGCGCCCAGTTCTACGTTTCGCCCGAACAACTGATGAAGGACCGGGCGGACTTCGCCCGCAAGGGCATCGCCCGCGGACGCTCGGTCATCGTGGCCAGCTGCCGCGACGGGATCGCCCTGATCGCCGAGAACCCCTCACGGACCCTGCGCAAGATCGGTGAGATCTACGATCGGATCGCGTTCGCCGCGGTGGGGAAGTACAACGAGTTCGAATCGCTGCGCCAGGCAGGCGTCAGGTACGCCGACACCCGCGGCTACTCCTACGACCGGGAGGACGTCACCGGCCGGGGGCTGGCCAGCGTGTACGCGCAGAGCCTCGGATCCGTGTTCACCGCCGACACCAAGCCGTTCGAGGTCGAGCTGGCCGTGGCGGAGGTGGGGGAGGACCCCGCCACCGACCAGGTGTATCGGGTGAATTTCGATGGATCCATCTCCGACGAACCCGGGATGGTGGTCATGGGCGGTGATGCCGCGGCGTTGGCGACCGCCCTCGACGGCGCCTGGGCCGGCCGGGACCTGGCGTCCTGTGGTTTCGGCGACGTCATCCGCAGCGCGGCGGCCGCCCTGCCGCAGCTGGCAGGCACGCCGACCGCCGACCTGCTCGAGGTGGCCGTGCTGGACCGGGTGCCACCGCCCGCCAGCGGCACCCGCCGCACGTTCAGACGTTATTCCAAGGACGAGGTCATCCAGACCCTCGCCGGAGAGGACGGTGCCTGAGCATGGACCGCCGCATCATGGGGATCGAAACCGAATTCGGGATCGCGTACTCCTCGCCCACCGGACGCCCGCTCACCCCGGAGGAGGTGGCCCGCTACCTGTTCAAACCGGTGGTGGCCTGGGGCCGCAGCTCCAACGTCTTCCTCACCAACGGGTCCCGCCTGTACCTCGACGTCGGATCGCACCCCGAGTACGCCACCGCTGAATGCGACGACGTCGCCCAGCTGATCAGCCACGACCGGGCGGGGGAGTCCATCCTCAACGGGCTGGTCACCAGCGCCGAGGAGCTCATGCGCGCCGACGGGCTGGACGGGTCCATCTACCTGTTCAAGAACAACACCGACTCGGCCGGCAACTCCTATGGCTGCCACGAGAACTACCTCATCCCGCGCAAGCTCGAGTTCTCCCGGCTGGCCGAGATCCTCATCCCGTTCCTGGTCACCCGGCAGCTGATCGCCGGCGCCGGCAAGGTCCTGCCGGTGGACGGCGAACACCGCTACGCGTTCTCGCAGCGAGCCGACCATGTGTGGGAGGGCGTCTCCTCGGCGACCACCCGGTCCCGACCCATCATCAACACCCGCGATGAGCCCCACGCCGACGCGGAATACCACCGGCGCCTGCACGTGATCGTCGGGGACTCGAACATGTCCGAGACCACCCAACTGGTCAAGCTCGGCTCCACCGACCTGATCCTGCGCATGATCGAGGCCGGGACCATCATGGAGGACCTGCGCCTGGAGAACCCGATCCGCAGCATCCGGGAGATCTCCCACGACCTCACCGGACGCCGGACGGTCCGCCTGGCCAGCGGGCGGGAGCTCAGCGCCCTGCAGCTGCAGGAGATCTTCTTCGCCAAGGCCAGCACGTTCCTGGAACGCCACGGCGCCCACACCCCCCACGTGCCCCGGGTGATGGACCTGTGGCGCCGAGCCCTCGACGCCGTGGCCAGCGGGGACGCCTCCGGCATCGACACCGAGATCGACTGGGCCATCAAGCACCGGCTCATCCGGCAATACCAGGACAGGCACTCCCTGGAGCTCTCCTCCCCGCGAGTCGCCCAACTCGACCTGACCTACCACGACATCAACCCGCAACGCGGTCTGTTCGGGCTGCTGCGCTCCCGCGGGAGCGCAGCCACCGTCGTCCCCGAGGCTGACATCGCCGACGCAGCCGAGAACCCCCCGCAGACCACCCGGGCCAAATTGCGCGGCGACTTCGTCCGCGCGGCCAAGGACGCGGGACGGGACTTCACGGTGGACTGGGTCCACCTCAAACTCAACGACCACGCAGGGCAAACCGTGTTGTGCAAGGACCCCTTCGCCAACACCGATCCGCGGGTCGAGGAGCTCATGGGACTCATGGGCCCCCGCTGATCCGGCGCGCCGCCTCAGCCCATTCACAGGCAGCGACCCTAAGCTTGACGTGGCCTGAACGCCGGGAAACCGAGCGCGGCGGGCCCCACCAGACCAATGTACGACGACGAAAGTGGATTTTGTGCGCAAGCTGCTGGCACTGGTTCTCGGGGTGGCGCTGCTGGCGCTGACCGCCTGTGGATCCGGAACCCCGAAGACCGTGGGCGCGGCTGAGCCGCTGTCCTCCATCAAAGTAACTCCCGGGGCGGACGACAACACCGCCCCGAAGGTCGAGTTCGACACGCCCATGAAGGCCACCGCCCCCGGGGCCAAGGTCATCGAGGAAGGTGACGGCGCGGAGATCAAGGCCGGGCAGGACGTCAGCTACAAGATGGTCGGCTACAACACCAAGGACGCCAAGGAGATCGGCAACACCTTCACTCAGGCACCCTTGACCCTGTCGGTGGAGGACGCCCTCAAGAAGCAGGACGCCGAGATCTACGACGTGCTGCTCGGCACCAAGGTCGGATCCTGGGTCGCCTACGTCCGCCCGGACGACACCGCAGCAGCCACCGAGGGTGCCTCGAAGTCGGCCGAGCCGGCAGAAGCCGCGCAGGTGCTGATCCTCAAGGTCCTCGACGCGAAGGACACGCCACGCAAGCTCTCCCAGGATGACGTGAAGAAGCTCAAGGACGATGGCGCCTTGCCGACTGTCGAGTTCAAGGACAACAAGCCGACCATCACCATCCCGAAGGGCAAGGACGCGCCCTCCGATCTGGTAGTTGACGTCCTCAAGGAAGGCGACGGCACACCGGTCGGCAAGGGATCCACCGTGACGGCCAACTACGCCGGTGTGCGCTGGGACGACGGAAAGGTCTTCGACTCCAGCTACGACAAGGGCAAGCCGCTCGACTTCGACATCAACGGCGTCATCAAGGGATGGACCGAAGGACTCGACGGCATCAAGGCCGGTTCCCGCGTGATGTTGACCATCCCCGGATCGATGGCCTACGACGGACAGTCTGGGGCGCCGCAGGGTACCCTCGTATTCGTTGTTGACGTGAAGTCGGTCAAACCGGCTTCCAAGTAGGGACCAGGAAAGGACACCCATCTTGTCTTTTGGAAAGCGCGAATACGATCGCACCAAGCCCGAGGTTGATTTCCCCGGCACGACCCCGCCAGCAGAGCTGGGCATCGAGGACCTGATCGTCGGTGACGGCGCCGAGGTGGCACCGGGCACCACGGTTTCCGCCCACTATGTGGGTGTCGCCTGGTCGACCGGCGAGGAATTCGACGCCTCATGGAACCGCGGCGAGCCGCTGGACTTCCGCGTCGGCGTCGGCCAGGTCATCCAGGGATGGGACCAGGGGCTGATCGGGATGAAGGTCGGCGGACGCCGCCGCCTCGAGATCCCCTCGCACCTGGCCTACGGCGAACGTGGTGCAGGAGCTGCCATCGCCGGCGGCGAATCGCTGATCTTCGTGGTCGACCTGGTGGACGCCCGCTAACCCGGCCACCACCGTTGACGGCGTCGCCCCTGGCCTGGGGCGGCGCCGTCGTGCTTTCTAGTAACGTAAGCGTGTGTCTGCCAAACGAAACCCGGGTGCGCCCTCGCGCACGGAGAAGCTCGTCAGCCTCACCTATGCGCTGATGTCCCGCCGCCGCGGCTACACGCGTGCCGAACTGCGCGGCATCGTGGACGACTACCGGGGCCTGTCCGACGACGCCTTCGAGCGCAAGTTCGAACGCGACAAGGAGGACCTCCGCGGCCTCGGCGTCCCGTTGGAAACGATCCTCGGAGATGCCTATTATGGCAATGACCGGCAGGACGCCCACTACGTCGTCCGCCCCGAAACGTACCGCCTGCCCGCCGTGTCCTTCGCCCCGGCGGAGGCCCTGGCCCTGGGCCTGGCAGCCCGGGTCTGGAAGGACCCCACCATCGCCAGTGCCGCCGACCGCGCCTTCAACCGGCTCTCCCCGGCAGCCGATGGTCCCGACGTCGCGGGCGCATCCTTCGAGACCTTCGAGCCGCGCATGCACGCTGCCGATGCCGTGTTCCGCGATCTGCTCGCCGCCGTCTGGGACCGCACCCCCATCCGTTTCACCTACCGCCCACCCTCCGGGGAGGCCGCGGTGCGCACCATCGAGCCCTGGGGCATCGGCAACCGGTTCGGGCACTGGTACCTCGTGGGCTGGGACCGCGATCGGGAAGGACAGCGGATCTTCCGGCTCTCGCGGATCAGCTCCGAGATCGCCCGCCGCCCCGGTACCGTCGATCGCCCCGAGGGTTTCCGCATCGGAACGGTGTTGGACTCCCTGGATCCCGACTCGGCCCGCCAACGTGCCACGGTCCGGCTGGCGCCCGGTCGCGGCCTGGCACTGCGCAGCCGCGCCATCGACCCCGGCGATACCCCCGGCGTGGACTCCCCGGAGGGCGGCAACAGTGGTGCCGACACCATCAGCTTCGACTACCAGGACGACGAGGCCACTGCCGCCGAGCTGGCCGAACTCGGCCCGGCCATCGCCGTGCTGGCCCCGGAGACCCTGCGCGCCGCCGTCGTCCGCCATCTTTCGGGAGCCCTGGAAGCGGCGCGGATCCCGGCCCCGGCCTACACGTTCGGCCAGGCGCGCAGCGGTGGGCGGCCGTCCTCCTCGGACGTCGTGGCGCGGGCGCTGGACATCATCGCCTACGTGGTCCGCGAAGGTGCGCCACTGATCGATGAGACGGCGGCGCACTTCGGGCTGAGTCGTCGCCGTCTGATCGACGACCTCGCCATGATCCAGATGTGCGGTGTCCCCAACGGGCTTCCCGACGAGCTGATCGATGTGGACTTCGAGGGCGACCGCGTGTCCATCGCCAACGCCGAGGGGCTCTCCGCGCCGATCCGGCTGAACCTGCTCGAGGCGTTTTCCCTGCTGGTGGGGCTGCAGACCCTCCTGGACCTGCCCGGGGGACAGGACCGCGACGCAGCACGCGGCGCCTTGGAGAAGCTGCGCGGTGCTGCGGGGGAATTCGGCGACATGGACCAGATCGCCTCGGCCCGGCTCTCCGCGACCGAGGCCTCGGCAACGCGCGACACCGTCACCGCCGCGGCCGCCGGCGACCAGGTCCTGCATCTGAGCTACTACCACCCGGGGCGCGACGACATCAGCGAACGCGACGTGGAGCCGATCCGGCTGCTGGAGGACGCCGGCCGGACCTACCTGCAGGCCTGGTGCCGGCGCGCCGGCGGTCGCCGGAACTTCCGGCTCGACAGGATCCTGGGCGCTGAACCGACGGGGGAGACCTACCTCCGCGACCCCGCACGCCATGCAGCCGCCGAGGGGACTTTGTACACCCCGGCCCCCGAGGACACGACGGTGGTGCTGGGCTTCGCCGCGCGGTTGCACCGCCTGGCCGACGAGTTCGCCCCGGTGCAGAGCACCAAGTCCCCGGACGGCACCCTGGTGGCTCAGGTCGGCATCGCCGAATCCGCCCAGCTGCCGGGCCTCGTGGCCCGTCACGGGGGAGAGCTGCGCGTCATCGACCCCCCGACGGCCGTCGACGCCGTCCGCCGCTGGTTGGAGGCCGCCCTGGCCGCCCATGCCGACCGGCAACCCCACGCCCCGACCGAGGAGAACGCATGATGCCCTGGTGGTTCTGGATCCTGTTGTGGACCGTGCTGGTCCTGGCCGCGCTCGTCGTCCTGGCGCTGTGTGCCTTGCACCTCTACCGGCGGTTCATGGCGATGTTCACCGAGGTCACCGAGGCAGGGGACGCGCTGGTCTTGCCCCCGGGCGACCCCCTGGAGGAGAACCTGTCGGCCGGTCCCCGTCCCGCTGCGGGTGCCGCTGTGCTGTTCAGATCCCGCGAGGATGCGCGCACCGAATACGACGACGGAAAGCTCACCCGCCGACGGGGCAGGCGGCAGCGCCGGATCGAGGGAAAACGTGCCCGCGGACAGGCCCAACGCGTCCGCGACCTGTACCCGCGTGACGTAGACTTGTAGGCAGACGAAAGGAAGTTCTCCCATGATGGGTCTACAGGGATGGCATATTGTCATCATCGTTGTCTTGGCGCTGCTCCTCTTCGGCGCACCCAAGCTTCCCGGCTTGGCCCGTTCACTGGGTCAGTCGATGCGCATCTTCAAGTCCGAGGTCCGCCAGATGAAGGACGACGATCCGAAGGACACCAAGGAGCCCAAGGATCCGTACGCCTCTGACGAGCCCGTCGAGGGCAAGGTCGTCGATCCCGACCACCGCGGACCCAAGCTCTAGTTCTCTGTGACAGAACGTACCGGGCGCAAATCCAACCCCGAGGGGAGGATGGCGCTCAAAGCACACCTGATCGAGCTGCGCAATCGGCTCTTCATCTCCCTCGGGGCGCTGTTCCTCGCAGCCATCGGCGGGTTCTTCCTGTACCGCCCCGTGCTCGATCTGCTGATCAAGCCACTCAAGGACGCCGGCGGCATGGCGAACTTCAGCACCGCCGTCTCACCTTTCGACATCATGATCAAGGTGTCGCTGTTCCTGGCACTGATCATGGCCTCCCCGGTCTGGCTGTACGAGCTCTGGGCGTTCATCGTCCCGGGGCTGAAGAAGAAGGAGAAGCGCACCGCGCTGGGCTTCATTGCCGCCTCCGTGCCGCTGCTGCTGTTGGGCATCTACCTGGGCTACTGGGTTCTGCCGCACGCCCTCATCTTCTTCCTCGGGTTGACCCCCGACGTCGCGGTCAACCTGATCACCATCCCGGAATACCTCAGCTTCGTCCTGCGCCTGCTGCTCGCCTTCGGCTTGTCGATGATCATCCCCGTGCTGCTCGTCGGGTTGAACATGATCGGCATCCTGCCGGGCCGGGTCATCGTGAAGAACTGGCGCATCACCGTCTTCCTGATTTGCCTGGTCGCCGCCATGGCGGCACCCGGTGGCGACGCCTTGACGATGTTCGTCCTGGCCGGCCCCCTGCTGGTGCTGTTCGCGGCAGCCACCGTCATCTGCCTGATCAACGACAAACGACGTGCCAAGCGCCGTCTGGCGCAGGAAGAGGAGAACGAGCGGCTGATCGCCAACGGCGAACCGGTCGACTGACCCCCTCCCGCTCACGGGTAGGGTAAGGGCGTCGCCGAATACCTCCAACCAATGAAGGGGTGCTCAGGCATGGCCTCACCAGCAGAGCAATACGCCGCATGGCGCGAACGCGCCGCCGAGTCGAAAACCGAGCTCGGGGCGTTCCGGCGTGGACTGGAGTTCGACCTGGATCCGTTCCAGATCGAGGCGTGTGCCGCCGTCGAACAGGGCCGTGGGGTCCTGGTCGCCGCCCCCACCGGGGCCGGGAAGACCGTGGTCGGCGAATTCGCCATCCATTGCGCATTGCAGCGTGGCATGAAGGCCTTCTACACCACACCCATCAAGGCCCTGAGCAACCAGAAGTTCAACGAGCTCAGCGCCTACTACGGCCCCGACAAGGTCGGCCTGCTGACCGGCGACACCACCATCAACGGTGAAGCGGACGTCGTCGTGATGACCACCGAAGTCCTGCGCAACATGCTCTACGCCGACTCGGACACCCTCACCGGCCTGGCCTACGTCGTCATGGACGAGGTCCACTACCTCGCCGACAAGTTCCGGGGCGCCGTCTGGGAGGAAGTGATCATCCACCTGCCGCAAAACGTCCAGGTCATCTCCCTGAGCGCCACCGTCTCCAATGCCGAGGAATTCGGCGGATGGCTCGATACGGTCCGCGGCGACACGGCGATTGTGGTGTCCGAACACCGTCCGATCCCGTTGTGGCAGCACGTCATGGCCGGGGGACGGATGCTCGAGCTCTTCGCCGACGACGTCGCCTTCAACGAGGCGGCGGCGATCGAGGGCGGGGCGCACGAGCGGAGCATTGCCGTGAACCCGGAACTCACGAAGCTGGCCCAACGCGATGAACGCCGCAACTTCCGCGGCGGTGGCGGACGCGCCCACCGACGGGGCAAGGGCCATGGCGGACCGTCCCGTCCGCCGGGACCACCCGAGAACCACCGGGTGTCCCGCCCTGAACTGGTCCTCTCCCTGGACCAGGCCGGCCTGCTGCCGGCCATTGTCTTCATCTTCTCGCGCAAGGGATGCGACGCCGCCGTCGCCCAATGTGTACGCACCGGTTTCTTCCTGACCACCGAAGCCGAATCCTCGAGGATCGAACGCGAGGTCGACGCCATGGCCCAGGAGATCCCCCCGGGCGACCTGGACGTCATCGGGTTCTGGGCCTGGCGTGAGGGCCTGCTGCGCGGTTTCGCAGCCCACCATGCCGGCCTGTTGCCGATCTTCAAGGAGGTCGTCGAGAAGCTCTTCGCCCAGGGGCTGGTCAAGGCGGTGTTCGCGACGGAGACCCTCGCCCTGGGCGTGAACATGCCAGCGCGGTCGGTCGTGCTGGAGAAGCTCGAGAAGTTCAACGGCGAATCGCATGTCTCGATTTCCGCCGGCGAGTACACCCAGCTGACCGGTCGGGCGGGACGGCGTGGCATCGACGTCGAAGGCCACGCAGTGGTCCTGTGGCAGCCGGGGACCGACCCGGCGGCCGTCGCGGGGCTGGCCTCCAAGCGCACCTATCCGTTGAATTCCAGTTTCCGGCCGACCTACAACATGTCGCTGAACCTTTCATCCCAATTCGGGATGGGGCGTGCCCGCAGCATCCTGGAGTCCTCGTTCGCCCAGTACCAGGCAGACCGTTCCGTGGTTGGTTTGGCCCGCCAGGTCAGGAGCCGTCAGGAATCGATGGCGGGCTACGCCGACTCGATGGCCTGCCACTTGGGCGACTTCCAGGAGTATGCGCGCATCCGCCATGAGCTCGGCCAGGCGGAAAAGGACGCCTCGCGGACGGCTCACCGGATGCGCCGCTCCGCCGCGGAACAGTCACTGGAACTGCTCCAACCCGGCGACGTCATCGACGTGCCCGGACCGCGCCGCCTCGGGCGCAGCGTGGTGATCGCCCTGGCCGACTCCCTGCGTGATCCGCGCCCCACGGTGCTCACCGAGGACCGGCAGATCCGCCGCGTGGGCGTCCAGGACCTCGAAGGACCCGTCGAGGTCATCTCGAGGATCCGTATCCCGAAATCGTTCACCGGACGCACCCCCAAGGAACGCAAGGATCTGGCGGCCTCGCTGCGCAACGCCTTGCACGAACACCGTCCACCGCGCCGCGGCGCCGAGGGCTTCGACTTCCCGGGCAGCGACCAGCAGGAGGCCAGGATCACCGAACTGCGCCGCCAGCTCAAACGCCACCCCTGCCACGGATGCACCGAACGCGAGGACCACTCCCGCTGGGCCGAACGCTGGTGGAAGCTCAAGACCGAAACCGACCGGTTGTCCGGGCAGATTGCCGGGCGGACGAACACCATCGCCAAGACCTTCGACCGGGTCTGCTCGATCCTGCGCCACTACGGTTACCTGGCCCTGCCCGACGGTGGAGCAGACGACGCCGTCCTGGTGACCACTGCTGCCGGCAACCGGCTGCGGCGCATCTATGGTGAGCGTGATCTGCTGACCTCGCTGGTTCTTGAATCGGGATGCATGGACGGATTGTCGGCCGCCGAACTCGCGGGTTTCGTCACGACGCTCGTCTACCAGGCCAAACGCGAGACCTCCGGTGCGCACCCGAAGATGCCCAGCCGGGCGATCGAGGAGGCCTGGATGGTGGCCGTGCGGAACTGGTCGGAACTCACGGATCTGGAGGTTGCCAACCGTCTTCCGGAAACGGGGGAGCCGGATTCGGGGTTGGTGTGGCCGATGTACCACTGGGCGCGGGGCAAGGACCTGAAGGAATGCCTGCGTGGGACAGACCTCGCGGCCGGCGATTTCGTACGGTGGGCCAAACAGGTCATCGACACGCTGGACCAGCTGGCCAAGGTCCCGGATCTCTCGCCGGTGTTGGCGGGCCGGTGCCGGGCGGCAGTGGACTCCATCCGTCGCGGTGTGGTCGCCTATTCCAGCGTGGCTGACTAGCCACCGCGACCGGCTAGACGCACATCCGCGCGACCCAGAAATTTTCGGTGACCCACCGGTCGCCTCTTGCAGGAAAGGAAGTACACATGTCCGGACTGGTCATGTACCGCAACGGAGCCATCTACAGTGCGGCCGATCCATTCGCCACCGCCATGCTGACCGACGGCGGCGAAGTCGCCTGGGTCGGCCAGGAAGCCGCCGCCGAGGCGCTGCTGGACTCGAAAATGGAAGTAGTGGACCTGGAGGGCGCGCTCATTGCCCCGGCCTTCGTCGACTCCCACGCGCACCTGACCGAGACCGGCGTTGCCCTCGCCTCCTTGGACCTCTCCACCTGCGCCTCGCTGTCCGACCTGCTGCAGGCGGTCACGCAGCGTGCAGCAGCGGAACCGGGACCCATCGTCGGCGCCGGATGGGATGAAAGCCAGTGGCCCGAAGGGCGCATCCCCAGCGTCGACGAACTGGAGGAAGCCGCCCCGGGCCGTGAGGTCTACCTGACCCGTGTCGACGTCCACTCAGGGCTGGTCAACCGGACCCTGGCGCAGCAGGCCGGACTCGAGGGACTGGATGGGTGGGACGGCGGCCCGCTGGCCGTTCGTGAGGTACACACCCGGGTGCGCGAGCAGGTGCTGGCCTTCACCGGCGAGTCACGCGCCCGCTATCAGCGTCTGGCCCTGCGGCATCTGGCGTCCAACGGGTACGGCGCGGTGGCCGAAATGGCGGCCCCGCACATCGGTACCCGCGATGACGTCGCCGCACTGAACACCCTGCTTGACCAGGAAGGTGATGACCTGCCTGCCGTACGGATCTACTGGGCGCAGGCGGTGTCCTCGGCCGACGAGGCACGGCAGGTTCTCTCGGAGTTCGACGGCGACCGCATGGCAGGACTGGGCGGGGATCTCAACATCGATGGGTCCCTGGGCTCGCGGACCGCCTACCTCCGGACCCCCTACACGGACGACGCCTCCAACCGGGGGACGCTCTACCTGGAGGCCGAGGAAATCGCGCAGCATGTCCAGGCCTGCACCGAAGCGGGTATCCAAGCAGGATTCCACGTCATCGGTGATGCGGGGATGGACACAGCGATCGCCGGTTTCCGCCGCGCGGAACAGCGCCTGGGAGCGGCGGCCATCCAACGGGGGCGTCACCGGATCGAGCATGCGGAAATGCTCGACGACGAGGCGATCAGCTTCTTGCTGGACCTGGGCGTCACGGTGTCGATGCAACCGCTCTTCGACGCCATGTGGGGTGGGCCCGGCGAAGAATACGATCAGCGTTTGGGAACCGAGCGCTCTGCGGCCATGAATGAAGTGGGTCGGCTGCTGGCAGCCGGGGTACCCGTCTGCCTCGGCTCCGATAGCCCGGTGACGGCAACGAGTCCCTGGGCGACCGTGAAGGCGTGTCTGGAGCACCACACGGAGACCGCCCGCGTCTCGGCACGCGCGGCCTTCGTGGCCCACACCCGTGCCGGCTACCGGGCGTTCGGGGATCCGGACCCACTGGCTGGCCAGTTGGTTCCGGGTTCCGAGGCGACCTTTGCGATCTGGGCCGCGTCGGAACTGGCAGTCCAAACCCCCGATGCGCGGGTCTCGTCGTGGAGCACCGATGCACGGGCAGGAACCCCGATGCTGCCGGTACTCGATGAGGAACTCCCCACATGTTTGCGGACCGTACGGCGGGGCCGGACGATCTACCAGCGCTCCTGAACGGCAGGGGGCCCGGACGCGATCCGTTGACCCGGCGACGCGCCGGTGCTGACTAGGGGTTGCATCCAAAACCTCTAGTCAAAGTGCAGTTGACAGGCAAGCGTCAGCAGATAGGGTGGATTCTCAACGGCGATGGTAGTTAGGCCTACGACGTCGCGCCGGTCTTCCGGTAAACAACACAGGCAAGGCCCCGGGAACAGTAGAAAACAAATCGATTTCGCATGCGTGCGTGCTTTTTGGTCCGAAGTTCCCGGGGTCTTTCCATGCCCTCGCCCGCTCGGCCCGTATAGTAGGACATTGGCTTTCCCCGCCGGCACTTTGGTGGGGCGCGGACCTGGGGTCCGCAGCCTGGTCCAACGCCTCAACAGTCCAGAAGGGTAACCGCGTGCGGGTAATCACGATCATTCCGACCTACAACGAGATCGAGTCGCTCCCCATCACCATCAAACGGTTGCGGGAGTCCGTCCCGGAGTCGGATGTCCTGGTGGTCGACGACAACAGCCCGGACGGCACCGGCGAGTTCGCCCGGAAGCTCGGCGAGTCGGATCCGCAGATCCATGTCCTGCACCGGGAGGGCAAGGCCGGTCTGGGCGCCGCCTATCTGGCCGGGTTCACGTGGGGTCTGGAACGCGATTATGACGTGCTCGTGGAGCTCGACGCAGATGGTTCGCACCAGCCGGAGCAGCTTCCGCGGTTGCTGGAGGCGCTGACGGCACAGAACGCCGACCTGGTCATCGGGTCCCGCTGGGTCCGTGGCGGTAGCGTCGTGAACTGGCCGGCCTACCGCAAGCTGATCTCGGTGGCGGGCAGCACCTACTCCCGGCTCATGCTGGGCTTGGGCACCCGGGATATCACTGCCGGGTTCCGGGCCTTCCGGCGTGAAACCCTCGAAGCCCTGGATTTCAACTCCGTCGAGTCCGTGGGATACGGCTTCCAGGTCGACATGACTTTCCGCGTCGCACTCATGGGCAAGAAGATCGTCGAGGTGCCGATCACCTTCGTCGAGCGGGAGCTCGGAGTCTCGAAGATGAGCGGGAACATCGTGGTCGAGGCAATGCTCAATGTGACCCGCTGGGGCCTGCGCGCGCGTTGGAAGAAGCTCACCGGCAAGGCCTAGATCCCCAAGCTTCCACCCAAACTGCGAAGAGCCGGGCTACGCACCGTATGGTGCGTAGCCCGGCTCTTCGGACGTTAAGGGGTATGGAATCCTAGGCGGTGACCTTTTCGCCGCGTGCGGCACGGAGCTTGTCGAGCCGGTCCTTGAGGATCTGCTCGAGCTCGTCGACCGAACGGCGTTCCAGCAACATGTCCCAGTGGGTACGTACCGGCTTGTCGTTGGACGTGTCGGGCTTTTCGCCGTTGACGAGGAGCGCTTCCTTGCCGGTCTTGGAGACCCAGGTGGGAGGAATTTCTGCTTCAGTGGAGAACATCACGAAAACCTGTTCCCCGTCGGCGCACTGGTACTCAACGCGCTGGCGCGGTGCTGGCTCCACGCCGGCTTCCGTCTCCATGCTCTGTGCGCCCAGGCGCATTCCGCGAAGACTGCGATCGCTCATGTTTTCTCCCTACTGCGTGCTGCTGCTGACGTCTATGTTAAGAACGCCGAAGTCCGGGTGAACATTCCCCAGCCCATCGGCGGAAGTCTCAAAGTCACCAGTATACGCGTTCCCTTCGGGGAACCCGTCGGTTGACCAGACACAGCGGGGCGCGGAGGTGGCCCTCCGCGCCCCGCTGGATCCGAGATGGCTGCAGCTACGGCTGGCGTGGCTGTTCCGGCGACTGTGGCCGCGTCGCGGTGGCGTCTGCCGAAGGCGAAGCCTTCTGGCTGTCGTCTCCGTCAGTGAAGTTGCCCAAGGCGCCTCCGATGCCCTTGAGTGCCTCACCGACCTCGCTGGGGATGATCCACAGCTTGTTCGAGCTGCCCTGCGCCAACTTCGGCAGGGTCTGCAGGTACTGGTAGGCCAGCAACTTCTGGTCCGGGTTTCCGGCGTGGATGGCGTCGAAGACCTTCTCGATGGCCTGGGCCTCGCCGTCGGCGCGGAGGATCGCTGCCTTCGCATCACCTTCGGCGGCCAGGATGGCGGCCTGCCGCTGTCCCTCAGCCGTCAGGATCTGGGACTGCTTGGTGCCCTCGGCCGTCAGGATCGCCGCACGGCGATCACGTTCGGCGCGCATCTGCTTCTCCATGGAGTCCTGGATGGACAGGGGCGGATCGATGGCCTTGAGCTCAACGCGGGAGACACGGATGCCCCACTTGCCCGTGGCCTCATCGAGGACTCCACGCAGCTGGCCATTGATCTGGTCGCGGCTGGTCAGGGCCTCTTCGAGGTTCAACCCGCCGACGACGTTACGCAAGGTGGTGGTCGTCAGCTGCTCGACCGCCTGGATGTAGTTGGCGATCTCGTAGGTGGCGGCTCGGGGTTCGGTGATCTGGAAGTAGACAACCGTATCGATCGAGACCACCAGGTTGTCCTCGGTGATCACGGGCTGCGGGGGGAAGCTGACGACGTTCTCGCGCAGATCCAGCAGCGGCAGCAACCGGTCAACGAAGGGGATCAGCAGAGTCAAGCCAGGACCGAGGGTGCGCTGGTACTTTCCCAACCGCTCGACGATGCCTGCCCGTGCTTGCGGTACGATGCGTACGGAGCGCAACAGCACGATGATCACGAAGACCGCGAGTACTGCCAGGACTATGCCTAGGCCTGTCATAAGTGGTTCCCCTATTCTGTGTGGCCCCGGAGGGGCTGGTGGCGGAACCCAGGCCGTGTCACCACGGCGCTGGATCCGTCGGAGTATCTAGTGGCCGTGCGCCTGGGCACGGGTGGTGATGAATGCGGTGGCACCATCGATGCGGACGACTGTGCCATACATGCCCGGAGCCAGCGCGGTTTCGTCCTCGCTGCGCACACTCCAGGTTTCGCCGCCGATCTTTGCCCGGCCACCCATTTTCGTGGTGGGCTCCAAGACCAGCGCATCCTGACCGACCAGGCGGTCGACGTTGGTGAGCCGATCTGCTGGCCCCTTGTGGAGTTGTCGGAGCGCGATCGGCCGTACGAAGAAGATCATGGCCAGTGACAAGAGGCAGAAGACCAAGGCCTGGAGCCAGAAGTCGCCGCCTGCCAAGGCGACGAAGACGCCACCCAGCGCACCGACGCTGAGCATGATGAAGTACAGGTCCAGTGACATCATCTCGATGATCGCCAGTATCAGGAACAACGCCAGCCAGAAGACCCAGGCGTTGGAGAGGACCCATTCGAACATATCGGCACCCGCATCAACTTCGGGAGGGCACCTTTCGCCCTCGGTCCTTCCATCTTGCCCGATGGGGCACCTCGAGATCATCAGCCTTGGGAGGTATGTTCGAGCCGACGGGCGGTCCGGGTGGTGTCAGCGACGAAGAAACACCTGGATCCGGAAGGCCGCTGTCACCACTGGGGGCACTGGGTGGACCGTCAGGAGCTCCCGTATCGCTGCCGCGTCACGATGGTGTCCTGCCGGTCCCATGAGCGCTAGCCGCACCGCGTCATCATCATCCAAAAGATGAAGCGGGGTCCTGACTTCCCGGGTGCGCAGGTACTCGAAATCGTCGCCGAGGGCGTCGGCGACCGCTTCCTCCTTGCCGGCTCCGATGGAGAGCAAGCCCAACGACTCCGCGGCTTCGCCCAGATGCTCCGGCAGGGGAGTGGCCACCAGGGCGTGGCCACCGGGAGCCAGTACGCGGGCGAACTCCCCTCCATTGCGGGGAGCGAAGACGTCCAACAGCAGATCCACCCCGCCGTCGGCCACCGGCAGTCGTCGCCAGAGATCCCAGACCAGTGCCTGGGTGCGCGGCAGCTTCGCCGCCCTGCGCATCGCGTGGCGCGAAATGTCCAGCGCCAGCGCCAGCGGGCGACTCCCGGTCGCCGCGTCGAAAGCCCCGGCCACCGCATCCAGGTAGTAGCCCGTTCCCGCACCGGCATCGAGGATCCGCGGGAGTGCCCCTTGGTGGACAGACACCGCCTCCTCGGCCAGCGCCCGCGCCAGGGGGGCGTAGTGTCCGGCAGCCTGGAACTGCGCCCGGGCTTCCACCATGGCTGAGGTGTCCTCCCGGAAGGAGGTCCCGCGTCCGGTCAGGAGGTTGAAGTAGCCCTGCTTGGCCGCGTCGAAACGATGTCCCCCGGGGCACGTCAGCGCCGCAGTGGGCTGCCGGATGGCCGTGAGGGGTTCGGTGCACACCGGGCAACTCAGGTCGATGGAATCATCGGTCACGACTATTTCCTTCAATAAGTCTTTCAGATACGCTCGCTGTGTGAAACCAGACCAGCTTGAGCTCCTGACCACTGTATCCGCACCGACGTTGAGCCCCGACGGCCGCGTGGCCGTCTTCGCAGCCAGCCACCCCAGTTTCGACGCGGACTCCGGCGTGGGCCAGTTGTGGTCGCTCGATCTGACCGTCGACGGCGCGGAGGCGCAAAACCCACGTCGGCTGACGCGGGGGAGCGGTGACACCGCACCCCGGTTCTCACCCGACGGCCGGGTCCTGGCCTTCCTGCGCCCCAATGCCAAGGGCCGGATGCAGCTGGCCGTCGTCGACGCCCGGGGCGGCGAACCGCGACTGGTCACCGACCGCCATCTGGGCGTCAGCGGCTTCACGTTCTCGCCCGACTCGAGCCGGGTGGCCTTCACCAGCAGGACCCCTGCCGATGGACGCTACGGAACCGTGGAAGGTATCGACGCTGGAGCGGAGGACCCCCGGCGCATCACCGGCTTCCAGTACCGCTTCAACGGACTGGGTTTCGGCAACGACAAGCGCTCCGGCATCCACCTGCTCGAGCTCCCTGACCTGGACGCCGAACCGTTCGTCAAGCCGGTCGGCCGAGCCGCCCGGGGTGCGGGCGACGATGGCGGCACGGCCAGCGGGGAGTTCCCGCCGGCCCGTCTCATCACCCCACCGGACTACGACTGCTCGAGCCCCGAGTTCGGCCCCGACGGGTCCCATGTCTACTTCACCGCCGCCTTGCATGAGGGAGCCGACCGGGATTTGCGCTCGATGATCCACCGGGTCCCGGTGGCCGGGCTGGATACGTCAGAAGAAGGCCAGCCGGAGCCCGAACTGGTCGCCGGCTCGGCCACCGGGGATACCTCCTACGATGGCGCGCGCTTCAGCCGTGACGGAGCTTCGCTGTTCCTGCTGGGCAGCGAGGTGGGGGAGTCCGGTATAGATTTCGTGGCGCGCAACGCCTCCGTCCATGTGCTCGCCTCCGAGGACATCGGCACGGGCCAACCGCGCCGGCTGACCGATCCGGACACCGTGGACTACACCGAGTCCGGATCACTGTTCCGCTTCGGGAGCGGGCGCATCGCCGCCCTGGCACGCGTGCGCGGTTCGGCCGAGGTGCACGTCGTCTCGGCCGATGGGCAGACCGAGGTGCTGGTCTCCGGCCACCAGCAGGTGGAGGGAGTCGCCGAGGAGGGCGGCGCCGTCGTGCTCTCCTACACCGATCCCACCACCCCCGGCGAGATCGGGGTTCCGGACTCCGGCGGGGTGCGCCGGCTCACCGATTTCGCCGCGCCGCTGCGCGAGGCCACCCGGATCATCGAACCACGCGAGCTCGAGCTCGACTCGGCCGACGGGTATCCGGTGCACGGTTGGATGTTCCTGCCCGACGGCCCCGGCCCGCACCCGGTCCTGCTGAACATCCACGGTGGACCCTACGCCCAATATGGCTGGGGCTATTTCGACGAGGCGCAGGTCTATGCCCGCGCCGGCTACGCGGTGTTGCAGTGCAATCCGCGCGGCAGCGCCAGCTACGGCAGGGCGCATGGGTTGGCCATCAAGGAGGCCATGGGCACTGTGGACCTGCAGGACGTGCTGGCCTTCCTCGACGGGGCGGTAGCTGCCGAAACCGCGCTGGACGGGGACCGGGTGGGCGTGATGGGTGGCTCCTACGGCGGCTACCTGACGGCCTGGACAATCGCCCACGACCACCGGTTCGCCGCGGCCATCGTCGAGCGTGGCTACCTGGATCCGCTCTCGTTCGTGGGCACCAGCGACATCGGGTGGTTCTTCAGCGAGGAATACACCGGCCGTGATGTCGCCGCCACACTCGAGCAGAGTCCGATGGCCAAGGCCTCCCAGGTGCGCACCCCGACACTGGTGCTGCACTCGGAGGAGGACTACCGCTGCCCGCTGGAGCAGGCCCAGCGCTACTACGTGGAGCTGCTGCGCCACGGGGTCGAGGCGGAGTTCCTCCTGTTCCCGGGCGAAAACCATGAGCTCTCCCGCGGTGGCACCCCCTGGCACCGGCGTCAGCGGTTCGAGGCGATCCTCCAGTGGTGGTCACGCCACCTTCCCGTGCACCCCGGGACCGGGAACGACGACGATGCCCCGGTGGTTGCCTCGGCTTAGAACCCGAGCCCTGCGCGGGCGGCCTCGATGTCCGGGGCCGCCCAGCGTCCGGCGTGCTCGGTACTGGAGGCCAGGCTGCGGGTGATGGCCCGGTCGATGTAGACCGTGCCGTGCAGGTGGTCGGTTTCGTGGGCGAAGATCCGGGCCTGCCAACCGGAGAACGGTCCGTCGATGGTCTCGCCGTGTTCGGTTGTGTACCGGGCGCGGATGTCAGCCGGGCGTTCCACCACTGCCTGGTAGCCGGTGAAGGACAGGCACCCCTCGTAGAATGCCGCGGTTCGTTCCCCGTGTGCCGTGTAGGAGGGGTTGATCGCTGCGAAATAGTCCAGGGGAGCCCGTTCGCGGATTGCTGCGGTGTCGGCTGCCAGCTCGAACCGGTCCTCCAGCACGGCCATGCGCAACGGCAACCCGATCTGGGGTGCGGCCAGGCCCACGCCCGGGGCTGCGTGCATGGTCGCCCGCATGACCTGCAGCACGCGCTCCAGCAAGGCATCGGGAAGTTCGCCCGCGTACTCCGGGGTCCCGGCCCGCAGCACGGGATGGCCCAGCTGGACGATGGGCGGCAGGGTCGCGGCCACGGGCACACCGTCGTCGTCCCAGTGGACCGTGGCGACCATCGTCTCCACGAGATCGAGCACTGCGGCGGGGGAGAGGCCCCCGTGCGTCGGGTGAATCGATGTCACGCTATTTCCTGTCCGTTCTGTCCGGTGCTGCCGACGGTCTCCCGGCCCAGGTCAGGATCGATGCCCGGGCCGACGCCCCAGGGGTGCAGTGCCGATAGCCGGCTGGCCAGGCGGGCGGCGTCCACCGGGTGTCCAGCGGCCGCCGTGGGATCCGGTGTGGCCATGCAGATGAGGTCGGTGCGGATGTCCCGGTCATAGAGCACGTCGATGAGGTTCGCCAACCGCTTCCAGGCGCTGGGTCCTGCCCGGTCAGGCGCCGGGATCCCATCGATGACGACGTGGTCGAATTCCCCGGCCAGGTACAAGTAGTCGGAGGCGGCGGTGGGGCCGTCGCAAATGGCCCGGAAATCGAGCCATACCTGACCGGCAGAGGCCCGTAGCGCCGGGAACTCGTGGGTTGTCGGTATGATGTGGGTTTGTTCCTGCGCTGCGGGAATCGTGAGGCCGGCAGCGCGCAGTTGTTGGGCCGAACCGGGGACCATGACGTGGCCCGAGGCGTATCCCGTACCGCCGGTGGGGTCAGAGGTCAGGGTGCGGTAGTCGGTGCCGCCGTCGAGCAGGGTGACTGCCATCCCGGTTTTGATCAGGTCGATCGTCGACTCGAAGAGGTGATGGAAGTACTCGCTGGGCAACAATTCGTCAGGGGCGTAGTTCGACGTGGAAATCAGCAGGATCCGGCGTTCGAAGATCGCCTGCAGGGTGCGCGCGAAGAACATCGCGTCCCCTGGATCGTGCACGTGCAGTTCGTCGAAGCAGACCACCCGGGTGTCGCCGAGCAGCTCGTCCAGGGCCCGGTCGATGGGCGGCGTTCCATCGGATTCCTGGGCCACCGCTGCGTGGGTCCGGGCGTGCAGTTCGCGGAAGAAGTCGTGGAAGTGCAGGCGACGCTTGCGTTCGGTCTGCAGGGCGGAGTGGAGCAGATCGAGCAGCCACGACTTGCCGCGTCCGGGTGGGCCGTAGACGTACTGGTGGCCTGGGGACTCGGCCGGCCGGCGGGACAGCGCATCGGAGGCCGCCACGGCCAGGTCCTGCATCAGCTCCAGTTGTTCTGCATCGGGCTCCAGACCACGTTCGGCCGCGGCCGCCAGCATGCGATCAAGGATTTTGCGTCGTGAATTCCGGGCACCAAAGGACAAGGATGATCGGCTCACCGGCCATCCATCCCTACGCGGACACTCCGCCGGGAGCCCCCGCCGCCGCCGGAATCCGAACGCAGGTTACGCATCGGGCAGTGCGGTGCCGTCATTGGCGACGGGCTGGTTGTTCCGGGCGTCCCGGATTCCCAGACGGACCGCGGATCGGACGGTAGTGTGCAAAAGGTAGAAGAAAACGATGAGCCCCAGCAGGCTGAGGATCAGGGAATTCACGGCGGTAGCGTCCATGAGGGGCAGTCTAGTCGGTACACGCCGACACGAGATGACGGAAGGGGGTCGCCATGGAAGCCAGTGAAGCCGTCCGGCTGGGCATTGACGCCGCACGGGTGGGGCTAGCCGCTGGGGAGACGCAGGCCGTAGTTGTCCGGGAAGCAGGCTGCGACGACATTCGGGCCATCATGGATCTCAATACCCGTGCCAAACGCCCCAGGGGCACACAGGCGTCCTACCTTGACGTGGTGGAGGATGGGCAACGTCTGCTCGTCGTGGCCTGTAGCGGAACCGAGGTGGTCGGCTGGGCCAAGACGCATTGGTGGGGGCACGCCGATGGCCCGGCTCCTGCAGGTCACTATCTGGGTGGTGTCACTGTTGATCCGGACTGGAGGCGGCGGGGGATCGGGACCATGCTGACCACGTTTCGACTTGGATGGATCTGGGAACGAGCCGTGGAGGCTTGGTACGTCGTCAACGTTACGAACGTGGCATCCATGGCGATGCACCAGGAGTTTGGCTTCACCGAGATTTCCAGGGCCACGGCGTTCCATACGACGACCTTCGAGGGTGGGAACGGCCTATTAATGCACGCGCATCGACCCATCGGTTATCCCAATCAGTAAAATTCCTGGGGGAGTCGCCACAACCTTGCGGCGATAGACGACCGCCCCGCAGGATGCCGGTCCGTTCAAGCAGGATCGAAGCAGCCCCCGAGTGGATCCCGGCATTAGGCTAAGGACAATTAGCAGCTGCTACCGTCCCCAGGAGTGCCCATGTCGTACACCGTCGACTTCACGAACATTTCCACCGAGGGGCTGGAGTCGTCTCCGGTGGCCCAGGAATTGGCGGGCCTGAGGGCCAACGAAGCGCGGTACTTCAAGAATAAATACGACCATGTCTTCACTGTCGACACCGCTGATCATTCGCCGACAACGATTGAGCGGGTGCATCGCATCCTGGCCAACGAGCGGAACCTGGTGATCTCGTCCCGGCCGCTTCAGGCAACATCCTTTGAGGTCGGTGGCTATCGGATGGATTATGTCTTCCACGAGTCGGGCCTTTCCATCAACGTGATGTATGCCGTCGAGGACGGCGGCAAGCGCGCCGTCGGGTTCAAGCTCTCCGAAGGAATGGACGTTCCTGACGAGTTGGCGTCGTCGTTCAAGTTTGCCCGCCAGAAATCAAAGCTTGCTGGTGTGATCCGCGGATCGTACTTCGTCATCAAAGGTGAGTACTGAGAGCTGCAATTTTCTGGAGGCTCCATGACAGGTCTGCGAATTCGGTCCACAGGAAACTGCCACAGGACGGCTCTGCCAGCCGCTTCGGAGCGTGATCGATCAAGCGCCGATAATCTACATTATGTCAACTAGTCGTTATCTGCCTCGCCCCCAGAGCCGTCGGAAGCTCCGGATGCCGCGCCGTGTTCTTCCACGACATGGCGGACGATGTTGATGACGTTTCCGTCTGGCGCGCGGACCAGGAAGCGTCGGACGCCCCAGGGTTCGGTCGTCAACGGGTGCACGATGTCATAGCCGCGTTCCAGCGCTTCCGCGTAGGCGGCGTCCACGTCCGGCGTGTGCACAGAAATCGCCGCATCCTCCGATGACGTGGCGTCTTGAGTGACGAGTTGGACGTGCGCACCGCTTTTTGACGAGGTGTAGCGGGCTACCCACCCCAGGTTGAATTCCTCCACATCCAACGAGAGGAAATCCTGGTAGAAGGTCCTCGCCTGGTCCAGGTTGGCGACGCGCAGGTTCGGGGTGACCCGTACTGACCGCATGGAATAAATCCTTCCTGTGGGGAATTACTATCTCAGATCCTCCTGCGCCATGCTGGTTCTGTCGAGGCCTTTTGACGGTGGCACTCCCCCGAGCGATCATTGTCTTCCGGGCCCTGTCCGACCCCACGCGACGATCCGTGGTGGCCCGGTCGGCCGCTGGTCCTGCCACCGTGGATGAGCTTTCGGGCGACTTCGACATGGCTCTGCCGTCCTTCGTCAAACACGTCCGACAGCACGAAAAGGCGGGATTGGTGGCGACCCGTAAATCGGGGCGTGTGCGCATCTGGTCCCTCGAGCGTCAGCCCTTCCAGATCATCGAGTCGTGGATCGACGAGCAGCAACGGCTGTGGGAAGAACGCGCGGACCGACTCGAGGAAATCGTCACCACCGAAGAAAGGAGTGAGGACCGGTCATGAACGACAGTTCGACGCGCCCCCTTTGATCTCACGATCGCCCGGATCATCCGTGCTCCCCGACAGAGGGTTTGGAACGCCTGGGCCGATGGGCTGGTCGAAACCCGTTGAGGGGATTAACCAGGCGCCACTCCCCCGCTGGCAACATCAGGCTTTGGAGACCACCAACGCCACATTGTGCCCGCCAAATCCGAAGGAGTTGACGACGGCGACGCGGGCGTCGGTGGGGCGGGCCTGGTTGGCCACGACGTCCAGGTCGATCTCCGGGTCCTGGTTCTCGAGGTTGGTGGTGGGCGGGATGGTCCCGTCGCGCAGCGCCATGACGGTCGCCAGGGTACTCACCGCCCCCGATGCGCCCAACAGGTGTCCGGTCATGGATTTGGTGGACGTCACCGGAACCCCTGCCAGACCGGCGCCGGTAATGGCCTGGGTTTCGTTGATGTCCCCGGCGGGGGTCGAGGTGGCGTGGGCATGGACGAATCCAATGTCCCCGGTCTCCCACCCGCTGGCCCGAACGGCCATCCGCATCGTGCGGGCCTGGTTGTCCGGATCTGCCCCCACGATGTCGTGGGCATCCGAGGTGATCGCCGAGCCGTCGACGTAGCCATAGATGCGCGCTCCCCGCGCGTTTGCGTGGTCCTCGCGCTCCAGCACCATCACCACGGCACCCTCGCCGAGGACGAATCCGTCGCGGTCCGCATCAAAGGGGCGCGAGGCAGCCGCTGGATCGTCGTTGCGCTTGGACAACGCACGCGTCTGCCCGAAAGACGCCATGGTCAGCCCGGCGACAGCAGCCTCCGTACCGCCGGCGACGACGGTATCCGCGCTCCCGGACAGGATCATCTCCCGGGCCATGGCGATCGCTTCGGAGCCGGATGCGCAAGCGCTGACGGGGGTGCGGGCCCCTGCCTTAGCCCCCAGATCGATGGAGAGCCAGCCCGCCGATCCGTTGGCCATGAGCATGTTCACCGTGTGGGGCGAGACCCGGCGCGGGCCCTTGTCGGCCAGCACGTGTTCCTGGACGGTGGTGGTGCCGATGCCGCCGATACCGGTGCCGATGACCACGGCGAGACGTTCGGGATCCACTGCGGGGGCACCGGCGTCGTTCCAGGCTTCGCGCCCTGCCGCCATGGTGAACTGCTCCGAGCGGTCCATGCGCTTGATTTCCCGGACGCTGAGCGCCTCCTGGAAGGAGTCGTCCACGAGCCCGGCGAAACGCGTGGTGAGCGGTTCGGACCAAGGCGTGTCCAAGGGGACGACGCCGGAAGTGCCGGCCGTCAGGGCTGCCCAGGTGCTGGGGGCGTCGGTTCCCAGCGGGGACACGGCGCCAAGGCCGGTGATTGCGATACGAGTCATGTTCCCAGTCTCGCTGGTCCGGTCCGAATTCCCGGGAGTCCGTCCTTCAGGATTTGGGCGCGCCATTTGTACCCGTCCCACAAACGAGTGGATTCTGGGGCGGCCTCAGCGCGTGAGCAGGTGCTCGCGCAGTCCCGGTATGGCGAATTCGACGATCCCGTGGCCCGTCGGCTGGATCAGGCCGGCGTCGATCAGCCGTGCCCGGTAATTACCGATGGTGTTGGGGCGGTTGCCCAGCCGCACGCCGATGTCGCCCGTCGAGGACGGGCCGTCGTCGACCGCCATGGCATGCAGGAACTCCATGTCCTTGTGCGAGATGGTCGCCAGTGCGGCGCCGATGACAACCCGGGTGTTCCGCCGCCGGGCGGCGTCGATGGCCAGGTCGACGTCGTCCGATGCGAGGGGGCCGGCCGTCGCTTCCGCCAATTGCCACAGGTGGTAACCGATGAGCTGGATGAGGAACGGGTATCCCCCGGTGGCTGCGGCGGCGCGGCGGACGAATTCCGTGGGCAGCGGATGGTCCAACGCGGCGAAGGTGTCCTCGTACGAATCGGCGACATCATCGATGGCCGCGGCGTGCAGGTCGATCCGGTCGGCACGGCGCAGGAACGTGGCGACGCCCTCGTTGAGCAGATCCGATACCGCGGCCGGCAGACCGGCGAAGACCAGGGCGATGGGCAGACCGTCACGGATGAAGTGCTGCACGGAGGCAGCCAACTGAGCCAGTTCGTCACGGTCGGCGCCGTGGATTTCGTCCAGGGTGATCAGCAGCCCCGTCCCGTGCTCGTCCAGACGACGCAACAGGTCATCGCCCAATTCGCGCCAGGTGGCCTGCTGTTCGGGCGGAAGTTCAGTGGTGACCGAGAAACCGGCAACGCGCACCGCGGTGATCCGTCGCCCGGGCGGCCCCTCCCCCAGCTCCTCGGCGTGGTGGCGCATGGACTCGCCGATCCGTCCGAGGAAGCCACGGGTCGCAGTCTCCGACACGACGGCCCAGCCACGGAGGCGGGCCTCATCCTCGGCTTCGCCCAGCATGACCGTTTTGCCGATGCCCCGCGCACCGGTGAAGATCGACAGCAATCCGGGGGCGCCGTGCCGGATGCGCAGCCCGTAGATGAACTCGTCGAGGATCCCCGTGCGGCCGATCAATTGCGGCGGCTCGGCGCCGGCCGTGGGGCGGAACGGGTTGTCCATGCGGGTCTCCCTGGTGGCGGGTGGTTGCCGGTGAATGCCGACGAATCAAGTGTATCCTTGTGTATTCATCGTACTTCAATGAATCCGATGAATACCAGCACGGACGCCGCGATGCGCGGGATGCGGGCGCTTCATCCCGGCCGGTACGCTCGTTCCCATGTTGAAGCCGAAATCCTGGGTCCCGCCGCTACTGATCGACCTGGTCCTGGTGATCCTCTTCGCAGCACTGGGGCGCCGTTCCCACGCCGAAGGACTGGACGTCGCAGGAATCCTCGGGACCGCTGCGCCCTTCCTCATCGCCCTGCTCGTGTTCTCCTGCAGCACCGTGGTGTGGAAGCAGCCGCATCGCCTCTGGCCGCATGGCGTGGTCCTCTGGATCGGGACGGCGGCCCTGGGGCTGATCCTGCGCGTGGTGTCCGGTGAGACGGCAGCCGTGCCGTTCATCATCGTCGCCACGATCGTGCTGGGCATCCTGCTGTTGGGCCGGCGACTGGTCGGCACGATGATCCAGCGTCGTAAAGTGCGCGTCGGCGATACGGTGAACTAGGCTCGTACCACGAGTCAAAGGCCGGATGATCCCGGTGCCAGAAGGTGGAGGAACACGTGATGATCACCGCGTTTGTAATGATCCAGACAGTTGCCGACAGCATTCCCGAATGCGCCCAGAAGATTTCCGAGCTTGACGGCATCAGCGAGGTCTACTCGGTCGCCGGCGACTGGGACCTCATCGCGGTGGCCCGGGTCCGCAACCACGACGACCTGGCCGAAGCCATCGCCAATCGACTTTCCAAGGTCGACGGCGTCGTGGAAACCACCACGCACATCGCCTTCAGGTCCTACTCCCAGCATGACCTCGACGCAGCGTTCTCCCTCGGGCTCGAGTAGGGACCAAACGTAGCGTCGCGCGCACTGCGTCGGAACGAGCTAGGGGCCGCTGGCCGCCAACACCAGGTATCCGGTGGAGGCGACCAACGGCCCCTCATTGTTCGGGCCTTCGCCCCGCCGGTGGTTACCGGCTACTCCCCCACTGAGGTCGCATCGATCCAACGCTGGAGGGCATCGCGTGCGGCACCGGAGTCGATGGACTCCTCGGCTCGGCGCGCTGCGGCATCGAGGCGCTCCCCCAGGCTCCCCTCGGCCGACAGGTCGAAAGCCACCAGTCCCGCAGCGGCATTGAGCACGACGGCGTCACGGACCGGACCGCGCCCACCGGCGAGGACCTCATGCACGACGGCGGCATTGTGCTGGGCATCGCCGCCACGCAGATCCTGCAGCGTCGCCCGCCCCAGACCCAGATCGCCCGCGTCGAACACCGAGGCGTCGACGGATCCATCGCGGACCTCCCAGACGTGGTTCGTGGTCGTGGTGGTCAGCTCGTCCAGCCCGTCGTCCCCCCGGAAGACCAGAGCCCGGGATCCGCGCGCTGCGAGGACACCGGCCATGAGTGGCGCCATGCGTTCATCGGCGCAACCGATGGCCGAGGCCGTGGGAAGGGAGGGGTTGGTCAGGGGGCCCATGAAGTTGAAGGCCGTTGCCACCGCCAGCCCCGAACGGACCGCGGCCGCATAGCGCATGGACGGATGGAACATCTGGGCATAGCAGAACGTGATGCCTGCTTCCTCGAGGATCGGCCCCAACCGTTCGACCGGCGCATTCAGGCGGACGCCCAGGGCCTCGAGCACATCGGCGGAACCCGAGGACGACGACGCCGCCCGGTTGCCGTGCTTGACCAGCCGGGCTCCCGCCCCCGCGCACACGAGGGACGACATGGTGGAGATGTTGACGGTGTTGTGACGATCCCCACCTGTTCCAACGATGTCGAGCTTCTCGCCCGGCAGATCCAGAGGCCTGGCGCTGGCGATCATGGCCTCGACGAGCCCGGTCAGTTCTGCCACCGATTCACCCTTGGCGCGCAAGGCGACGAGGAAACCGGCGATGTGGATATCGGAGGCATTTCCGCCCATGATCTCGCTCATCGCCCAGGCGGCATCCGCCGTCAAAAGGTCCTCACCGCGGATGAGCGATGTGAGGATCGTTGGCCAATTGGGGAACTTGGACTGCGAAGAAATCGTTGACACACAACTAGGTTATCTACGTTTTGTAGAAAGTGCGGAATTGTTTCTCCCTTGATATTCCGCGGAACTTGGGCCTGACCGGCGCAAAAACGGGCGACTCGGTCGTGGATGCATTGGTGTAAGCGGCACTTTTATAGACATAATGGCTCTGTGACAACTGCGACTCATGCCCTCAATGCCCAGGCGCACCCTGCGCCTAACCGTCCCAACATGGTGTCGGTCGGAACCGTCGTCTGGCTTTCCAGCGAGCTGATGTTCTTCGCCGCGCTTTTCGCCATGTACTTCACACTCCGTGCGGCCTCGCCGGAACTGTGGGCGAACGAGACAGCCAAGTTGAATGTCCCGTTCGCACTCGTCAACACGATCATCCTGGTTTCCAGTTCCTTCTCTTGCCAGCTCGGTGTCTTCCGCGCTGAGGACCTCCAGCCGCGCCGCCTCGGTGGCCTGCTGAACTTCCGCAAGTGGGGAATGGTCGAGTGGTTCATCGTCACGTTCATCCTCGGGGCGATCTTCGTCTCCGTTCAGGCGTACGAATACACCGAACTCGTCCACCATGGCGTCGCGTTGAGCTCGAATCCCTATGGCTCGGCCTTCTACATCACCACGGGCTTCCACGGTCTCCACGTTGCCGGCGGTCTCGTCGCCTTCGTGCTGATCATCGGACGTGCGTTCGTGGCCAAGAAGTTCGGTCACTTCGAGGCAACTTCAGCCATCGTCGTGTCGTACTACTGGCACTTTGTCGACGTCGTGTGGATCGCGCTGTTCGCGATCATCTACTTCCTGAAGTAGCCATAGGCCTTCGGGTCACCCCCAGCATCACCAACCAAATCAAGTGAGGAACCAGCAAGTGAAGGCTCTTTCGCAAAGGCGCCGCCATCCGCTCGCCGCCGTAGCGCTGTTGTTGATGGGTCTGCTCGTCACGGGCGGCCTATATGCCGCGGCAACCAGCGTCAACGAGGCCCAGGCGGCGACGACGTACAGCGCCAGCGACGTAAACGAAGGCAACAAGCTCTTTGTTGCCAACTGTGCGACCTGCCATGGCATGCAAGCCGAAGGCAGCTCGAGCGGACCTTCGCTTGTCGGTGTCGGCGCCGCAGCCGTCGACTTCCAGGTTGGCACCGGACGCATGCCCATGCAGATGCAGGGACCGCAGGCGCAGGCCAAGCCAGCGCAGTTCAACGACGAGGAAACCAAGCAGCTCGCTGCCTACGTCGCCTCGCTCGGTGCCGGCCCCGCAGTACCGGACTCCGAATCGTTGGATACCTCCAAGGGAAATGCGGCCACTGGCGGGGAAATCTTCCGCGTCAACTGCGCCATGTGCCACAACGCCGCAGCAGCCGGCGGTGCCCTGACGCGCGGCAAGTTCGCTCCTTCGCTGTCTGGCGTCAGCGAGAAGCACATCTATGAGGCCATGGCGACGGGACCGCAGAACATGCCCGTCTTCAACGACTCGAACGTCACCCCCGACGAGAAGCGGGACGTCATCACGTTCCTGAAGGAAATCGACGCACAGGGCTCCCCCGGTGGCGCCCAGCTCGGTTCACTCGGCCCGGTTTCCGAAGGCCTCCTCATCTGGACCGCCGGTCTCGGCATCGTCATCGCCTTCACGATCTGGCTGACCTCGCGGCCTTCCTGATCCGGCGCCGTGGGCCCCGGCCCACACACCACACTTCGTACCAAGGAATTTGAGAAAAAGGATGAGAGAGAACATGGGCGACCATAGTCACGGCAGTCCGAACGATCCGGGCACCGTTGCTAAGGCCGGTCAGGGTTCCATGGACACGTTCCAGGACCCGGGCCTGCCGCCGCACCGGCCACGCCTCGCTGACGTTGACCCCCGCGCCGCAAAGCGGGCCGAACGGCAGGTAACGCTGCTGTTCGTGCTTTCCGTGCTGGGAACACTGCTGTTCTTCGTGGCCTACTTCGTCGTCGGGCACGCTGAATCGATCGGCGAGATCCGCCTGCAGAACACCTTGTTGGGTATCGGCACCGCTTTTGCGATGCTCGGCATCGGCGTGGGCATCGTGCACTGGGCCAAAACCCTGATGCCCGACCACGAGATCACCGAGATGCGTCACGAGGTCCGTACGGAGGAGAACCGCCAGGTCGCGGAATCGATGTTGGGCGACATCATCGAGGAAACGGGCATCAAGCGCCGTCCCCTGATCCGCAACTCGCTGATCGCCGCAGTGGCTTTGGCACCGATCCCCGCGATCTTCATGTTCCGT
The DNA here is from genome assembly GCF_039526245.1 of Arthrobacter rhombi. NCBI lineage: Bacteria > Bacillati > Actinomycetota > Actinomycetes > Micrococcales > Micrococcaceae > Arthrobacter > Arthrobacter rhombi. The sequence continues at coordinate 506,431 of NZ_BAAAIV010000012.1, forward strand.
GACCTCGATCGCACCGGCGCCACCGCCGGACAGATCGTCGATCGACTGCGCCACACCATGTGGGACAAGGGCATCAAGCTGGTACGCGATCCCTCCGGAACGCCGATCAAGGCATCGGACGTCCAGATCGGCTCGGCCTTCCACGTCATCCCCGACGGGCTGAACGAAATGGAAGACCCGCTGAATGAGAAGGCCAAGGCAGTCGTGCTGCTCATGCGACTGGATCCGTCGAAGATGCACATCTCCCCCGAGCGCGAGACCTGGCATCACGATGGCATCGTGGCCTACTCGAAGATCTGCACCCACGTGGGTTGCCCCGTTGCTTTGTACGAGCAGCAGACGCACCACCTGCTGTGCCCGTGCCACCAGTCCACCTTCGACCTTACGCAGGAATGCAAGGTCATCTTTGGACCGGCAGGTCACGCACTTCCCCAACTTCCGATCACGGTCGATTCGGATGGCTACCTGGTCGCCCAGAGCGATTTCCATGAGCCCGTCGGCCCGAGCTACTGGGAGCGTGGCTAATCATGTCTTCAACTACTGAGTACCGTCCCAAAACCTCGACAGGCAAGATCGCGGACTTCGTCGACACCCGTGTCGGCGCCTCGCAGATCGTCAAGGAGTTCGGGCGCAAGATCTTCCCGGACCACTGGTCGTTCATGTTCGGCGAGGTGGCGTTGTACACCTTCGTCATCCTGCTGATCTCGGGCACGTTCCTGACGTTCTTCTTCGACCCGTCGATGGCCCACACGACCTACAACGGCAGCTACAACCCGCTCAAGGGTGTCCAGATGTCGGTGGCCATGTCCTCGACCATGGATATCTCCTTCGACGTCCGCGGTGGCCTGTTCATGCGCCAAGTGCACCACTGGTCGGCGCTGCTCTTCGTGGCCGCTGTCTCCGTGCACATGCTGCGCGTCTTCTTCACCGGCGCCTTCCGCCGTCCCCGTGAACTGAACTGGGTCGTCGGCGGCACGCTGCTCGTCCTGGCCATGGCTGCCGGCTTCACCGGCTACTCACTCCCGGATGACCTGCTCTCCGGCAACGGCCTGCGCATCATCGACGGCGTCATCAAGGCACTTCCGGTGGTGGGCACCTTCATCTCGGCGTTCCTGTTCGGCGGCGAGTTCCCCGGAACCGCCATCGTGGGCCGCCTGTACATGCTGCACATCATGTTGGTACCGGCAATGATCCTGCTGATGATCGGCATCCACCTGTTCATGGTCGTCGTGCACAAGCACACCCAGTACCGTGGCCCGGGTCGCACCAACGACAACGTCGTCGGTTTCCCTGTGGGTCCCGTCTACGCCGCCAAGGCCGGTGGGTTCTTCTTCATCGTCTTCGGCATCATTGCCGCCATCTCGGGCTTCTTCACGATCAACCCGATCTGGAACTACGGCCCCTACGATCCCTCCCCTGTCTCCGCCGGCACCCAGCCTGACTGGTACATCGGTTGGGTTGATGGCGCGTTGCGTCTGATGCCGGGCGTCTTGGGCAACTTCAGCTTCGAGTGGGTCATCCCCTTCCCGTGGGGCGACAACAACCTGATCCTGAACGTCCTACTGCCGATGGTCCCGGCCGCGATCCTCATCGGAGCCATGTTCGGTTGGCCGTGGATCGAGCGCTGGATTACGAAGGACGACCGCGAGCACCACCTGCTCGACCGTCCACGCAACGCCCCGTTCCGTACGGGCGTCGGCGTGGCAGGTGTGATCTGGTACTGCGTGATGTGGTGTGCAGCATCGTCTGACCTCATCGCGACCCACTTCCACGTCTCGCTGAACGACGTCACGTACTGGCTGCGTGCACTGTTCTTCCTGGGCCCGATCCTCGGATTCATCGTTGCCCGCCGCATCGCCCTGGCACTGCAGCGGAAGGATCGCGAAATCGTGCTCCACGGCCGCGAAGCCGGGATCATCGAGATGTCCCCGGAAGGCGGCTTCAGCGAACAGCACGTCGCCCTGGATGAGTACAAGCTCTACCAGCTGGTCGCTTTCGAGTCCCACGAGGTACTCCCCCCGGAGGCAGACCGTGCCGGCCACGTGACCGCCTCGGAAAAGGCCCGCGGGGCAATTTCGAAGTTCTTCTTCGAGGATCGCGTCGCACCGGTGACCCCCGCCGAGTTGGAGGCCGCCCATGGCCACCATGCTCCGGCCATCGACGGCAAGTCGGAGAACGCCTCCATCGAGCACTAGCCTTCACTGCAAGGAACAAGGGACCCCGATCGTTGATCGGGGTCCCTTGTTCGTGGGGTCTCTGATCCGAGCTCACCGCGACGGCTGCCGGACTCCCCCACCACGCTGATCCAGTGACGGTTCGGAGTGATGGGCTCACGCTAGTGTGGCAGACCGTCTAGAGAGTCCTGAGCGCGCTAGAACCCGTCAGCCTCGTAGGAATGCCGCTGACGTGTCCCAGGGCGCTGCAGGGGCACGAACAGCTTGTAGCGGTCGGCCCGGTAGAGCGACACCGAGTAGTCGACCAATTCACGTTTGACGTAAGCATGTCGCTGGATCTTCAACAGCGGGGTTCCCACGTCCACCCCCAGGTGCTTGGCATCCTGCGGGGTCGCGGCCGTAGCTTCCACCTGGTCCTCGCCCCACTGCATCACCAGGCCATAGCGCTCGTTCAAGGAGGCGTACAGCTGGCGCGGTGCCGCATCGTCGAGGAACCCGGGTACCCGATGTGAGGGCAAATAGTTCTCGTCCAGGTTCATAGGGAGTCCATCGGCCAGCAAGAGGCGCCGCAGGCGCACCACTGGCGTTCCGTCCTCGAGTTCCATTTCCCGGGCCAACTGGCCGGTGGCCGGAATCTCGTCGAACCGCAGGACGCGGCCGGTGGGTACCATCCCCCGGCGTTCCATCTCCTCGCTGTAGGAGGTGAGCTTGACCTGAAGGTCGACCTTGGGAAAGGCGGCAAAGGTGCCGACACCGACGATGCGTTCGAGGACGCCGTCTTCGACCAGTGCGTCGATGGCATTCCGCACGGTCATCCGTGCCACACCGAATTGCTGGGTCAGTTCCCGCTCCGAAGGAATAGGCCTGCCAGGGTCGCAGACTTCTGTGGCATGGTGACGCAGAATCGCCTTCAGCTGCAGGTGTTTTTTCAGGGTCGAAGCGTCGTCCAGTTCTCCCGTCACCGGAACTGGTGGCCTGTGGGGCATTCTGAACTCGCTCTTCTGTGGATGGCCGTCATGCCGATTCTACCGTCGGCCGATCTCCCGGCACGGCCGTTCTCACCATAGGCAGTGGCGCGCTCACGCGGCGCCGCTGGCGGCACTGCCCCGCCACGTCGGTAGCTGCCCATGGGTGTCCTGGTTCCCGATGGTGGCGTGGGGCATGCGGTGATCGTGTCCAGGGAGCTCACCCGTCATAAAGGGTCCTCGGAAACTGATCGATCTTGCCGTAGGGCTGGGTCGGTACGGATACCTTCGTTTAGGCGTGGTGGCCGGCTCGAGGCAGGATTCCCGACAGGCCTGTGAGGGACAGGCAGAACCGTTTTCCCCAGGGTCACTCCACGGTGACGTCCGTTGTTGCGAAACACGCCACGGCGCGCTGAAGTAGGGGTCTGACCAGTAGAGGAGTGGTAGTTGGCGCTATGCGTTAAGGTGCCGAGAAATGGTGGCTCGTGAGATGCCAAGCGCTTTGGCAATTTGCGTGGGAGTTTCGCTTCCCTCTCGTCGTGCTTGCTCGGCGGCGGGGGTGGCTGAGGTGTGCTGCAAGAGGAGATGACGATCGGAAGTCAGGCTTCCGCGGGTGAGGAATTTATTGAGAGTGTGTCGCGGAAAGCGGCGCGTGTCGTGGTGGTGAGATCGCTCGGTGTCGCGGCGAGGACTCGCCCACTGGCGTAACAGGCCAATGCAAGCTGCGCCGCTATCGTGGCGAGGTGGAGCGGGGCGCCGTGCGCGAGAAGTACCTCTGCGAACTCATGCGCGATGTACTGGTGTTTAAGCGCCTCGCGTTCCCTCAGTTCTTCGTGCGCATCAAGAAGCATGGTGTGCCGCTGGTAGACGTCGACATGGGCGGTAGCTTGCTCGCATAACTGGATCACGAGAGGTTCAAGGGCGCTCAAGGCCCCTGCTAGAGAATCCACCGACTGTGCGGAAGCCCACTTCTCGGAAGTCGCGTCGGTGATTGCCTCGAACATCGCTTGTTCTTTGGCGAAGACGACCTCAGTCTTGTCCTTGAAGTGCCGGAAAAAGGTGGTTCGTCCCACCTCGGCACGTTCCGCGATGTCGGTGACGGAGACACTGTCGAAACCTCGCTCAGCGAACAGGGCATCCGCGGCATCGATGATTCGGCCGCGCGCCGCTCGCTGCTTTCGTTCAATCAACGACAACGGTGGCTTATCTACCTCAGACGAACGTTCAGACATGACTTCAGCCTACCGGTCGGCTCGACCGCAGTGCCAATGCGCATCGAGTCTGCTACGGTACTGAGTACCAAACAGGGAGAAGTCATGCTCAGTGCACTTGATCGTCAGCAGATCACCGAAACCATCGCCCGTCTCGCATTCGTTTCCGACGAGGACCAGTTTGACCAGCTCGGCGAAGTGTTCACGCCGGAGGCCACCTACAACATGACCAGCTCGGGCATGGGCTCATTCCAGGGCATCGACACCCTGCGCACTGCGATGGCTCGGCTGTCTGGCTCCGGGCACGCACCCCTGTCGCACCTCGTGACCAACACTGTCATCACCGAGACCAGCGATACCGCAGCCTCGGTACGGTCCAAGGGGCTGATGATCATGAACGACGGCTCCGTGCACGGTGTGGTCTACGACGACACCGTCGCCCTGGACGAGGGCCGCTGGCTGATCGCCAGCCGGGTTATCCTGCCCATCCGTGCCGCGGCCGGCACCGAGCAGTCGGCTAACGAGCACTGATGAAACCGGCAACCATCGGCAAGGCCCTCATCACGGTGACCGCTGCGGGGCTGATGGCCGGACCGTACCTGTTCGATTTCAATGAAACCCACATCTACCACGAGTCGTGGCTGCCTCACGCGAAGTTCCATCACGCACAGACCATGAGTTCCGGGGCGGGGTCCCGGTGGCGACGCTGGCGAGCCCATGGCGGCCGGGCTATGGGCGGGTGGGCTTGGACGCAGCCGCCCTGTCCGCCTCGGTGTATTGGATCAGTCAGCTGTCCGCGTTCTTTTACCCGGGGACGGCGAGCGTGGACCCTCCCGCAAAAGACAACTGGCCACAGTTACGGTTCGCGATCCCCATCCTGACGGCCATCGGCACCGGCTACATCCTGTCACGTCGCGGCCTTCAATCCACTAGATGAATAAGTCCTAATTCCGCGTGTTTGCAGAATAGACCCCCAGCAATCTCGCTGGGGGT